>CACAXR010000039.1 GCA_902536555.1 uncultured Prochlorococcus sp. | reverse complement strand
AAAATGGATGCACTTACTAGTTTTATAGTTGTTATCATTGCAATTACAATCCAATTTTCTTTATATGCCATCAAAAGGTTGCAGGAACCTTTAGAACCAAATTATTTGATAGATAAAAATTCGAAAAAAATAAAAAACTATATGGGTAAATTTTGGAAAAATGCCGAAATAACAAATGGAAGATTAGCTATGATTGGTTTTTTAGCTTTGATAATAAACTACGGTTTTTTTGGGTGGATAATACCTGGTTTTATTTAAACTATCAATTCATTAAGGTCTTAAAGAAATAAATCTCTCGTTCAAAACAAACTCTCCTTTTTAAAAAAATATTTTTATTATAAGTAAAAAAGAAATTGAGTAATTCTGATTTTGA
Source organism: uncultured Prochlorococcus sp. (assembly GCA_902536555.1). Classification (GTDB taxonomy): domain Bacteria; phylum Cyanobacteriota; class Cyanobacteriia; order PCC-6307; family Cyanobiaceae; genus Prochlorococcus_A. The sequence continues at coordinate 1,690 of CACAXR010000039.1, read as the reverse complement.
TAAAAATGGATTGGATAGCTATGGAATACATTGGCTTCAATATGCTGCTTTTGCCGTCTCTGGTTTTGCTATATTTTCAACTTGGGCATTTTTTTATGATGAAAGATTCCACAACTTTGTAATGAATATTTTCAAGGTTATTAACTGCAGTGGATTCAACTGTAATGGAGCATTTTAAAATTCCATGGCTAATCCAGATCAAAAAACAATATTAATTGATAATGCTTTTGAGGAAATAAAAAACATTTGTATAAATCTTCAAAAAGATACTGATGCTTCGAATTCGGAACTTAAAAGTTTACTAAAACTAATTATTAATGAATGGGAAGAAAAAGAAGAACAAAAAACTGGTTTTGGATTCAGGTAAAGCTTGCCACTATCTAAGAAGAGACATAGGCCTCAAATCATTTTAATATGAACAGATTTTTTACTTTTAAAATTTAATATTTATAATTTACATTTTTTAGAAAGAAATTAAAAAGGAATGAATCTCAAATAGAAGACTCATTCCAGATTTAGCATTAGTTTTATCTAGATTTAAATTTTATAATTAAACTCCTCTGGTGGACTGTCAATCATTAGATCCCTCCTATTCAACAAGTTAAACCTACGCCTTACTTATTAAGAAAGTAAATCAGTAAAAATGCTGATTTATTATTTTCTAAAATGTTTGAATTAAAGAAGCCAATTCTGGTGCATCTAATAAAAGTGCAAAAAATGTAAGCACAACTAATAAAAATATGGAAAAGTAGAATTGAATCATGATACAAAATTACTTAAAAAAAAATTTTTAAGTTGTATAAAATAATGCTTTGTTTACATAATTAAATATCTCTACCTAGAGAAGTTTAATTAGAGAATAATTAAGATGCTTCAGGAGAAAATATCGTCATATATTTTTGCCAATACTCACAACCTTTAAGTAAATGATCACCCTGTGGTACAAGTTTTTCTTATTTTGGACAGAGTAAAATAGTAACAAAAGTTTCTGTAGTGCTGTAGCGAAAGTGATTGCAAGTAATACAAATCTTTGTTCGTTTTTGTTTTAAGGTAGATTCTTTTAGATATTCCCATTTTGAAGGATTTACCTTGATCATGATTACTGGAATTTATTAGTAACAATTTGCCAACCTCCTGAAATTAATTCATTCCATGTTTCACAAGCACACTCAATAGAATGAAGTCTTGAATTTTTAATTTGGGCTGGTTCACCTAATTCATTTGCATAGAAAAGATGAGTATATACTTTTAAGTTATTAGAAACAGATTTCTTATAACTCTCAAAAAAAATTAATAAACCACTTTTTTTGTTAAACAACCAGCCAGTTGGGGAGTCAATAAGGCTGCCACGATAAAAATAAGTCCGAACATTAGCGACTCCTGAAGTCATGAAGATAATACAGTTGTACTATTAATATAGATGTACTACTCGTAGACGTCAAGTATTCCTCTTGTAATTATTTAATTATTTAATTACAAAAATTACTGTCCAGAAATAATAAGCCGTAAACTTCTTATTTGGTAATAGTGAATACAAGTAACTCGTTGAAAAGGAAAATATCATTTAAAGATTACCTCCAAAAGAATGCAATGTATCGAAATCCCTTCTATTTAGGATGGAACAAAGGTTGGTCTTTTTTATTTTTTTTAGAGGGTGGTATTCCAAAAATTGAAGCAAAAGGTTTTGGAA
>CACAXR010000038.1 GCA_902536555.1 uncultured Prochlorococcus sp. | reverse complement strand
TACTAAAAATTTACAGTGGCTTCATCAAACACAAAATGATGTCCTAACAATTACTGGTAGTGGAACTGCAGCAATGGAAGCTGGAATAATAAATACCTTAAGTAAAGGAGATAAAGTAATTTGTGGAGAAAATGGAAAATTTGGCGAAAGATGGGTAAAAGTTGCTAAAGAATTTGGACTGGAAGTAATAAAAATTGATTCCGAATGGGGAACTCCGCTTGATCCAGAAGCATTCAAAAAGGTATTAGAGAAAGATGAACAAAAAGAAATAAAGGCGGTTATTTTGACTCATTCTGAAACCTCCACAGGTGTAATTAATGATCTACAAACTATTAGTTCATATATTCGCGCGCACAAGACAGCTTTATCAATTGTTGACTGCGTTACAAGTCTTGGAGCTTGTAATGTACCAGTAGATGAATGGAAATTAGATATCGTTGCTTCAGGATCACAAAAGGGATATATGATACCTCCAGGGCTTAGTTTTATAGCAATGAGCCAAAAAGCATGGGAAGCTGCAGAAAAATCTAATTTACCAAAATTTTATTTAAATTTGAAATCCTACAGAAAAAGTCTTTTAAGTAACAGTAATCCATATACTCCAGCAGTTAATTTGGTTTTTGCATTAGATGAAGCTTTAAAAATGATGAGAGAAGAAGGCTTAGATAAAATTTTCCTCAGACACAATAAACATAAATTAGCGATGAGTAATGCTGTAAAGGCTTTAAATCTAAAATTATTTGCTGATGAAAAATATTTAAGTCCTTCTATTACTGCAATAAAAACCGAAGGAATAGATGCTGAAGAATTTAGAAAAAAAATAAAGAATAATTTCGATATCTTACTTGCTGGTGGTCAAGATCACCTAAAGGGGAAAATATTTAGAGTCGGACATTTAGGTTATGTTAATGACAGAGATATTATTACGGTAGTTTCTGCGATAAGTAATACACTTCTTTACCTCGGTAAAATTACATCCCAACAAGCTGGTGAAGCATTAGTTGTGGTATCAAGGTATCTAGAGGGAAATTAAGTTAAGTGCCTGGCTCTTCAACATTTCCACCTAATTCAACAATCTTTTTTCTAAGAACGATTGATTTTTTTTCATCACCATTTGTTTGAGCTATTGCAAGGGCAAACTCTAATTTTTCGAGCTGGTGTCCACCCTCAAAAAAAGATAATTTTTTCTTTATGCGGTTTTTATTATCTTTGAATGAAACTTGTGAAGACATAAAAATTCATGCTTTAATTTATATTATGCCAACAAAAGGGGACATTACGAGAGGAAACTAAAAATATTATTTGACTATAAACTTAAATAAAAATAATTTTTTCTAATATTATGTTCAAAAATCCTTGAAATTTATGCCTAACCTTAATCTAATCTATTATATTTTTGCGGGTTGTATTTTTGGAGCATTAGCTCTAAAAACAGGCATTCCTGCAGCTCCTCTAGCAGGTGCTTTAATAGGCGCAAGCATACTTAGCATAAGTGGCAAAGTCGAAATTGCAGAGTGGCCAATTGGCACAAGAACAATTTTAGAGATCGGAATTGGAACAGTCATTGGTACATCATTAACAAAAGACTCATTAGTTGATATTCAAAATTTATGGAGGCCAGCTATATTAATAACTTTTACTTTAGTTATTACTGGATTAGCAATTGGTTTATGGACAAGCAGATTACTTAATATAGATATCATTACAACAATTCTAGGAGCTGCACCAGGAGGAATTAGCGGAATGAGTCTTGTAGGTTCTGAATACGGAGTGGGGCCTGCGGTAGCAACTTTGCACGCTGTCAGATTGATCACTGTACTCTTAATTCTTCCTTTAGTTGTAAAATTATTGAATATATTTGGAGTGATTAAATCTTAAATTTCTATAGACATATTCACAATAAAAGATATTTTTAAATAGAAGTTAAAAGCCTAATGCAAAGATTAACGAAGAAAAAACTAATACCATTAGCGTTGGGAATTTTCGCTCCTCTAACCTTTACTACGCCAAGAGTAAATGCAGGATCCTTTGGAGCAGAAATTTTCTGTACGATGAGAGATGGAGGCAATGATCATGAAAGTAGTTGGGATGCAGCATATACATATATTAAAAAGCAAAAAGGGGGAATTTTTAAAGTTTCTCCT
>CACAXR010000037.1 GCA_902536555.1 uncultured Prochlorococcus sp. | reverse complement strand
CAAGATTTGCCCGCCTGATAAATCCCCTATATAGCGAGTGTAGTGGTGACCAACCAATAGCTCTGGTGAATTTTTTGCAACCTCTCGGATTCTTTCAACATATTCTTTTGCTGAGTGAGAAATATTAATTTCATTCTTCCAGTCTTCACCAAAATAAAATTTAAGATCATTTATAAGAGTTTCTTTCCTGAATAATGATTTAAAACCTATAGGTTTTATTACAGGATGTTCTTCATTGACCAGTCTCTCAATTTCTTCTTCCATAGCTTCATAAACAAAATATAAATCACTAATTAATTTTCTATAAGATTTTTTTTCAACAACTCCTTTTAAAAAACAAGCCACAAAGCCAGTATTTTCTGCCATAGTGTGGGATTTTTTGGTCCCTTCTCTTAATTGTCCTGCAAGAGCAACTGCCATATATTTTTAATTATTTTTGTAAGTGTATTTAATCTACAAGGAAAATACATAAAACAGCTAATTTTTGTTACCAGCGGATGTTGTAGAGAATAGCTTATAAAGTTCTTTACAAACCAAAAAAAGATTATCTTTTTGTTCCTTTTGCGGTAGATGAGTGCCAGTCATTTCCCAATCACCAATGGTAGCCACTCTCCATCTCTCAGAGGGAACAATCATACCTCGCATTATTATTCCCAATAATTTCGGAACTCTAAGATTGTTATCTTTTTCAATTCTTAATTGTAAGAGTATTGCTCTACATTCAATAAGAGGACTCCAACCAGGGAAATGAAACGCAAAATCAATAGTATCTTGCATGTTTTCATCATTTAAATTGTCCCAAGGACTAAAGTTTACGCTTGCATCTGGAAAATATTTCCGAAATAAAGCTGCAGTGGAAGCAATTTTATTAGCTATTTCAACATTACTTACATTTGAACTCGCATTCATAAACAGCTGAGTATTTTTTTGAAAATGACATAATTTGCTTAAACTTGCTTATTAACTACTTTTTCTTTTAATAAAGATGTTGAAATGCTGATCAATAAACTATTCTCTATTCACATTTGAATAATAAATTTCTAGGTTTTAAAGATAATAACTCATCGCAAATTACAATACGAGGAACTTCAATGAGTTATCTTTTATTAATTCAAAGCTATGCCAAAATTTGAAAAATTAACTTTACCTAATGAAGGCGAGATAATAACTTTTAATCAAGGCAAACCTAATGTTCCTAATAATCCAATTGTCCCATTTATTAGGGGTGATGGTACTGGAGTTGATATTTGGCCTGCAACTCAAATCGTTCTTGATGCAGCGATCAAAAAAAGCTATGGAAATGAAAGAAAAATTAATTGGTTTAAAATCTATGCAGGCGATGAAGCTTGTGAACTTTATGGAACATATAACTACCTGCCTCAAGACACTATTGAAGCAATCAAACACTTTGGTGTAGCTATCAAAGGTCCTTTAACGACTCCCATCGGTGGAGGTATTAGATCTCTTAATGTTGCATTAAGGCAAATATTTGATTTATATAGCTGTGTTAGACCATGCAAATATTATTCAGGAACTCCAAGCCCTCACAAAAATCCACAAAATTTAGACGTTATTGTTTACAGAGAAAATACTGAGGATATCTACATGGGAATTGAATGGGAAGCGGAGGATAACAATTGTCTTGAATTAATTAATCACTTAAATAAGGTTGTCATTCCAAAAAGTAAAAATTTAAAAAATAGATCTATACCAGATGGATCAGGTATTGGAATAAAACCGGTAAGTAAATCTGGTAGCCAAAGGCATATTAGAAAAGCTATTGAACATGCAAAAAGATTATCAGGAGATAAAAGGCATGTGACTCTTGTACATAAAGGGAATATTATGAAATATACAGAAGGTGCATTTAGAGATTGGGGATATGAATTAGCAGTCAATGAATTTAGAGAAGATTGCATTACAGAAAGAGAAAGCTGGATTTTAGATAATATTCAGAAAAATCCAGAAATTACAATTGAAAATAATGCTCGAAAAATTGAACCAGGTTTTGACAAGCTTACAAGTAACAAAAAAGCATTCATTTGCGAAGAAATTAAAGAAGTTATTGCATCAATATCAAAATCTCACGGAGATGGGAAATGGAGAGAACTTATTCTTGTTGATGATCGGATAGCTGATAGTATATTTCAACAAATTCAAACTAGACCACAAGAAT
>CACAXR010000036.1 GCA_902536555.1 uncultured Prochlorococcus sp. | reverse complement strand
ATAAATAATTATTGACTTTTAACATATTCAAGCCATTATTTATTTAACTAAATATTCTGAATGCATATTAATGATGCGGTGTTTTTAGAGGATTTATGTCCTAAGTTCAGATTAAGACAATGGCGAAAATCTATTCATAAGTTTACAGGAAAGAGTTGTATATATTGCGGAAAAACTTCCGAATCTATTGACCATGTAATACCAAGAAGCCAAGGAGGCTTAAGTACAACAGAAAACTGTGTCCCAGCATGCCTTTCCTGTAATGGTGATAAATCAGATGAAAATGCTTTGTATTGGTATAGAAGACAAAAATTTTATGATCCTCGAAGAGCAATGGCTATAAGAGCTTGGTTAGATGGAGATTTAAGACTAGCTATAAGATTACTGCAATGGGCTAATCCTAATTTTCGGGTTAATAAAAATAACGACAAAGATGGATCAGAATACAGAGCAGCTTGATTACCAAACATTACATATTTTTCTAGCGTTATAACTCTCACATATATTTTCCAATTCTCTTGGCGATTCTGGGAATATTAAAATTGTCGAAAATGAAATGAGAAGTACAAATAGTTTTTGATAGAATTTAAAGTTAATAAAACTGATTTCTTTTTCTTTAAGACGACTATAACTTTTGCTAATGCAATAAGTTTTTAATTTTAATTCAGGCCTAAGAACTGTCTTCATCATTAATAATACATATGTACTACTTTAGCGTCACATGAAGAATCCCGCAAGTTCACTAAATAGTAAAAATAAATTTTTAATCTTCGGATGTGGTTTCAGCGGTAGTTTCTTTGCAAAAAAAATCAGGCAATTAGGTTATACCGCTTTAACAAGTTCAAGAACTGAAAAAAAAGATCCAGATAGTTTCTTATTCAACAGCGAAATCGGTATTATTCCCACTAAAAAAACTTTTGATGGAGTCACACATATTCTTAGTTGTATACCTCCCGACAAGAATGGTAAAGATCCAGTATTAAGCAGTCTTAAAGATCAGCTAAAGAGTTTATCCCTTGAATGGGTTGGCTATTTATCTACAACAGGAGTTTACGGAAACACCAAGGGTGATTGGGTTTCTGAAATTGATAATCCAAACCCTTTTCAGGAAAGAAGTCATAAGAGATTAAATTGTGAAAAAGAATGGCTTGAATCTGGTTTACCTGTACAAATTTTTAGGTTACCAGGTATTTATGGACCTGGACGATCCACTTTTGAAGCAATAAAAAATAAAAAAGTTCGTGTTATTGCTAAAAAAAATCAGGTATTTTCAAGAATTCATGTTGCTGATATTACCAATGCAATTATCTATCTATTACAAAATAAAAATTCCTTAAAGTTTTATCAGATTATTAATATTGCAGATGATCAACCCTGTTCTCAGATAGAAGTTATTCAATATTGCTACGATTTACTTGGCTTAACAATGCCAAAGCCAGTGTTATTTGAAGATGCAAAAAAAGAATTATCACCTATCGCTCAATCTTTTTGGATGGAAAATAGAAGAGTTTCTAATAAACTTTTATGCAAAACACTAGGATATAAACTAATTTATAAAAACTATAAAATAGGTTTAAAAAATTGCTATTTGAATAGTTAAAAAATAAATTTAAAAACTCTTTATGAATTTTCAGAACACAAAAAAGGATTTGAAGCTAGTAATAAGCGTGGGAGATGAGTCAGGTATTGGACCCGAAATAATTTTAAAAGCACTGTGTTCTAATGACATATCAGACAATATTGACTTTATATTGGTTGGATCAAAAAGAAATTTACAAAATACATACAAACATCTTAGATCCCTAGGATTAGAAAACCTTGCAAATCCTAAAGATTTAAAGATACATGATCTCGAAATTTCCTCAGCAGATAATGATGCTAAATCAAGTTATGGTAATTCAAGTTTCTATTACTTAACAAAAGCAATTGAACTTGTAAAACAACATCCTAATTCAGCACTTGTAACTGGACCAATCTGCAAGAAATCATGGTCACTATCAGGTCATTACTTCTCTGGTCAAACTGAAGTATTAGCAAAATCGTGTGGAGTTAAAAATGTTGGAATGTTATTCACAGCAAAATCACCAATCACAGGATGGAGATTCAATACGCTATTAGCTACAACTCACATAGCTCTTTGTGAGGTTCCCAATCAATTAACTACAGAATTAATCCATTCAAAACTTGACCTTTTCAAAGATTTTTGTAATACCTATGTTGATAAACCTACTTTAAAAGTAGCAGGATTAAACCCTCATGCTGGTGAAGAGGGAATTTTGGGTAGTGAAGAAAAAGATTGGCTCAATAATGCATTGATTGCTTGGAATAAAAAGAATAGAGGTATTAAATTATTAGGCCCTTTATCACCAGATAGTTGCTGGAATTCTTCCGTAAAAGCATGGAATTGCAAAGATGCGGAAAAGCATGATGGTATTCTCGCAATGTATCATGATCAAGGTTTAATACCAATGAAAGTGATAGCTCTTAATTACTCAGTCAATACCACAATCGGTTTACCATTTATAAGAACATCT
>CACAXR010000035.1 GCA_902536555.1 uncultured Prochlorococcus sp. | reverse complement strand
AGTGAACAAATAGTGGATAAATGTTGCTTAGATTCTCAGGAAAAACTACGCAGAACTAAGCAAAAAACCCTGCAATTTATATCTTTTGAAATTAGATGAATACTGAACTAACAAAAGTATAATGAATTTAATTTAGAATAAAGCTTTGAAGGGAACGAATCTTAGAAAAAATACATCCTTTAGATATGGTTATGTACCATCTTTCTATAAGAAAATAATTAGATTATTCGCAAAAGGATTTGTAAAATTTTTTGCATTGAATAGCAACACAATTATTTCAACAGAGATTTGCCAATTAATTGATCCTGTAAGTCAGGTTGATTTTCATGGACATAAGTTGTATTTCAAATCAGGACATGGGCGTCTACGTTGGAGAGCTCAAACATTTCACTCAGAAGAACCATTAATGATGAAATGGCTAAAGAGTTTTAAAAGTGATGATATTTTTCTTGATGTGGGAGCAAATGTAGGAACCTATTCAATCCCCGCCGCAAAGATAGCAAATAAAGTTATAGCGATAGAGCTCGACCCCGCAAATATTTATTGCTTGCACACTAATATTTTTATTAACAAACTTCAAGATAAAGTATTAACTATACCTATAGCTTCCGGTTCTTCAAAGGATGTTCAAGATATATTCTATCGAGACTTTTCAATTGGAGATGCTCTCCAGTCAGTTGGAAGAGATCAGGTATTACCTACGAATAGACCAAACCCATTTAAAATTAGTCAACTTATTTATCCAATAGATGATATTTTCAAAGATTTCAAATTACCACAACCAACAAAAGTCAAAATCGATGTTGATGGGAATGAATCAATAGTTACAAAAGGTGCATGGAATGTTTTGTCGAAAGCAGAAGAGATCTATTTTGAGGACAATGGTATGGAAGAAGACTTATACATCATTAATAATCTAAAAGAAAAAGGATTCGAAATTAAAGAAGAGATTCCTAGCATAGTTGGATCAGTAAAATCTGATATTGCTAGAAATTTAATAATGAAAAGAATTACTTCTAATTAGATATCAACAGCATCGGTGGATTCTAAGGGAGCTCTAAGTTCAATAAACATGTTGTATGGTCTTCTAAGATTTAGCAATAAGCTATCTCAAACTCGTTTCACCATCTATAATTACTCCATACTATAAGAAAAGTCTCAGCATATTTTTAAAAATAACCCCCAGTGCCTTTGGAGCACTAGGTCGTAGGTTCGAATCCTGTTGCCCCCGACTATGGAAAATCAATTCGTACTAGAGAGTTTCCCAGAATCTCTTTTTCATTGCCAACGCTTAGAAAGATTGGTCTGAGCGAGCTTTGAGCGAGGATTTGCATCCCGCTCAGTTATCACTAGAAATAGCTTTATTTATTATCTATTTCTCTCAACTATTCTAAAGTTCATATCTATAGCTCCTTTCCTTAAAGGAATAATATTTTGATAATCACCTTCATAGCAATCTTGCGCTGCTTTTTTGCTTGGGAATTGTGCGAGCACTGAAAAGGGTCCGTCATATCCTTCTCTTACATCAGTTTCATAATCAACTGTTAATGTCTTTGCTCCGCATCCTTTAACAACTACATCATTTACTTCTGCAAAGTATTTGCCTGCTTGTTCTAGATTTGTAATCCTGCCAGAAATCATTACATAACCAACATTCTTGTCTTTTGGAACTTTATAACCAATCACAATCCCAGTAATACCAGCAATTAAACCAATTAAGAAAGTTTTCTTCATTTTAAATTTGATTTTTTTAATAGTAGACGATTCTCTTTTAGTTGGCTGTCAATTTTTAACTATTAACAGTGCAAGTAGTAACCGTCTCATCTTCTTCTGTTTTTTATATTAAAAAATAAGTTTGTGTAATTAGAAATAACTAATAACAGCAAGAGAAATGTATTAATGGTCATTAAAAAAGATGGTAGTTATACCATCTAATGTAGATCGACTGTCAATTATTAAAAATACCGCCTATTAGGTCTTCTAAAAAATTTGCAGTTTTATTGAAATTTGTTTTTATGAGCGTAGAGTTATTTTTATTATGCAAATCTCATTTTTTGCAAAATTAGTTTTGTTTTTAACTCTTTATTGTATTTCTGATTTATCAATTAAAAATAATATTTTGAGAAAAGTAATGAATAGAGCTAATAGATCTAAAAAAATTTAGACTTCCCAATCAATGGAATTTTTAACTAATTTTTGGAATAATCAACCAACTACAGTTATAGGGATAGGTGTAGCAATTTTTGTATTATTAGGAATTTATTTATCTTTACTCCAGAATTACAAATAAATTAGTTAATTAATTTTTTAATTTTTTCTAGATTCCATTTATCAAATATTAATTTCATTTCTCTTTCGTAGTAGCTTACTTTCTTTGCAAAAGGAAGTTTTTGAATAATTATCCCAAAGGGAAATTTAAAAAAAGAAGAGACATAAACAATATAAAACTCGACAAATGAAGGTTTTGGTGGGAGAGGTAAATTTTTTGTATATGCCCAATCAATGCAAGATTTTAGTTGTTTATCACTAGCGATAATATTTTTTTTACATCTCCACCAAGAAAATAGATAAATACAAATAAAAATCGGTAAAGGAAGAAGTCGCAACATTAACTTAATAAGGTATTTCTTCAGGAGTTATT
>CACAXR010000034.1 GCA_902536555.1 uncultured Prochlorococcus sp. | reverse complement strand
ATACTCAAAATCACTCATTGCTCTTAGGCCTCTAAGAATAAGATTAGCTTTTAGATCATTTGCACAATCAACAGTTAGACCAGAATAAGAAATAATTTCAATATTAGGTAAATGGGAAAGTGAATTTTTTATTTGTACTATTCTTCTTTCGAGATTAAATGTTGGTGTTTTAGAAGTATTTTCTAAAACAGCAACTACTACATTGCCAAATATCTTTTCAGCCCTTTCTATTAAATCAAGATGCCCGTTTGTTAAAGGATCAAATGTACCTGGATAAAGAATTTTCATGAATTTATTATGATCGAATAAGAAATTTAGTTAAAATAAGATTATTGGATAAATCAATTATGACATTAAATCTAGAAGCAAAAAAAATCTTATTAAGAAAAATACCTCACGGATTATTTATTTGTGGCGTTAGAGACGAGGAAAAAAATGAAGTGAATGGATTTACTGCAAGTTGGGTGACTCAAGGTTCCTTCACACCACCATTAGTTGTAATGGCTGTTAGAGCAGAGGGTTCTAGTCATGAAATAATAAAGACCACCAATAAATTCTCATTAAATGTGCTTAAAAGTGATCAAAAGGATCTAGCAGCTGTTTTCTTTAAACCCCAAAAAGCATTAGGAGGCAGATTTGAATCTGTTGAATTTAATTTAGGTGAGCTTGGATTGCCTATTTTAGTTGATAGTGTTGGTGGAGTTGAATGTAATGTTGTTGGAAGTGTTATGCAAGGAGACCATACCGTTTTTGTAGGAGAGGTTCAATCTGCTTATCTAAATAATGATGTTGACTCACTAAATTTATCTTCAACTGGCTGGAATTATGGAGGTTAACCATTATAAATGAGTAATTCCTCTATCGAAAAAATAGATAACAAATACAATTTAAAAATTGAATATAAATTAATTAATAATAAGGATTTATTAAAATCAAGATTATCCGAAATTCCAAAGTCATCTGGTTGTTATCTATTTAAAGATATTGATAATAACTTACTTTATATCGGTAAATCTAAAAAACTACGCAGTAGAGTAAGTAGTTATTTCAATAATTATTCAGATTTAACTCCCAGATTAAGTTTGATGGTTCGTCAAATAACTGAAATAGAAATAATAGTCACAGATAGCGAATATGAAGCATTAAATTTAGAGTCAAATTTAATTAAAACAAATAAACCATACTTTAATATTCTTTTAAAGGATGATAAGAAATATCCATATCTTTGTATAACTTGGAGTGAAAAATATCCTCGAATATTTATTACAAGAAGAAGAAGAAATAGAAATAATTTAGATAGATATTATGGACCTTATGTTGATGTCGGATTATTAAGGAGAACATTATTTACGATAAAAAAAATATTTCCACTTAGACAAAGACCAAGGCCAGTCTATAAAGATAGAACTTGTTTGAATTATTCAATTGGAAGATGTCCAGGTGTTTGCCAAGAAGTTATATCATCTGACGATTATAAAAAAATAATGAAACAAGTATCTATGATATTTCAAGGAAGAAATGATGACTTAGAATTATTTTTACAAAAAAAAATGCTGCAATTTTCAAATTATTTAGATTATGAGAATGCAGCAAAAATAAGGGACCAAATTTCAGGTTTAAAATTATTAACTGAATCACAAAAAATATCAATACCAGATTCTTCAATTAATAGAGATATCTTTGGAATAGTTTCAGAAAAAAATGTAGCTAGTATACAAATTTTCCAAATGAGATCTGGTAAGCTCATTGGGAGAATTGGCTATAGTCAAAAATTAAATAATGAAGATGAAAATCATATTCTACAAAGGGTATTAGAAGAGCATTATATGAATGTTGAAGCTGTTGAAATACCATCAGAAATTCTTATTCAATATAACCTTCCAAAACAAGCAACCATAGAGGATTGGTTAACTGAGCTAAGAAAAAAGAAAGTAAAAATCTTAATACCAAAAAGAAATAAAAAACATGAAACTGTAGAAATGGTTTTAAAAAATGCGAAATTGGAATTAGATAGAATATTAAATGGAATACAAGATAATGAATCATCAATTGAGGATCTTGCCCAAATACTTGAATTAAGCGAACAACCTAAAAGAATTGAAGGTTATGATATAAGCCACATTCAGGGTAGTGACCCTGTAGCATCGCAAGTCGTTTTTATTGATGGGATTCCTTCTAAACAGCATTATAGGAAATATAAAATTAATGATCCAAACGTTTTTGTAGGACATAGTGACGATTTTGCTTCGATATATGAAGTTATACATAGAAGGTTTAAAAAATGGTCAAGATTTAAAAAAAGCGGAGGTGACTTTTCAATATTAAATGATAAAACGAATAGTAAATTAGACAATGAACTTCTATCAGATTGGCCTGATTTAATAATGATTGATGGAGGTAAAGGACAGTTAAATGCAGCTATTAAAGCATTAAAAGAATTAAATCTTGAGGAAGAAGTAACTATATGTTCATTAGCAAAAAAAAATGAAGAAATATTTATTCCAGGATTTACTAAGTCTCTTGATACTGATGAAAATCAAAAAGGAGTTCTTCTATTAAGAAGGGTAAGAGATGAAGCACATAGATTTGCATTATCTTTTCATAGAGACAAAAGATCTAAGAGAATGAATAGATCTCAATTGTCCCAAATCAGTGGATTAGGACCATCAAGAATAAGAGAATTACTTGAGCATTTTAAATCAATAG
>CACAXR010000033.1 GCA_902536555.1 uncultured Prochlorococcus sp. | reverse complement strand
CAAATTCAATCCCTTATATTCCTATTTGGATATCCTCTCAAAAAGCATGGTCTCAAAATAAAATATCAAAACCTATTTTTAATGGTTCAGGAATAATTTTATTGAGTGATCTAGAGTTAATTGATGAGTAGAAATTTAAATAAACTACTAAATTATTCCTTATTAAAAATTTCATTAATACCGATAATGCTATGGATAATTTCTTCATTAGTATTTATTTTATTGAGAGTTGCCCCTGGCGATCCTGTCGATACCATACTTGGATCTGGTGCAGATGAGGTTTCAAGGGAATTTCTAAGAAATAAATTGGGGCTAAATGAACCTTTGATAAGTCAATATTTTTCATATATTAAAAATATATTGCGCTTAGATTTTGGCCAATCTCTTAGTACCCAGGAGCCAGTCTTGAATATTATTATTAAGTCATTGCCTGCTAGTCTTGAGCTTGGATTCTTTTCAATATTAAGTGCCACACTTATAGGCTTCCCATTAGGATTAATTGGCTTAAGAAATAGAGGTACAAAGACTGATTATATTGCGAGAATATTAGGAATTGCTACATATGCGATCCCTCCTTTTTGGGGTGCAATGTTAGCGCAATTATTATTTTCTGTATTCTTTAATATTTCCCCAATTGGAGGTAGATTTCCAATATTTCAGCAACAACCTCAAATTACAGGTTTTCTAGTTTTAGATAGTATTCTTTCAAATAATATTATTGCTTTGAAAGATAGTCTTTATCATCTCGCACTGCCTTCAATTACCCTTGGCTTTTTATTAAGTGGTATATTCAGCCGCTCATTAAGAGTAAATATGGATAAGACATTAAAAAGTGATTATGTAAATGCTGCTATATGTAGAGGAATATCAAGGAAAAAAATATTTTTAAACCATGCATTGCCTAATGCTCTATTGCCAATCGTCACTATTTCTGGCTTGACTATGGCCTCATTAGCAGGAGGTGCTTTATTGTTCGAGGTAACTTTTTCATGGCCAGGTATAGCTTTAAGATTACATGAAGCCATTTCTCAAAGAGACTATACCTTGGTTCAAGGAATTGTAATTTTCACCTCTATGCTCATAGTCTCTTTAAATCTCTTCGTGGATATTTTAATCGCATATTTAGATCCACGTATAGAATACTAATTTTCGGAAATTTCTTTTATTGTTTCAAGATCTAGAAGATGGAAATCAAGTCCCAAATCTCTTTGATTTTTAACTACTGTAGGGATCTTTTTGTCTTTAATATTTTTTAAAAATTCAACTATATATTTTGCAGCTAAATCTTGTACTAATATTGGTTCTGAACCAATAAAAGTCTCACTTATATTGAAGACGTCATTATTTTCTTTATAGCTTTTATTAATTCTTATTGGAGAGAAATGACTTGCCCCTTCAACAATTAGAAACCTATTTGATGGATTATTTAAAGCTGAAAAAACTCTAAATTGTTCATTCATTAATGGTGTAATAAGGTCATAAGTACCACCTATTAGAAGAGTTGGTGTTTTAATGCCTGTACTATTTTCTTTTGGCCATACTAAACTGCCAAATGAATTAAAAACTATAATCGCACTGGCCTTATTAGAGTTGTTTTTCTTAGGGAATGGTATTTCGCTCAACTGACATTGAAGTAATTTAGATAAATTTGTTACTGCAAAGTCTTTTAATGCTGAATCACATTTTTCCTCTAGTTGATCAGTAGGTTTATTGCCTTCATGTAGAAGTGCTATTAAAGCACCAAGTGAATGCCCCATTAAAATATAAGAATCATTAGTTAAACCAAATTCTCCATTTTCATGAGATTTTAATACAGCATCTAAATCCTTAATTCTATATAAGAAAAAGTCTGCACTTCCTGGTATTGTTTCCTTACCTTCGAGTACTTCTATAAATGACTCCAAATTACTTCCTCTATGATCTATGAATAATATTGGCCAACCTCTTTTAGCCAATTCGTTGCCTATCCATTTGAAATTATTAATTTCGCCTCCAAGTCCTGGCATGAAAATTATCAGTTCTTTATCTTCATTTGTTTTATTGCTTTTCCATATTTCAATTTCAAAAGGTTTCACTCGGTGGGGAGCATAAATTTTTTTATCAATTTTTATTAGATCTTGAGTTGATTTTTTTTCAGTATTTTTCAAGACATTTTGGTTCGTTCTTTCAAGTTTATTTAATTTGGATAAAAGTTCCAAGATGAAATTATTAAAATTAAATTATCAATATCAAGTGAAATTTCTTCTGATGGCAATGCCTTTATGATTTCTAAAGTTGAAACTTCTTTTTTTTTGATCTAATAACTTTTCTATAGTGTTATAAATCTCTGTTCCATTATTGTCATTTGGAGCTTTAATGCTTTTGCTTAATTCTGTAAGAATTTTACGCCCTATCCAACTTCTTAATATTTCTCTATTTAATCCTTCTTCCTTGAAAACAGGAAATTCTAAAAATTTTGATAATTCAAAAACTCTTATTAATCCATTATTTTTTAACCAATTTATTAATTCTGTTGAATCATCTTTGTATTTTTCTAATTTTGATAATTGTTCTATAGTAAGAGGGATTTCCATCTCTTCAAATTTAATATTTATCTTTTCAGCAGCCTCTAAACCATTATTAAAAAATAAACCACAAAAACTAAAAAAAATTATAAAAATGTATTTCACTTGTGATTAGTCTAAATAATTTACAAATTAGCAAAGATTGGTGGATTCAATTCCCATATCATTTGAGGTTAATAACCAAGATAA
>CACAXR010000032.1 GCA_902536555.1 uncultured Prochlorococcus sp. | reverse complement strand
TGTTATCTTTTCTACCACATCTGAAATATCCATAAACTGCTTTGGGTGAAATCAGTTTTTTTTCTACAATTGTCTCTAACCATTTATCTAACAACGGTTTAGCATATGAATCCAAATAGTAATTGTATTCATCTACGCTTTGGTTTTTTCCTTTTTTTATTTGCCATTGTCCGCTAAATAGAGCTTTCTTATCTAAATAAAAAATTAACTTGTTCAAATCTATATCAACGTCGTATAAAACCTTAGTTCCCAAAAAAGGAGCTTGAATTGGTTCTTCTTCATTTATAAATTTAGATCTTATAAGATTTTCTTTCAGATTTAATTTGGAAGTCTCAGTAGTTATGCATATTGATTTATTATTCACTACAGAATTGGTTTTTGATGAGGCTAAATTAGTATTAATACCCTCATTATTAATAAACCCCTCTGTATTAGACCAATTTCCCTTTTTTTTATTATCCATATATTCATTCATGAATTTAAGATCAGTGAATGCATCTTTTCCGTACAATATTTTCCCTTTATATATTGTGCTGCAGTCCTCATTGACAAATTTTGGGGTTAAGGCTGCGCCTCCTAATATTACTGGAACACTAATATTCTCATTGTTAAATGCCTCTAAATTATCTTTCATAAAAGCAGTTGATTTAACAAGTAATCCGCTCATAGCGATGCAATCTGCTTTGTGCTTCTTTTGTGCATCAATAATTGCTGATACATCTTGCTTTATTCCAAGATTTATTACGTCATAACCATTATTTGTAAGTATTATGTCAACCAAATTTTTTCCAATATCATGAACATCGCCTTTGACAGTAGCAATTAAGAGCTTTCCATTTGATATGTTTTCATCTACAGTTTCCATGTATGGTTCTAAAATTGAAACAGCAAATTTCATTGTTTCAGCGGATTGGAGTACAAAAGGTAATTGCATTTGACCTGAGCCAAATAAATCTCCTACAACTTTCATCCCATCAAGTAAAAAGGTATTAATTATTTCAAGAGGTTTATATTTTTCTAACGCTTTATTTAATTGATCCTCTAAACCTATTTTTTCTCCATCAATAATATGATTTTTTAGACTTTCTTCCAGAGTTAGGTTTTTATTTTCTGAAGATGCTTTTTTGAAATCTTGAATAGATAAATCTTGAAAAGCCTTTGTTAATTCTACTAATGGATCATAAATACATATATCATCATCAAATTTTCTTTTGTCATATATCAAATCTAAGCAAAGCTTTTTAGTTTCTTCAGAAATTTTAGATAATGGCAAAATTTTATTTGGTGCGATGATAGCAGAATCCAATCCTGCTTTAATACATTCATCTAAAAAAATTGAATTTAGATTAATTCTAGATAATGGTGAAAGACCAAAACTAATATTTGATATTCCAAGTATGATATGAATATCTGGGAAATTTTCGCGAATTTTTGATATAGCAGCAATTGTTTCTTTAGCGTTTAATCTATCTTCTTCTATCCCAGTAGATATTGGTAGGGCTAATGGATCAAAAAAGAGCTCATAATCTGACAAACCACATTCTCTGGTTCTATTAATAGCTCGTTTAACAATGTTATATTTTTTATCTGCATTCCTTGCCATTCCATCTTCATCAATAGTTCCTACAACAAGACCTGAACCATACCCCAAGGCTAAATTTAGAACTTGATCAAATCTTTCATCACCGTCTTCGTAATTGGTTGAATTTATAATACATTTGCCGCCAGCTGACTTTAATCCACTTTCCATTTTGTCAGCATCTGTAGAATCAATCATTAAAGGTAAATTTATGTTAGTAACTAGTCTTGAAGTTATTTCTTTCATATCTTTCGCACCGTCCCTTCCCACATAGTCAACGTTTACATCCAGTACGTGTGCATTTTCTTTTTGTTGTTGCTTGGCAATTGAAACTAAACCATCCCAATCGTCGTTATTTAGCAACTCCCTTACCTTTTTAGATCCACTTGCATTTAATCTTTCTCCTACAATCAAAATTGAATTGTCTTGTTTGTATGGCACAGAATTATATATTGATGATGCAGAAGGAATATATCCACTTGAATGATTCTTACCTTTTTCGTTAGATCTTTTGTTATCAATAATTTCATCAATTATTGAAGAAAGATATTTAATATGATCAGGTGTAGTCCCACAACATCCACCTATTAATTGAACATTAAAATCATATATAAAGTTCATTAACTGCATTTTTAATTCTATTGGCTTTAATCTGTAATGAGCTACACCACCAATATTTTCAGGTAGTCCTGCATTGGGAATACAACTTATAGCGAAGGGTGAATTTTCAGATAAATATTTAATATGTTCCTTCATTTGTTCTGGTCCAGTTGCACAATTAAGTCCAAGGATATCTATATTAAATGGCTCTAATATTGTTAATGCAGATGCGATATCAGATCCAACAAGCATAGTACCTGTTGTTTCCATTGTTATAGATACCATAATAGGGATATCTAAATTTTTACTATTAAGTACTTCTTTTGATGCTAATAAGGCAGATTTAATTTGTAATACATCTTGGCAAGTTTCAATTAAAAGAAGATCAACTCCTCCATCTATAAGACCATATATTTGTTCTTTATATGATTGCTTTAATTCATCAAAATCAATATGTCCTAATGTTGGTAATTTAGTGGTTGGTCCAATTGAACCAGCAACAAACCTTGGTTTGTTAAATGATGCATATTTTGAAGCAGCGTTTTTTGCTATTAATGCAGCATTTTTATTTATTTCATATGCTTTTTCCGCAATATCATATTCTTCAAGAACTATTGATGAGGCTCCAAAAGTATTAGTTTCTATAACATGACAACCTGCTTCTAAGAATGAATTATGAACCTTTTCAACTACTTTTGGTGATGACAAAACAAGGTTTTCATTACAACCTTCTAATTCTTTTCCTCCAAAGTCATCTGAAGTAAGATTTAAGTTCTGAAATGATGTTCCAGTACCTCCGTCAAATATAATTAATGGCTTTTCTTCTCTA
>CACAXR010000031.1 GCA_902536555.1 uncultured Prochlorococcus sp. | reverse complement strand
TGCCCAATTAGTTGTAATTGCGAAATCATGAAGGAATGCAAAGCCATGAAAGGTATCTTTTCTGTCAAAAATGAGCTCTCCAGAATTTGTACCAGCATTATCAAATTCCATTAATCTAATGGTACTTTTTGGCCCGGTTTGTACTCCAAAAGTGACTAAAAGTTCTGTAGATGCATTTGAGTTTAGGTCTGTTTTGGGATGAGCACTGAATGCCTCGTTAGGCTTGAGAACCCCTTTTAATGTTGTTAAACCAATAGTGTCAAGACTATCAGGATCCATTGCATGTGGACCTGCTGCTTCCCATAATGCGAGAATTTCATCTCCTAATTTAATGACATGTGTATTAGCGATATTTTTGAATTTTAGATCTAATGCATTATTTAAAATCCCTCCATTTTTTTGGGTTCCAAAAACACCTCTATAAATAAATTTATCTATTTTTTCTTCTTCTAAATAGCCTTTAGTTTTAACAAATCTATTTGTTAAGAATGGTTGACCATTTTCGAACTTTATAGATGTTATCATTCCATCACCATCAAATGGATGATGAACCCATTGTCCACCTCTCTCTAATATTCCTGGTCCATTTCTTAATAATGTTCCATTTAAATTTTTGATATTATTACCTTTGCTAATTTTTAGAGGCTCTTTAGTTAGCTCCTTTTCTACATTTTGATATGCACTTGACCAATCTTCTTTATTAAAAATATTAAGTTTATCAATTTTTTTATCTTGTAAATTAGTCACAACAAAAAAATAACTTTCTCCATTTTCGCCAAAAATCAACTGATTTGTGGCTGATTCGAAAAAATTTCTTATTTTATTGTTTTTCTAACATTCCTTTACTGCTTGGAATTGAATCAGATCTTCTTGGATCTATTTCGGTAGCCATTCTCATCGCTCGTGAAAAAGCTTTAAAGCACGCCTCAACTATGTGATGTGAATTACTTCCTCGTATTTGATTAATATGCAGAGTAATACCGCTGTTATTTACAAAGGCAATAAAAAACTCTCTTACTAGTTCAGTATCATAATTTCCTATTCTCGGGGCTTTTAATTGAAGATCATAAGATAGATGCGGTCTACCAGAGCAGTCTAAAGTGACTTGAACTAATGCTTCATCTAATGGGGCAAAGAAATGTCCAAATCTGCTTATTCCTTTTCTTTCTCCCAAGGCTTTTGAAAATGATTTACCTAATGCGATTCCAACATCTTCATTTGTATGATGATCATCAATATGGGTATCTCCAATTGCTTTTATTTTTAAATCGAACAAACCATGACTGGATATTTGATGAAGCATATGATCTAAAAATGGTATTCCGGTATCAATCTCAGAAATTCCATGTCCATCTAAGTTTATAAATACAGAAATATCTGTTTCATTCGTTTTTCTGTTTATTTCAGATTGCCTTAGAGATGACATTTTTTATTCAAAAAACTTAGTTTACATTCCATTAATGCAGTAACCGGCATCAACATAAATTGTTTGGCCTGAAATGCCGCTAGAGAGATCACTTAATAAAAAAGCAGCTGTATTGCCTACTTCTGTTTGAGTGACTGTTCTGCGTAAAGGAGCCTTTTCTTCAACATTGTGAATCATATCTAAAATGCCACCTATAGCAGAACTCGCAAGTGTTCTTATAGGCCCAGCACTTATTGCGTTAACTCTGACTTGTTTTTCGGGACCAAGTTCTGCAGAAAGATATCTTACTGAAGCTTCTAAAGCTGCTTTAGCAACTCCCATCACGTTATAGTTAGGAATAGCCCTTTCTGAGCCTAAATAAGTTAATGAGACAACTCCAGCACCATCACTAAAAAGTGGTTTTGCTGCTTTACATAAAGGTGCTAACGAATACGCACTTATATTAAGAGCCCTATCAAAACCCTCTGAAGTGGTAGCACTATAATCTCCAATCAATTCATCGCGTCCTGCAAATGCT
Source organism: uncultured Prochlorococcus sp. (assembly GCA_902536555.1). Classification (GTDB taxonomy): domain Bacteria; phylum Cyanobacteriota; class Cyanobacteriia; order PCC-6307; family Cyanobiaceae; genus Prochlorococcus_A. The sequence continues at coordinate 1,066 of CACAXR010000031.1, read as the reverse complement.
AGGCAGTGAACCAATCCGTCAATTTGCCCCCAATTGTCTTTTATATTTTTAAAGATTTCTTCAATTTGAGCTGGATTTTGAACATCCAGAGGCAAAAATAACGATGGGTTTAAAGGTTCAGTTAGTTCTCTAACTTTAGACTCGAATCTTCCCTTGTCATCAGGCAAATATGTAATTCCAAGTTCTGCGCCAGCTTTTGAAAGTTGTTGAGCGATACCCCATGCTATTGAACGATTATTTGCAATTCCTGTAACAAGAATTTTTTTGCCAGTTAGATTTAGAAGCATTTTGTTTATTATTTCTATTATTCTCCTATATAAAAGTACCTATCTTTACGGATTGCTGCAAAATATACAATAATTTTCAAATATCAAAGACTTTTTAACTTGAACATGGTAAGAACAAATTCTATGGTTTTGGAATTAGGTTTTCAATTACCGAATTTCGAAATGTTAAATGCTAATTCCTCAAAAAATAAATATTTTAATTCTCATAATCTAGATAATCGGCATTTACTTTTAATGTTTATTTGTGCCCATTGCCCATTTGTTAAATATATTGAGAATCAAATTTTCGCCTTAAGTAAAGAAATTGAAAATACTGTTCAAACAGTTGCAATTTCTAGTAATGATATTGTCACTCATCCTTCAGATTCTCCCAATAATTTGAGATTGCAAGCACAAACACAGGGATGGAGTTTTCCTTATCTATATGATGAAAATCAAAATTTTGCTAGGAAATTAAAAGCGGCTTGCACTCCAGATTTTTATCTTTTTTCAAATGAAGGAGAGGGTGATTTTTTATTGTATTATCATGGCCAATTAGACGATAGTAGACCAGGTAATAATATCCCTCTATCTGGAGAAGATTTGCGCTCTGCTGTAAAAGATTTGAATCAAGATAATTCTTATCCTTCAAATCAGATACCTTCTTTAGGTTGCAATATAAAGTGGACTCCTGGTAAAGAGCCAAGTTGGTTTAAATGAATTAAAACTTTTTTACCCATAGAAATATGGTTTAGGGTTAATATATTTACTATGCAGATACCTCCATTTACTTTAAATAG
>CACAXR010000030.1 GCA_902536555.1 uncultured Prochlorococcus sp. | reverse complement strand
ATGGGAATTTCGTGCCAAATCTTACATTCGGTCCTGAAATGATTGCGGCATGCAGGAAATATTGCAATGTACCTTTTGAAACTCAATTAATGGTGAGTCAATACAACTGTGAAACCATGCTTGAATCTTATGTAAACGCCACAAAGGGAGCGAACGGTGAACCAGGAGTAGTAATAGCTCATGCCGAAGCAAATATTCATTTGCATAGAGTTCTCGGAAGAATAAGAGATTTAGGAGGATCTCCTTCTGTTGCATTAAACCCTCATACTCCTTTTGAAATGATTAAAAACATTATGGATATGGTTGATCATGTTTTAGTTATGACAGTTAATCCAGGCTTTGGTGGACAAGCTTATATACCAACAATGCTTAATAAAATCAGAGAAATAAGAAACTTTGTTATCGAAAAAAACTTAAATGTCGACATTGAAGTTGATGGGGGAATAAAAGCAAATTGGACTATTTCACAATGTGCAGATGCTGGAGCTAATTGTTTTATTGCAGGTAGTGGAATGTTTGCTTACCCAACATTAAAAGAGGGATGTGATGACTTGAGAAAAGTTGCACAAGAAGCTCAAAAGGGGAACGTTCTTTCTGAACCTCAATAAATATTCTAAGAGATTAACAAATCATCCAAATATCCAGCCATAACTATGTAACCCTATCCCTAAGAAATTAACTCCTAAATAACATACTAAAACTACTAAAAAGCCTGTAGACGCTAATAATGCTGGTTTGCGTCCTTGCCAACCCTTGCTTATTCTCATATGCAGATAAGCCGCATAAAACAACCATGAGATAAATGCCCATGTTTCTTTTGGATCCCAACTCCACCATGTACCCCAAGCCTCATTAGCCCAAACTGCACCTGAAATTAATCCGAGAGTCAAAAGAACAAAACCTACTAATATAGAACGATAACTTAATGTATCTAATTCTTCCGAATGAGAAAATTCAATAGGTTCAACTAATTCATTTATATGATAGCTATTTGAAATTTTAAATCCTCCTATACCTGTAGAACTACTTCTGATTTGAAGCGGCTTATTTTTATTAATAAACAAAACGGACATAGAAAGTAAAGAACCTATTATTAATGCTGCATAACTAAGCATTACGACGCTAACATGCATTACTAACCAACTAGACCTTAAAGCTGGAACTAAGTTTGATGATAATTTCAAATCCTCAGGCAAAACAAAGCAAGCAAAAGCCACAGTGAGTAACTCAATAGGTATGGCAATTGAGGGAATTATTGGAGCTTGGTATTCTCTTTCAACCAATAGTTGACCTAATGTGATACCCCAAGTAAGAAAATAAAGAGATTCATACAAATTGCTAATAGGAAAATGACCAGAAATTGACCACCTAAAAAGTAATTGTAATGTTATTAATAAGTTCACTAAAATCGTAATAAGTCTTACAGCAGAAGAAGACTTTTTTTTAAAAACTGCACCTAAAGAAATTGGTAAGTTAATTAATAAAAAATAAAAAACTAAAAGACCTAAAACTGAAACCGGTTCATATATTAAATTTTTAAAAAAATTATCTAGTATCATTTCTAGAAATTTCTCAAGTTTTAATAATCAATGACAAACAAATAATAATTAAAATCATTCTTATATGAGTAAATCTTTAATAATAAAGTTTTAATTTATTTTTTAAAAAGCTTTTCAAAGTTTGAAATTATCTCCTAGATAATACTTCTTGACTATTGGATTATCAGCCAATTCACTTGATGAACCTTTAGCTAAAATTTTTCCTTCACTTAATACATATGATTTGTTAGTAATAAGAAGGGTTTCCCTCACATTATGGTCTGTAATAAGAATCCCAACCCCATCACTACTTAATTTAAGAATTAGTTTCTTTAGATCATTAACAGCTAGTGGATCGATCCCAGCAAAAGGTTCGTCTAACAACAAATATTTAGGTCCCTTTCTGCCTACCGTGAGAGCTCTAGCTATCTCACACCTCCTCCTCTCTCCTCCTGAAAGTTGATAACCATAATTATCTACAAAGTTATTCAAATTAAATTCATTAATTAATTGTTCTCTTCTATTTCTAATTGCCGCTCTACTATAAGATGAATTCTGCAAAGCCAAATCTATATTATCCTTAACAGTTAGGTCTCTAAATATACTCGCTTCTTGAGTTAAATAACCTAAACCAAGTCTTGATCTAATTGGGAGAGGAAGTTTGGTTATATTTTTCCCATTCATTAAAATTTCACCTTTATCAGGTTTTATATTCCCAACGGCAAGATTAAAAGTGGTAGTTTTCCCCGCACCATTAGGTCCCATCAAACCTACAACTTCCCCTGGATTTACAATTATAGAAACATCATTTACGATTAGTCTTCCTTTAATTGAAAGGGATACATTATGAATCTTTAGGTTCATTTTTCTTGAGCTCGATTAGTTTTCTTGTTTTCTCGAAAAAAATCTGAGATAGAAAATAATAATTTCATTAATGATAAAGATATATTCATATTCATCAAAGAGGTTTCAAAAAAGGCTTATCGTTCTCATTTAATAGCTCTTTATATTGTAATTTCCTTAATAAATCTTCCAAACATTGGCAGAAGGATTCAAGATCAATTCCTAAATTAATCTTAGTTCTAGTTTTTATTCTACCTAAACCCTCTCCAAGCAAAATAGTAGCTCCATTCAAATTACCCTTACTTAAGTGAAACTGAGAAACAGATACTTGTAAAATTCCCTGGATAACTTGTCTTTCGTCACCATCAACAGTATTCCATATTTCTTCAAAAGCATCATGAGCCACTCATTTTATGAATATAAACCTAAAACAGGGGATTTTGAAACCAGAAGAAATGGAGTCCTTATAGCTTTTGAGGAAGGTGTGGCCACATTTTATGCATTAAAAAATGCAGAAGATAGGGGAGTATATTTCATTAAACCTGGAGTTAAAGTTTATAAGGGAATGATAATTGGGGAGAATAATCGACCACAAGATCTTGAGTTGAATATATGTAAAACTAAGCAGTTGACTAATATGAGGTCTGCAGGGGCAGAAGAACTTGATACTTTGCAGTCACCTGTTGATATCACTCTTGAAAGAGCACTAGAATATATTGGCCCAGATGAAATGCTAGAGGTAACACCTGATTCAATAA
>CACAXR010000029.1 GCA_902536555.1 uncultured Prochlorococcus sp. | reverse complement strand
CAAATAGTCTTTTTTAAAGGAAGTAGTCATTGTCCCATGGATCATCGTCCCTAGAATTACCATACCTCGAATTTCTATAATTTCTATTCATTTGATTATCCCAAGGATCATCATCCCAATAATCATCTGAAAAGAGTTCATCCTTTAATGATCCAAATGTATTTTTAATGCTTTGTAAGGGATTATTATCAGTTTTCTTTTCTGCTGCAAATTTTCTATTTAAGCCGAATAATGCTTCTTGAAGAGCACTTACTGAGATTTCTAATTCCTGAGGATCATCATCATCTATATACTCTTCAACATCTTGAATGGCTAATTCAACGGCTCGTTGTTGTCTTTCAGCACCATAAGGGCCAAATTCCAATGAAGCATCTCTAAGTCTTCTCTCGGCCTGCGCAATAAGAGTTAAAGCACTATTTTTTCTATCAATTACAGATCTTCTCTTTCTATCTTCATTAGCTTGAACTTTTGCTTCTTCAATTATTGAATTTATTTCTTGTTCATTTAAATTAGAACCTCCAGAAATTGTAACTGTTTGCTTTCTTCCAGTGGTTCTATCAGTTGCACTTACTTCTAAAAGACCATTAGCATCAATATCAAATGCCACCTGGACTTGAGGTATTCCTCTTGGAGCTGGAGGTATTCCTGATAGTCTAAATTTACCTAGTGATTTATTTTCATATGCTAAAGGCCTTTCCCCCTGGCGTACTTGAACAACCACTGATGATTGATTAGCTTCAGATGTACTAAAAACGTCAGATTGTCTAACGGGTATTGGAGTATTACGAGGAATGAGTACCTTCATAAGACCACCAATAGTTTCTAAACCTAAAGATAAGGGAGTAACGTCATTTAGGAGTAAATCTTGTAAATCTCCACTAATAATTCCAGATTGTATCGCAGCTCCAACTGCTACAACTTCATCAGGATTAACAGATTGACAAGGGTCATTTGGAACAAGAGTCTTTACTAATTGTTGAACCATTGGAATTCTTGTGCTGCCACCGACAAGAACTACCTCATCTATATCTTCTGCGTTCCATCCAGAGTCATCTAATGCTATTTGAACAGGTTCTAATAATCTATCTAGAAGATCTTGAGATAATGATTCAAATATTTTTCTATCTAAGGTTTCCTCAATATGTAATGGACCCTCTTTACTAGTGGTGATAAAAGGTAAGGATATTTTTGTTTTTTGCAATCCAGATAATTCACATTTAGCTTTTTCAGCAGCCTCAGTTAGTCTCTGCAAAGCTTGCCTATCCCTTCTTAAATCAATATCATGTTTAGCAAGAAACTTTTCTGCAAGCCAATCAACTATTTTTGAATCAAAATTGTTCCCTCCAAGCTGCGTATCCCCACAAGTGGCTTTAACATCAAATACACCATTAGAAATTTTTAATAATGAGACGTCAAATGTTCCTCCCCCTAAATCAAAAACCAAAACATTATTAGAAGAACTTTTTTCAAAACCATAAGCTAAAGCTGCGGCTGTAGGTTCATTTAGGATTCTATCAACTTTTATACCAGCCAATATTGCAGAATCCTTTGTAGCTTGCCTTTGAGATTCATTGAAATAAGCAGGGACTGTAATAACAGCAGAGTCAACAATATCTCCAAGATATGTTTCAGCATCATTAATTAATTTTCTAATTAATGAGCTAACTAGTTCTTCTGGCGCATACTCTCTTTCTGTATTTGGACTAAGAACTCTAACGCTTCCATTATTATTAGCCTTTACGTTATAGGGAACAGAAATACTATTCTCATCTAATTCATCCCATTCACTGCCAATAAATCTTTTTAGGTTATAAAAGGTATTCTTAGGGTTTAGAACAAGTTGTCTTCTAGCTTGGTCTCCTATGACTATTTCCTTGTCTTTTGTAAATCCAACTATTGAAGGTGTAGTTCTAGAACCCTCTGAATTTGAAATAACAATTGGTCGACCAGCTTCTATAACTCCGACAACAGAGTTAGTAGTACCTAAATCTATTCCAACTATTTGCCCCATGATTTTAGATCGCTAAATTAAAGCAAAATTTACTAATAATTTAATTAATTTTTATCTTAGATATCTACATATAATAGTAAAAATCAAATATTTTCAACTTAATTTAAATAAATAAGATTATTTATAACTTGTTGATAAGATCACTATGCATTTTAAAAGATATTTTAAAGACAAATGTGTTGATGTATTTAACCAAAATAAACTAATATAAAACGGAGAGAGAGGGATTCGAACCCTCGATAAAGTTGCCCCTATACAGCATTTCCAGTGCTGCGCCTTCAACCACTCGGCCACCTCTCCAAAGATAACCATCTTAACCCTTGATCATCCCATTTAGAGGAAAGTTAATTGAAAAAGACTTTCATAGTCACGATTAAAAATAAAGAAACCGGAAAGGTCTACCAAGAGAAGGTTAATAGTGATGATTATATACTTAAGGAATTTGAAAAGAAAGGTTTCAAACTTGCATTTTCATGTAGAAATGGTTGCTGTACAAGTTGTGCAGTTAAAGTTATATCTGGTACCTTACAACAACCTGAAGCCATGGGTGTATCTCAGGCTTTAAAAGAAAAAGGGTATGCACTTCTTTGTGTAGCCAAAGCAACTTCAGATCTTGAGGTAGAAACTACATATGAAGATGAAGTTTATGATTTACAATTTGGACAATATTTTGGGAGGGGAAATACAAGAGTTGCGCCACCTTGGGAATTTGAGGAAGATTAACTATCATGTTTGAATTAAGTGAAATAGAGGAACTTGCAAATCAAGTAAACTTAGCCATTTTGTATGAAATAGCGAAGAATTCCGCTCAAATTGGTAATGAAATTTTAAAAGTTAATTACAATAAAATTCAGAAAATATCATCAAAGGGTAGAAAGGGTGATCTAGTTACCAATGTAGATTTGGAAGTTGAGAATAAAATAAAAGAATATTTATTAGAAGTGACACCAAACATATCCATAAATGCAGAGGAATCGGGTAAATTAACCAAATCTTCGGATTTAACGTGGTGCATAGACCCGTTAGACGGTACAACAAATTATTCCCATGGATATCCATTTTTTGGTACTTCTATTGGTCTTGTGTATAAAAATAAGCCAATAATAGGTGCTATATCTGTACCTTATTTAAATGAACTATATTCAGCCTGTATAGGTTTAGGCTCATTCTGCAATGATAGTGAACTTAAAGTATCGAATCCCTCTAATCTTGCTGATAGTCTACTTGTAACTGGTTTTTCTTATGACAGGTTTGAGACAGAGGATAATAATTATGCTGAATTTTGTTATTTAACACATAAAACTAGAGGTGTTAGAAGAGGAGGT
>CACAXR010000028.1 GCA_902536555.1 uncultured Prochlorococcus sp. | reverse complement strand
CTATCAGTAATGCTCAACAAAATTATTTGATAAGGTGCAAGCCAAATTGGGAATTTTGCCTCATATTGTTCAATTAAGATTCCGATAAATCTTTCAAAGGATCCCAAAATTGCTCTATGAAGCATAACTGGATTTCTTTTCTCATTATCAATATCTACATAAGTTGCATCCAATCTAATAGGCATTGAGAAATCAACTTGAATAGTACCGCATTGCCAGACTCTATTAAGACAATCTTTTAAGGAGAATTCTATTTTTGGACCATAAAAAGCCCCCTCTCCTGGTTGGAGTTCCCATTTTAGGTTCTTATTATCGAGAGCTTTGGTAAGAGCCTCCTCTGATTTGTCCCAAATCTCTTCACTACCTACCCTTTTTTCAGGACGGGTTGATAATTTGATAATGATTTCATCAAAACCAAAAGTTTTATAAACCTCGAAAACAAGATCTATAAAAGTTGATACCTCTTCTTGAATTTGCTCTTCTGTACAGAATATGTGCGCATCATCTTGAGTAAAGTTCCTTACTCTCATTAAGCCGTGTAGTGCACCAGAAGGCTCATTTCTGTGACAAGAACCAAATTCAGCAAGACGTATAGGTAAATCCTTATAACTTTTTAAACCTTGATTAAATACTTGAATATGGCATGGACAATTCATTGGTTTAATAGCATAAGTTCTATTTTCGGATGCAGTAGTGAACATATCGTCTCTAAATTTTTCCCAATGACCGGATTTTTCCCAAAGAGATTTATCGACAGCTTGTGGGGTTTTAATTTCTAAATAATCATTTTTTTTGAGTATTTCTCTTATGTAATTTTCCAGCAATTTGTAAATTGTCCATCCATTTGGATGCCAAAAAATCATTCCTGGAGATTCTTCTTGTATATGAAATAGTGAATGTTTTTTACCAAGTTTTCTATGATCCCTTCTTTCCGCTTCTTCAATTCTTGTTAAGTAGTCATTGAGTTCTTTTTCTTTTGCCCATGCAGTTCCATATATTCTCTGTAATGATTCATTCTCACTATTTCCTCTCCAGTATGAACCTGATAATTTAAGTAATTTAAAGTGTCTCAAATGTCTAGTATTAGGTACGTGAGGCCCCCTACACATGTCAATATATTCTTCGTGTTTGTATAAATTGATGAGACCTTCTTCAGGAATTTCTTCAATTATTCGTAATTTAAAAGTCTCATCTCTTTCTTTAAAAGTTTTAATTGCCTCTTCTTTAGAAACTTGTAGGATTTCAACGTCATAGTTTGTTTTTATTAATTTATTAATTCTATTTTCGATTTTTATTAAATCTTCAGGAGTAAATCTGTATTCAGAAAAAATATCGTAATAAAAACCATCTTCAATTACAGGCCCAATCGCCATTTTAATATCGGAGTAAATTTGTTTAACTGCATGACCAATAAGGTGAGCAAAGGAATGTCTTATTATTTCAATTCCTTCTTTATCTTTTGATGTGATGATTACAACTTTGGAATCTCTATTTATTGGAATAGTTGCATCAAGAAGAACATCATTTACTTTTCCAGCAATTGTTGCTTTGGCTAATCCAGCGCCTATACTCTGAGCAATTTCTATGATAGTTACAGATTTTTCGAAAACCTTTTTTGAACCATCAGGTAGGGTAATTATTGGCATGATTTATTCCCCCATTTCGAAGAATCCTAATTTTGATTTAACTCTTTTTAAAGTCTGATTTGCTAAATCTTCAGCTTTTTCTTTACCTTCATCAAGGATTTTATTTAATTGATAGGGATCATTAATTAGTAATTTATATTTTTTCTGAATAGGTTCTAGTGATTCAATAAGTTGTTCTGTAATTAATTTTTTAAATATACCCCATCCAGTCTCTGAGAAATCATTTTCACATTGAGAAATTTCTTTGCCAGATAATAATGAATAAATCATCAAAAGATTTTTAGATTCTGGTCTCTCAGGGTTGTTAAATTCAATTCCAATTGAACTATCACTTTTTGCTCTTTTTATTTTTTTTGTAATTATTTCAGGAGTATCTAATAAGTTAATACGACTGCCCTCATTTGGATCACTTTTGCTCATCTTTTTTGAACCATCTATTAGACTCATTATTTTTGATCCATTCTTCATGATTATTGGTTGAGGGATTTTTAAAATATTTTTATCCTTACTAAATCTGGCATTAATTCTCTGTTGTGCAATATCTCTGGCAAGTTCAAGATGTTGTTTTTGATCCTCACCTACTGGTACAAAGTCAGCGTCATATAGAAGAATGTCTGCAGCCATTAGGATCGGATAGTCAAATAATCCAATGGATACATTATTCCCCTGTTGTATGGATTTTTCTTTGAATTGGATCATTCTTTCCATCCAATTTATTGGGGTCATGCAATTTAATATCCAACAAAGTTCTGAATGTGCAGAAATCTGACTTTGGACAAAGATTGAGCATATTTTGGGATCTATCCCACAAGCGACGTACAAAGCCGCAGTAGAAATAGTGTTCTTAGATAATTCTTTGGGATCATATGAAGCTGTGATTGCGTGTAAATCGACTACACATAGAAATGTTTCATATTTATCTTGTAGGGTAACCCAATTATTTATGGCCCCAAGCCAATTACCAATATGTAAATCACCAGTTGGTTGAACTCCTGAAAGAATTCTTTTTTTATTTGCCATCCTCTTCTACTTCGTTAGATTGGTTCTCTTCAGTTGATGTATTTTTTACAGGTCTTGCAAAGGGGTCAGGAGTCGTTTTTGTCTTTTCTTCATAAGGATTTTGTGATTGTCTATTCTGAGAAGAGTTTTTATTATTTTTTGCATATTCTGTGATTAATTCAATCAATTTTTCGTCTTTGAGCATTTCGCTAAGTGTTCTAACAGAGAAACCCAGAACTGCAACGGTAGACCTTAATTGAAAGGTCTCTTGTATTGATTTAACAGCTTTCATTTCATTATCACTCAATCTTATTCGAAATCCTCCTCCATCTCTTCTGCTGCTTGATCTATCTCTGAAATTAGATCTTTCATTATTAGATCTACTTCTGTAATTTTCTTGTCCAGGATTATTGCCGAAATTTGAATTAGACATCTTTATGTTTCTTAAGTTATTTAAATAGTTTATTAACTTAGCATCTTGTTATGCAATAAATCTTTTTAAAAGCCTTAAATTTTTATCTTTTGATTAACGACTTGTGTAATTTCTCTTTTCTCATTCAAAACTTGCATTAAAATAAAATTAGAAAAATAAAGTATTGTGTTTGATATTAGTAAAGACAACCTTTTAAAGGAATTCATAAGGTTCCCGAAAAAAAATCTTATTATTATTTTATTATTGTTAGGTTTTGGGGAATGGTTTGTAAGTGACTTAATTCATTTTGCAGGAGGCTCAATAGGATTTTTTGCGTTGTGTTTGGGGGGATA
>CACAXR010000027.1 GCA_902536555.1 uncultured Prochlorococcus sp. | reverse complement strand
ATGAAGTTATTACCTCATCTTTTAGCTTTTTTGCAACTGCAGAGGCTATTAGTGCAGTTGGCGCTAATCCTGTTTTGGTAGATATAGATCCAGAAACTTATCTCATTAATACAGAACTAATAGAACAAGAAATAAATTCTAATACCAAGGCAATTATGCCAGTTCATCTATTTGGTAATGCAGTGAATATGACCTTAATAAAATCTTTGGCCAAAAAATATGACTTAAAAGTAATCGAAGATTGTGCTCAGGCAACATGCACAATGTGGGAAAATTCTAAAGTTGGCAGTATAGGTGATATAGGCTGTTTTAGTTTTTTCCCCACTAAAAATTTAGGAGCTGCTGGAGATGGTGGAGCAGTAACAACTCCAGATCAGAAGATTGCAAAAAAAATTAGAGAACTTGCTGTTCATGGCAGCCCAATAAGATATCATCATACCCAAATTGGATATAACAGCAGACTTGATACCATTCAAGCTGCCATATTAAACATTAAAATTAAATATATTTCTAAGTGGATTAATAATCGCCAAAAAATTGCTAATAATTACCTTGATTTATTAGAAAAAAATCCATTTATTAGTTTTCCAAAAATTAGCTCTGATTCAATTTCACATTCTTGGAATCAATTTGTCGTCAAATTAAAAAACGATAAATATTTTTTAAATGAAGATTTTTCAAATTTATTTGATACTGATTGCAAAAAATACTTTTCCTTAAGGAATTTGGTAAAACAACAACTTTTTGAAAAAGGTATTAATTCTATTATTTATTATCCAATTCCAATACACGCACAAATAGCTTACAAAAATAAAAATTTTTCTAGAACAAAACTTATTAATACAGAGAGAATTTGTACAGAAGTTCTTAGTCTTCCAATGTTTCCTGAAATTTCTTACGAAGAGCAAGTTTATGTAACAGAAAATTTAAATAAAGTTTTAAAGAATTGTATAGAAGAGATTCAAATTTCAGCATAAAGTGATTTAAATAATCTTTGTTGTATGTTGTGATTGACAATAGGGCTTGAATAATTATTTTTTTCTAAATTGGATATCTCCCCATTTAATAATTCTGAATTTGACACTTTAGATAATTCAGGAATCCAATATTTTATATATTCGCAAATAGGATCAAATTTTTTTGCTTGGGTATATGGATTAAAAATTCTAAGTGGTTTTGGATCCATACCGCTACTGGCGCTCCACTGCCATCCCCCATTATTTGCAGCGATGTCTCCATCAACCAAAGTCTCCATAAATTTTTTCTCGCCCATTTGCCAATTGCATATAAGATCTTTTACCAGAAATGAAGCAACTATCATCCTACATCTGTTATGCATCCAGCCAGTACTATTTAGTTGACGCATTGCAGCATCAACTATAGGTACTCCGGTCTCTCCATTGCTCCAATGTTGAAACCATTCATTATTGTTTTGCCATGGAAAGTGATCCCATTTTTTTCTATATGGACCTTTCTCTAGCTCTGGGAAATGGAATAAGCAATGTTGATAAAATTCACGCCAAACAAGTTCTTTTTGCCAAGTTTCAATTGATAGGAAATTTCCTTGATTTGCAAAATCTGAATTTAAATTTAATGTGGCATTCCAAATTTTTCTAATGCTGATGGTGCCGAATCTGAGAGATGCACTTAGAAAAGATGTCCCATTATGGGAAGGAAAATCTCGTGCAGAATTATAAGAATATATTTTTTTTTCGTTAATGAAGTTTTCTAATAATGTTTCAGCAGCATTCTCTCCAGGTCTACATGGACAAATATTGGAACCAGGAAATTTGATATTTTTGATAAATTTCTCTAGAACCGAATCAGATGAATTTATTGTCTTATCTTTGTGTTTAATCTCTATATCTTTAAACTGGAAACAAACTTTATCTTGTTCATATGAACCTAATAAATTCATTTTTGATTTAAGGTTCTTATAAAAAGGTCCATAAACTGAATAAGGATTATTATTCCCTGAAAATATTTTTAAAGGTTCTATTAATAAGTGATCCCAAGTTTCAATAACGTGAATATTTTGTTCTTTTAAATTTTTTTTTATTTGTAAATCGCGATTTATCTCATAAGGTTCAATTGATCTATTCCAAAAAACAAATTTAGCATCTATTTTCTTTGCTAATTGAGGGATTAATAATATCGGATCACCTTCTTCCATAACTAATCTACTACCCATTTTTTTCCAATTATTTCCTAATTCTTGAAGTGAATTTCCTAGAAACCAAGCTCTTGAACTTGCATTGAAATCGTGTGAGTAATTTTTATCAAATATATAAGTTGAAGTAATAGCATTTGATAATGAAAATGCTTTGATTAAAGCTTGATTATCAAATATTCTTAAATCCCTTCTATGCCAAAAAAGTATTCTAGGTTTATTCATAATTTATCTAAGAATTGTTTAGCTCTAAACCAAGCCGTTACCGTTTTTGCGTCAAGAATTTCATCCCCACTAGAAATAAGATTATCTAGTTCGTCTGGATCTAAAATTAATACTTCTATATCTTCGTCTAAATCTCCTTTAACCTCGGAATTGAGTTTGTTTAAATCACGAGCTAAAAATAGATAAATTTCTTCATCTGCATAACCAGGAGCAGGGACTAGAGTTCCTAGTTCATCCCATTTGTTTGCACTGAATCCAGTCTCTTCTTGTATTTCTCTTTGAATTGAATTAATAGGTGTTTCACCTATTTCTAATGTACCTGCTGGAAATTCTAATAAATACCTTGATACAGCAAATCTATATTGCCGAAGAATGATAACTTTTTTGTCTTCTGTGATAGGCACGGCTAATGCTGCCCCAGGATGCTTAATGTATCCATATTCACCTTCATGTCCATTTGGAAGCTCAATTCTATTTATTTCGAAACTAAATTTTTTTGACTTTAACTCAGATATTTTTTCTTTAAAAATGGATCTTTTTATAAAGTTTTTGTTGCCCATGATTTTTAAATAAAGACAGCCTAACAGTTATTTTTTGGTTTTGTAAATCATTTATATAGACCATTTTGGGACATAAATCTTTGTGATTTTTTGGCTTCTACTTAAGATTTCAGATAGTGGTGTAATAACGAAATTCCGATTCATGAATCTAGGGTGAGGTAATGTTAATTCCTCGTCAACCGTATAAAAATCTTCCCACCAAAGAATATCTAAATCGAGACATCTTGATAGCCATTTCTTACCCTTTGGCGTCTCTTCTCGTCCAAAAAATCTCTCTAACTTTTTCAGCTCTTTTAAAAGTAATTTCGCGTTTTTATTTGATGGTTTAGGAAAAGAATTACTTTTTATAAGTAAGAGAGCATTTAAATAATTTGGCTGCATATTTTCAATACCATGGGGTGATGTCTCATAAATTGAGGACCAAAAAAAGTTTGCATGAAATTTGCTTTTCTCTTCTTTTTTTTTGTTGAAACTATCTCCCCAGTCATTTATTATTGCCTCTATTTTTGGTTTGCAAATTAATAGTGACTCAAGAGGGCTTCCGAATTTACTATCAATATTTGCACCGAGGGATATACATAGTCCATTTTTGATATTAAGATTTGATAATTCCACTACAAAAAACAAAGTTATTGGATAAATTCTATATCAGGCATTTTTAAAGTGATTTTGAACCCCGAGTTAAAAGAAAAAGAAGAAATAAAAGATTTAATGAACTCAAAGGATTCTTTTAGAGCTTTTCCTTTGGCGGCAATTACGGGTCATAGCTTATTGAAATTATCTTTGCTTTTGGCAGCAGTTGATCCGAGTTTAGGAGGAGTGATTATCACAGGCGGAAGAGGCACTGGTAAGTCAGTATTAGCTAGGGGTTTGCATACTTTACTCCCTCCAGTAGAAGTATTAGATAATGAATCAATACTGGAAACACTATCTAAGAGAAATAGTAATCCTACATTAAGACCTATTGGTAGGAACCTAGATCCAGATAAACCAGAGGAATGGGATATTAGTACTAATAAATTGTTAGAGGAGTTAATTGGAAGTGATTATTTGAATCAAATTGATGAAATTCCAAAAAAGGTAAAAGAGGCACCATTTATTCAAGTTCCCATTGGTATAACTGAAGATAGACTTGTTGGATCAATTGATGTCGCTGCCTCACTAAGTACGGGAGAACAAGTATTTCAGCCTGGAATTTTAGCTGAAGCTCATAGAGGTGTTCTGTATGTAGACGATATAAATTTATTGGATGATGGAATTGTAAATTTAATTCTTGAAGCCACAGGAAGAGAGCAAAATAATATTGAAAGAGATGGTTTGAGCCTCTCTCATCCTTGTAAGTCCCTTTTAATAGCAACTTATAATCCTGAAGAAGGTGCTTTAAGAGATCATGTTTTAGATCGTTTTGCTATTGTGCTTTCCGCAGATCAATCTATTGATAATGCTCAAAGAGTTGAGATTACAAAAGCTGTTTTATCACATGCAGAAAATAATATTAAATTTTCAGAAAAATGGTCGGAAGAATCTGATAATTTATCTACTCAATTAATTTTGGCAAGGCAATGGTTAAAGGATGTCAAGATAACAAAAGAGCAAATAACCTATTTAGTGAATGAAGCTCTTAGAGGAGGAGTAGAAGGGCATAGGTCAGAATTATTTGCAGTGAAAGTTGCAAAGGCTAATGCAGCTCTTCGAGGCGATGAGAATGTAAATTCTGA
>CACAXR010000026.1 GCA_902536555.1 uncultured Prochlorococcus sp. | reverse complement strand
GATTCATTGAAGAAAAAGTTTTTCACGAGAAAGACCATAGGAAATAATTATATCAATTTAGATGAAAAAGAAATTAGTTTCTTTTCAAACTTTTTTCATGAAAATTCTTTTTTTTCTGATAAATTTTTAAGCATTAATAAAGCATTATCTCAAGGCTGGGCATGCTGGGTAAAGTTAAACGATACAAATTTAGATTGGAATTTGTATTTACAGCCAATAGATGAACTTTCTCAAATTAAGGAATTTTTTTCAAATAATAAATTTGTTTTTTTATCAGCATTGAGAAAAGATAATTTTTTTCAAATGTATTTTAAAAAGCATAGTTTATATTTTGACTTGGTTATTAATTTTAAAAGTAATTTTGAAGAGAAAAAGATTTCACTATATGTACCCTCTAAACAGTTGCTCCCAAATAATCCTCTTTTTACTAATTCAATTTTGGATAAATGCAAAAAGTTAATACTTTTTAGAAAGGGTTTAACTTTAGTTTTGTCTGATGATATTGAGTTAAAAACTAACCTTGCTACAGAATTAGCTTCTAAGTACGGGAAGAGGGTATTGCTAGAGACAATTCCCTCTGGTAAAAATGAAATTCTTTGCTCTAGTTTTGACTGGTGGATTATGAATTCTTTTTTAATTCAAATTCCTGAACAAATTATCATACCTTTACTTCCGATTCCGAATATGTCAGAACCTATTAATGCAATTACAGTCTCTCATAAAAAAAAGTTTTCTCAAGATTGGTTTAGAGACTTTTTTCTCCCTCAAATTAGGATAAAACTTGAAAGATCTATTTCTCCTTTAAGAAGAAATTCAGGTAAGTTAATAATCTTAGATGGAAGAGTAAATAAAAGAAACTGGGGAAGATTACTATTGCAAAACATTCAACCCTCAAAACAAATTTACTATGTGCTACCTTTTGATTAGGTTATGATTTTGTAAATAACTAAAGAAAATGGGAGAAGCAAAAAGACGTAAAACACTTGGTTTACCTCCAAAAAAAAATAATAATAAACTTGATGATTCTCCAAGATTATTTGAATGGTTACCTTTTACAATCAATCAAAGAGATAACTTAATTAAATTAAGTATTAAGGCCAGTTGGTTTGGAATCGGTGGGTTAGTAATCTTATGGATTGTAGTGAGATTTATAGGTCCTGCTGCTGGGTGGTGGACTTTAGCTGATTCTTTATAAATCTAAGCTACTGTTTTTATATCATTAACAGCGATTGTATTAGTAGGACTGCTATTTAATGCTTTCATTGAATTAGAACTGACTTCAGTACCTTCTGTTAATTTCTCTTTAACCATAGATTCTACTTTATTCCTTATTTCTAAGTTTTGATCAAGCCAAATAATTGTATTATCTCTTCCTTGCCCAATATTTTCTCCTTCATAACTATACCAAGCACCTCTTCTTATTATGATATTAGTCTCTTCTGCTAAATCTAATAAGCATCCTGTTGTACTAATACCTTTTCCGAAGAGAATATCAAACTCTGCAATTCTAAAGGGTGGTGCAACTTTGTTTTTTGCTACTTTCACTTTTGCTCTTATACCATATTCTTCAGTACCTCTTTTAAGAGTTTGAATTCTTCTGATATCAAGTCTTACTGAGGCGTAAAATTTTAATGCATTACCTCCTGTTGTCGTTTCTGGATTGCCATATGTAACGCCAATTTTTAGACGTAATTGATTCAGGAATATTACCGTACATCCGGATTTTCCAATATTTCCTGTTATTTTCCTCATTGCTTGACTCATGAGCCTTGCTTGGCTTCCAATTACGTGATCTCCCATTTCTCCTTCTATCTCTGCTCTTGGAGTTAGAGCTGCTACTGAGTCAACAACAACAAGATCTACTGCACTCGATCTTATAAGTTGGTCAACTATTTCTAGAGCCATTTCACCAGTATCTGGTTGTGAAACTAATAAATTTTCAACATCTACTCCTAACGAAGCTGCATAAACTGGATCGAGTGCATGCTCAGCATCTACAAATGCTGCTACTCCTCCATTTTTTTGGACTTCCGCGATTGCGTGAAGCGTTAATGTCGTTTTTCCTGAACTTTCTGGCCCGTATACTTCTACTACTCTTCCTTTTGGATAGCCACCTCCTAATGCTAAATCTAAGGTGAGCGCTCCAGTAGATATTGTTTCTACTTTCATTCTTGAGGCGTCACCAAGTCTCATTATTGATCCTCGTCCAAAATTTCTTTCTATTTGACCTAAGACGAGACTTAATGCCTTGTCTTTTTCCTTTGACTCAGTTTTTTTCTTTTCTTCAAGGTTCATTGTTTGATTTATTGGTTAAAGTTCTTGTAATTATTCTAAATTTGGAAATTTTTATTTAAACCAAACTTCATAAATACAAACTATAGTACATCTGTACTCTAGCTGATTATCTTTAAATTGCAACTAATTCCTCAAGGTTGCCTAATTTTAATAATTTGATTTCATTACTTAAATTACATCTATCTGATTCTTTTAAATATCCCCAATCAGCTAGGAAACATGGAATATGAGAAGTATCTGAATTTTGTTTAATATTAATCAGAGTTTTTTTTCTATCTTCTATAAAACCTAGAATTTCATAAGTTTGCGTAAGTTTTTCAGCTATTTTGATTTTTGTTCCGGATTCGTAACCAAAAATAAATTCTGGAGAAATATTTAATTGTTTAAGGATTTTTTCTGCAAATATTGTTCCTTTGGTTGTTATTATTCCTGTTTTTATTTCTCTCTTTCTTAATTCTTTCATAAAATTTAATACTTCAAAAAATGGATTGTGTAAATTCACCCATGATTTAAAATCTTTGTTTATTTGGTAATTGCGAGACTTATCTAATATTTTCTGTAAATCTTCGGCAATCCAGGAATTACTTTCTAATATTCTCTGGCAATTTTGATGATAATTATTAATAAAATCATCTTTATTAAGATTTTTTAATGGATTTTCTGTCTTTATAATTTCATGAACAATTAGAACCATTTCCCAACCATATTTAACCCAAGGCCTAATTTCTTTGAAAGTATTTGGTACTCGTTTATAAAGTTTTTTATCAATAGAAATATTGGGTGAATTTAAATATCTTTCACAGGCCAGCAAGGAACTATGCCAATATTCTTGCATTCCATCGACAATTACTCCATCGAAATCAAATAGAAATATTTTTTGTGAAGACACCTATTGAATATTAGAACTGGGCCGCTAGGATTCGAACCTAGGAATGTCGAGACCAAAACCCGATGCCTTACCACTTGGCGACGGCCCATTGAATTTTTATTTTAATACATGAAAAGATTTTTTTCTATCCAAAAAATACAAAGTTTTTATAAACATGGCGCTAGTTTTAAAAAATATAAATATTATTTGAATGAGCTTGATTTCCATGGCTCTAGAAATTTTTGAGCTTTTTTGATCGCTAAAGCCATTCTTTCCGGATACTCATAGAGCTTTTTATTATTTTTGTGAGCAAATTCAATAAGGGGCTGCATAATTTTTCTTGCAGCACTTCCAAATGCTATTCCGTCTGGAAGATTGTTTGAATTCAAAAATTCATGAGTTTTTTCATTTGTTCCTCCTGCCAATTGAATTAATCCAGGTGGAAGATCTGAACCGATTTTTTCAAACAACTTAACAGCATCTCTACTTGTTGAAGGAGCAAGATCTCCAGACATTGGCCTTCCATCTAGCTGCCAAATAAGCGGAATATCAAGTTTTTTTAGCATTTCATATCTTTCCCAAAGAGCTTTCAAAAGATCTTCGGGCTCTTGTGATTTTTTGAAAGATTGATTTAATCCACAACTGATAGATATCTTGTCTAATTTCATTTCAGAATTTTTAAGGATACTGACAACTTTTGCAAAAGAATCTAGGCGATTGATTTCTGTATGAATTTCTACTGCATTCGGCTTTATTTTCTGAAGTGTTGATCCTAAATCATCTTTTGACAAATTGTATTCATACTCACTTATTAGATTTAGGGGACAGCTATTCAAACATCTTCCACATCCATAACATTTACTCTTTTTGATCCCAGAATTATCAATTGCAAAGGTGGGGCATACTTTTTCGCACGGTCTTGGACAATTAGGGGGACATTTCAATGGATCAAATTTTGCTTTACGAAAGTGGATATCATTTCCATCACTAATACTTATCATTAATCCAGGAGAGTTTTTAAAGACTTTTTTTGCCCACTCGATTCCTTTTTTTGCTGCGTGGACTATAGATTCTTCTGCAGCAACATCTATGTAGTCGACACCTGCAGCAGTATAAATTGCACATAAATCTTCTATGGCAACAATATCTTCATTACTGGCACCACATATTAATTTAATCCATTTATCTTTTTTATTCTTAGTTGTAATCAAACAATTTAACTTTCAAATTCATCTAAAATATAATTACTTAACGGCTTCCATTCAAGTTTTCTCGAACCCCCCATTTCAACAACTATCTTTAGTTTATTATCATTAGTGCAAATCTCTATTAAGCTCTCTAATTCAGATTGAGATAGTACTTGACCTTCTAATAACCAAAGTAATTTATTTTTGTCATTTTCATTAAATAACTCAGAAGCTTGTGGGATAACTTGTTGAACTTCTCCAAGTGCTCCATTTCTTCCTACGCTTTGATGACCGAGGTGCGGTGGTCTAACACCATGTAATTTGAGCAAGAAGACTTCAGGATCTCCAAGACCTCTTGCTGAGGTTATAAA
>CACAXR010000025.1 GCA_902536555.1 uncultured Prochlorococcus sp. | reverse complement strand
GATATCCTCCTGAATCAGTAAGAATAGGATTAGGCCAATTCATGAACTTATGTATTCCTCCAGATTCTTTAACTAGTTTTTCTCCAGGTTGTAAATGAAGATGAAAGGTATTTGAGAGAATCATTTCTGATCCTGTAGAGGTTAATTGCTTAGATGAAATTCCTTTAACCGTTGCCAAAGTACCCACAGGCATAAATTTTGGGGTGTTTACTTGACCATTTGGTGTATGAAATATACCAGTTCTTGCGGCTGTATTACTGCAATTCGATGTAATTTCAAATTCAAACACGATAATTTATAAAATTTTTTGATCCTTTTTCATTAATCTACCCTATTATTTAATATTGAATCTATTTTTATCTCATCAAAAAATATTTAATAAAAAATTTGGCAGGATCTTGGATTTTCTACACGACATTTCCAAAGATACCTTTAATTAATCCCGAATTTAAAAATATTGCACAATTTGCACCGCCTTTAGGATTTTTGATTGGAACAATACAGAGTTATATTTTTCTTTTTTTTAGAACAAACTCTTGGTCAATTTATGCATCTACTTTAATTTGTTTGGCTTCAGGATATTTAATTACTGGTGGTCTACACATTGATGGTTTAATGGATACTTTCGATGGTATTTTTGCGGGTAAAAAGAAACGATTAAAAGCCATGAAAGACAGTAAAGTTGGGTCCTTTGGCGTTCAAGCTTTAGTTTTTATAACTTTAATTCAAATTGCTTGCATACTAAAAATTCAAAACCTAATAATTTTTGTTTTACCTATGTGCTTATTTTGGGGAAGATTTTCAAATTTATTTTTTATAGAAAAGTTTAAATATCTGAGTTACAAGAAAAAATTTATTAGTCACAAAAAGTTTTGGAATGGTTTTAAAAAAGAATCTTTGATCTCCATTTTTTTTCTTTTAATTTTTATCCTATATCAATTTGTTTCAATTACATCCCAAGCAATGTTAATAAAATTTTTAATTCTTATTTTATTTGGTATTTTTCTAAGCTATTCTATCCCAAACATACTTGGTAATAAAATTGGAGGCTTCAATGGAGATGCCTGCGGTGCAAGTGTTGTGCTAGTTGAAACTGCAATGTTGTTTATGCATGCAATTCTTTTGTAGGTAGTTCTAAATAGAAAATATTTTTCTTCTTAAGAATTTTTAATTTCTCAGTATTTTTAATTGAGTCATTTTCCAACAATCTCAATTCCCCTCCAATTTGTTTTGCTAATTTCCTCGCCAAAAAAAGTCCCACACCAGTACCATCCTTCTTCTTAGCGGCAGATCCTCTAAAACCTTTTTCAAAAATTTTTTCTTTTTCATTTTTGGTTATTTTTTTCCCATCATCAAATATACAAATCCCATTACTCGTAATTACGAGTCCAATTTCAGAATCTTTTTGGGCATATTTAAACGCATTTTCTAATAAATTGGCCACAATTTCGGCAATTACAGCATATTTTGCCTTTAATGGCGATATAGTCCAATCTGGCCAAAGAGAAGGTTCAGTCCATTCTCTATTCTCTAAGTTCGCATTAGCTTTACCCCTTTCTAATATTGGCCTCAATAAACTCTGAACAGTTATTAACTTTTTATTGTCTAAATTTGGTGGTAATAATAATCTTTCCTCTCCAATTTCTATAGGCAGTTGAATAGGTGCATTTAATTGCGCAAAAGAATCCATATATTGATTAATTTGTTTTTGCTCTATTATCATTCGTTCGACTATTTCAATAGAGTCATTATCTGAACCAAGTCTTTTTATTAGTAATTTTGCATATGTCCTAATAGCAGCCAATGGATTCCTTAATTGATGGATAATGACATTCACCTGATTTTTCAAATAATTGATTTCTTTATTTTTATTTTGACGTTCTAATTCGATAGAGACGCATTTAGCTAAAGATATTGATAGGGCTTTTAATCTAGAATCAAGCGATACTGGCCAATTCCCCCCTTTCAAATCAGTTTCTACTCTAAGGACACCAAGTAAAATATCGTTTTCTTGAAGCGGATACCATCTTCTATTAGGCGATGAAACTTTTAATGAAGGATCATCTTCTATTGATGTCAGTAGCCTATCAATTTGTGGCCATTGACCAACCATTTCAAAAGATGCTTTAGTCCCTTGCTTAGCTGATGCGAGATACATAACTAAATTAGTCACGCCCATTGAGCAACCAAAACTCTCTAGCTGTTTTAAGATCAATTCTTCAAATTTTTTTGATAGATTCATAATTAATGAAATTTGAGAAATTTTTTTTAAAAAACTTGAGAAAAGGCTTGTAAAATATGAAAAAAGTATTAAGATATATAAAGAGGTCTGACTTTAGCCAGCCTTAAATATGAATATTTAATCATATTTTAAGCTACATCAGGGGTTGATGGGTCCTCTATGTAATTTGTAGTGAATTTAAAATCACATATATAAGATTAGTAAAAATAAATAAGACTAATCTCATTAATAATTTCAGGAGTACCAATCAATGTCAAAAAAAAGAAAAAGAATCAGCAGAAGAAGATTGGCTGGCCAAAGAGTAATGGCACATGTGCCTATTTATCATATCGAAACTGGCAAACATAAACCAGTTACAGCTGCAAGAAGATTCATAGCTGAAAATGAGCTATCAGCTCCCTCAGTTTTCAACGTCCGTAGAAATGAACATACAACTGATAGGTTTTTTTGGGGTGAAAAAGGTTTGTTTAGTGCACAGTATGCGGAAGAAAATCATTTTTTATTTCCATCACTCAAAGTTGTAGTTGAGGGAATTGGCGAAGAAAAAATATTTGAAGGTTTAGAACTTACTGCAGATGATTGGGAAGAGATTGAAGAATATGAATATGCTTTTGTTTAAAAAATATTACTTATATTTGAACTTATAAAATTAATTAAATTTGCATCAATTTGATGAAATCCATCGAATTCTAATAATTCACAAAATTCAGAAGACTTTTTCTTTACCTTTTCATAAATAGTCCTAGAAGCATCTATAGGCACAACCTCATCGAACAAACCATGACTAATAATCAATGGCGAGAATTTTTCTTCAGGGGCCCAGTTGGGGTGTGGATAACCACTGCAAGCAACAATTAATCCAAAATTGAACCTAAATCCCGCATCAATTGCCATTGCCGCCCCCTGAGAGAACCCCATCAAAATTGTTTTTCTTAATGGGATTTGATCGGTATCAAATTTTTTTAGTGTAACTAAAAGTTTATTTACTTCAACCTCAGCTCCGTTCCAATCATGTGGGTATAATCCATACCACTGTCTTCCCTGTCCACTTGGATGTAATCCAGGAGCCCTCAAAGAAATTACCTCAAAATCAAAATTTATTTTTTCAGTCATCTCCTTTCCAAATGTTAAAAGGTCATCTGAATCAGCTCCCCAACCATGCATCAAAATAATTCTATGAGTTGCAGTTTGAGAGCTAATCGAGACAAATTCATGATTGATAGCATATTTCATGTTTATATTCTTAAGTAAGTAAACTTTCCCATAATGTCTCCATTAGCTTTAGTAAGTGTCTCTGATAAAAAAAATATAATCCAATTTTGTAAGGAATTGGTAGAGCAATTTAATTATAAAATTCTATCAAGTGGAGGAACTGCCAAACATCTTATAGAGGCGAAAATTCCAGTTATTAAAGTTGCTGATTTTACTAGTTCTCCTGAGATTCTTGGAGGAAGAGTGAAAACTTTACATCCAAAAATACACGGGGGAATATTAGCTAAAAGAACTGATGAGGAACATAAAAAAGATATAGAAGCAAACAATCTTGAGTTAATTGACTTAGTAGTTGTAAATTTATATCCTTTTAAAAAAACTGTAGATCAGGGAGCTGAATGGGAAGAAGCCATTGAAAATATCGATATCGGAGGTCCATCTATGATTCGTTCTGCAGCTAAAAATCATAAAGATGTTTCCGTTTTAGTAGATCCTAGTCAGTATCAAAATTTTCTTGAAGAAAGTAAAAAAGGTGAATTGAAAGACTCATATAAAGCAAAATTAGCCCATGAAGCTTTTCAACATACAGCGGACTATGACGCTGCAATATCTAATTGGATAAGAAAAGAAAGAGATTTACAATCTTCCAAATATATTGAATCTTATCCACTAATCAAAACCTTGAGATATGGGGAGAATCCACATCAAAAAGCTTTCTGGTATGGTTTAAATAACATTGGATGGAACTCAGCAGAACAATTACAAGGAAAAGACTTAAGTTATAACAATCTTTTAGATCTAGAATCGGCACTTTCAACAGTTTTAGAATTTGGCTACAAAGAAAAAGATGAACTTGCAACCGACCTATTTGCCTCTGTTATTTTAAAACACAACAATCCTTGTGGTGCCTCTATAAGTAATTCAGCTTCCCAAGCATTTTTGAATGCTTTGCAATGCGACTCTGTTAGTGCATTTGGAGGAATAGTCGCTTTTAACTCAAATGTTGATGGTGAGACCGCAACACACCTCAAAGATATTTTCTTAGAGTGTGTCGTCGCTCCATCTTTTGATGAGGAAGCTTTAGAAATTTTAAAAGTTAAAAAGAATTTAAGAATTTTAAAGTTTTCAAAAGATCTACTTCCAAAAAAGAATCAAACTTCTACTAAATCAATAATGGGAGGATTACTAGTTCAAGATATTGATCATAGTGAAGAAAAAAATGAAAATTGGATCTCAGTTACTAATAAAAAGCCGAGTAATCAAATGAACATGGATCTAAATTTTGCATGGAAGATTTGTAAACACGTGAAATCTAATGCCATTGTTATTGCAAAAAACCAAAAAACTATTGGAATTGGAGCTGGACAAATGAATAGAGTTGGAGCAGCAAAAATTGCATTAAAAGCAGCTGGAAGGTCATCTTCTGATGCTATCTTGGCCAGCGATGGGTTTTTCCCATTTGCAGATACTGTAGAACTAGCAAATGACTATGGAATTAAAGCTATTATTCAACCTGGAGGAAGTCTAAGAGACCAAGAAAGTATTGATATGTGTAATTCGAAAGGAATCTCTATGGTATTTACACAAAAAAGGCATTTTTTACATTAAATTAAGTTGATTTTGGATAATATGTGATCTTGTTTGTTTTTCTGAATAAAGATAACCTGCCTGGACCTGCACATAGAAAGTAGAGAGAAATAGC
>CACAXR010000024.1 GCA_902536555.1 uncultured Prochlorococcus sp. | reverse complement strand
AAATATTATTTGCATTAAAAAATCAAGTATTGAAAATGAGAAAAGATAAAAATGCAATCCTTACTTATAAAAAAATATTAGATTTAGCTTTAAAAAATAAATTTAAGAATATTATAGATGTTGGTTGTGGAGATACTAAACTTTTAACATCTATAAGAAAAAATATTATTTCTGAAAATAATAACTTTATTAAATACTTCGGTGTTGGATATAAAGTTCTCAATTTTGATAAGAATATTAATATAATTAAAAAGCTTGATTTTAATAAAGAAAATTGGACAAAACCAATAAAATGTAAATTTGATTTGATATTAGTAATTGATGTTATTGAACATCTAGAAAACCCTTTTATGTTTTTAAAAAAAATTAAAACAATTTCTAGTAAGAACTCCAAAATATTGATAACTGTACCTAATATTCAAAGTTATAGAAGTAGAATTAAGTTCCTATTGATTGGAAAACCTTCTGCTTTTTTTAACAATGATTTTAATAAATCATATAAAAGAGACTTTAATCATCATATCTGGCTCCCTGCAATTGATTTAATAAAATATTATCTCCGATGCAATGGATATGAATTATTAAATATTCATCATATTTATGGTAATAACATTTTCACATCCCATACACTTTTATTTGAAGCAAAAATAAAGTAATTAATTTGCCCCTTCCAAGGATTTATATGTATCTTCCGAAGAATAAACTAATGATCTATTGCCATCTTCATTCCAATTAAGAAGTTTATTAAAATCATTAAAACTGTATTTGCAGGAATTTTCATTTAGGATTTTTATATTGGAGTTTAATCGCAAAGCATTTTCAAAAACTAAACTTACCTTTTTAAAAGATTGAGCTTCTATAATCTGAATTCCAAAAGCTTCTTCATATGATGGAATAAATACTCCCATAGAATTTTGATAGATATCATAAAGAGAATCTCTAGATTTAGAACCAATTAAGAAAATATTTTTCATCTTTTTTGAATATATAAAATTGGAACAATCTTTAAATTTCTTACCTGAACCTACAAATACAAAATTTATTTCATCACATAATAAATGATTTTTATAAATAAATCTTAAAAGTCTTAATTGGCCCTTAAAATCCTCAAATCTTCCTACAGTTAGGATATATGGTTTATTTTTAAATCTATTAGCAAGATCTTTATATAGAATTAAAGACTTATTTGATGGAGTAATTGAAGAAAAGCAATTTTTGAATAAAAAGAAATTCAAGTTATTTTTTAAATAATCAAATGTATATGCCTTTATTGTATTAAGTGCTCTTAAACTAGGAGCACCTATTTTCGGACGAGAAATTAAAAGGGAAAAATTTTCGATTAATCTTAATAAAATTTTTAAATTTTTATGATTATGTTTTAGTTGATGATAGATAATAAATAAATCAATTTTTGGGAACAATAATCTACAAAAAAACAATGAGTACTGGCAAGGAAATCCATGTAAAACAATTTTGATATTTTCACTTGAATTTAATTTAATTTTTAATATTACCCAAATTAGATAAAAATAAGTTTTTATATGATCTAATAATGATGAATAAACATTCTTTGATTTTAAAAAACTATTATTATTGATATTACAAAGTTTAGGGACTTGACTTGATCGCCGGAGTAAATATAAATAGTTTTGATCAGGCATATCACTGCATAATTTAAATAAGACTTGTTCCCCCCCTCCATAAGTTACATTTGAAAGAATATGGATATATTTTTTCATAATATAATTTATATCAGAAAGAGAAAAACTTTATTTTTATTTCGACTAATATTCTATATAAACATTTAAAGCTGGCTAATATTTTTAATCTTAGCAAAAGCAATTTGAATAAATAAAAATATCCTTTTAATTTATCATTAAAAAGATATTTTGAATCTGAATAGCCTCCTTTTGGATAATTAACAAATTTATTTCTATAGCACCTCAATTTAAAATAAAAAGAATATTCGAGCATAAAAATCATATCTGCTACTATACCTAAATTTCCTCTTATTAAAATTTTGTTTGAAGTACAAGTAGGATAGATTGTTGATTCATGACCACTATTAAAAGGGTAACTTTCATTATCTGGTGTTTGAATATTTATACTTCCTTTTTTTTGCTTTATTAACATTTGAAAAGAACAAATATATCTATCATATATTCCATTCTTATTTAGTATTGAAATAATTTTTGATAAATTATCTTTGTATACATAAGTTGATTTACAATTTAAAAAATGAAAATATTTAGTTTTTGATTTTAAAATCCCAAAATTCATTGCATCATATATTGAGGATTTTATCTGATATATTTTTATAGATTTATTAATTAATATTTCGTTGGGAATTTTATTAAAAAAGTCTTTTGTGAAAGAGTCAATAATTATCCATTCCCATTCATTTGATTTTTGTATTTTGATAGAATTCCATGTTTCAAGCAAGCCATCTATGTCTTGAAAATGAGGAGTAATTATAGTAAGCGTTTTTTTATTATCAAACATAAAATTTTCAAAATTTTATTTCCCTTTTTTAAATTAATTTAACTTCATTTTTTAAATTAAAAATAAAAAGTATTTTGAGCATCTAATAAAGTTTGAACTATTTATACAAATTTGGAGAGATTAGTTCATTTTAAAAGCCTTTTTCTTTACATAAATTTTTTTGATTATTTTATTTATCCCTATAATGTCCAATAAAAAAAAGTTGTCAATTACATTTTAGAAAAAAATAATTTAGTTCTCATTATATTTTAATATAAATAAATCTGTTTATCTTTTATAATTTTAAATTAACAAAATCATAATTTTATTTTCAATAGAAACATACTCTGCTATTTAATCAAAAAAATAAATTTGTTACTTCTCTTTAAGCAGATCAGATAATTTTAGTTTTCTACCTAATATCCTAATTTAAAAATTTCCTTTTAAGAGTACTGTTGTAAAATATATTTAATGAATAATTCCTCTAATAAAACCACATTTTTTAAAGATGTTTGAAGATACAATTAAATATAAAAAACTAAAAAAAATTTCTAGATTATTAAGATATAGAACAGTTCAAACTTCACATAATTCATCAATTCCCCATTTAGGATCATGTTTATCATGCGTAGAAATATTGGTATTTTTGTATTGGAATGAATTAAATATTAACCCCATTAATCCTAACCATGATAGAGATAGATTTATTTTGAGTAAAGGGCATGGCGCACCTATATTATTTCAAGTACTTGCAGAAAAAGGTTTTTTTGATAAAGAATTACTTAAAACAGCAGGTCAAAATGGCAGTCTTTTTCATGAGCATCCCCCTAAACCAGGATACATTCCAGGGATTGAAGCTGCAACAGGATCATTAGGTCATGGATTACCAATTGCACTAGGAATAGCATTAGCTGGAAAAATCAATAAAAAAAGTTATAGAACCTATACTTTATTGAGCGATGGAGAATGTAACGAAGGAACAATTTGGGAATCAGCAATGTTTGCTGCATCAAAATCCCTTGCTAATCTAACTGCGATTATAGATTACAATAAATGGCAAGCCACTGGAAGGAGCCAAGAAATTATGGCCTTAGAACCATTAAAAGATAAATGGAAGGCATTTGGATGGCATACCCAAGAAATAAATGGTCATGACTTTTTTGAAATAGAAAATTCTCTTAAAAATGCTGTCAGTAATATTGAAAAGCCAAGCGTAATTATTGCTAACACAATTAAAGGGAAGGGGGTTTCCTTTATGGAAGATAATAATAATTGGCATTATAGAATTCCTAATAAGGAAGAATTAGGAAAAGCTCTTAAGGAATTATCATAAAAATCATTCATTATGAACAAAAAATCTGTAACGAATAAACTGCCTAGTTCTCGAGGGTTTACATTAAAAAACAGAATCTCTAAAAATGAGTTAGATATATTTAAGAAAGCAATAAACAAACAATGGTTAAAAAGAATAAAAGATACCTCTCCACAAATAGCAGAAGAAGTTATTAAAAAGAAAATTACGATAGAAAATTATCATAAAATTTCTTTCCGTTTAAAGCATCAAGAGATTTGGAGAAAATCACAAAGAATCTTGCCAAAAGATTTTGTTAATTGGTTTTTAAAATCAGAATTTGCAAATTCATTAAAAATTAAATATGGAGAGTTCTCAATATCTGATGAAGATAACCTAGGTTGGCCGAATATATACTGGAGATTGGTAAGACCTAAAGAATCAACAGATATAGGACCGTTACATAGAGATTCTTGGTTTTGGGAGTTAAATAAACACTTTCCTAAACCAGGATATAATTTTACGCGCTTAAAAGTTTGGATTCCTATTTATTCTGAGAATGGTTTAAATGGTTTGTTAGTGGAGCCTTTCTCTCATTTACGAACAGATATCAGATGGGAAGGAGAATTACGGGATAATATTAGAAAACCTGTTTTAATTACACCTAAAAATAAATTAAAACCAATATTACTTAATACTGAAG
Source organism: uncultured Prochlorococcus sp. (assembly GCA_902536555.1). Taxonomy (GTDB): domain Bacteria; phylum Cyanobacteriota; class Cyanobacteriia; order PCC-6307; family Cyanobiaceae; genus Prochlorococcus_A. Next base: position 1,310 of record CACAXR010000024.1, on the reverse strand, counting down.
AGGGTGAAACTGTAGTTTTTAATGATAATCTAATTCATGGGGGAGCCTTAAATAAGGCAGAAAAATGTAGGGTCAGTGTTGAATTTACATTATTAATAAGAACAGAATAAATGAGGAATTTATTTCAGAAACACATAACAGATCTTGCGAGAATAAGAAATGATATCGTTTTGCTTTCTGGAGATATAGGCAACAAAATGTTTGATAATTTTAAATCTGTAGATCCTAATAGGTTTATAAATTGTGGAATAGCTGAAGCAAGTATGATGAGTATAGCTGGAGGGTTAGCCTTATCAGGGTTGAGACCAGTTGTTTATACAATTACCCCTTTTGTAACTGCAAGATGTTTCGAACAAGCAAAAATAAGTGTTGGTTATCATGATGCTAATGTTTTAATAATTGGTACAGGTTCAGGATTATCATATTCAGAATTAGGAGCTACACATCACTCTTTAGATGATATATCCATCATGAGTTCTATTCCAAATATGAGAGTTTTAGCCCCTTGTGATCCAAATGAACTAAGGATATACATAGATGAAGCATTAAATATAAAAGGTCCTACCTATATTAGGATTGGGAAGAAAGGAGAACCAATAATTACCTCAGAAATTAAAAATATTAGTATTGGCAAATCAAATCTTATTAAAGAAGGTAAAGATTATTTAATACTGGCTATTGGACCGATAATAAATGAAGCTTTAAGCGCCGTTGAAAAATTCGAATCTACTAATAAAAAGAGTGTGGCGATTGCAAGTATGTCCTCTATTAAGCCCTTAGATTTTTTATTTTTAAGAGAAATGATTGATAGAAAATTTAAAACTTGGATTACACTTGAAGAGCATGGATTTAATGGTGGATTAGGAATAAGAATAAACAATTGGTTATTTAGAAATGATAATTTAAAAAAAATAAATACTATTAATTTCAACACTCCCGATGAATTTATACATAAATTAGGAAGTCAAAATTTCATAAGAAAGGAATTAAAAATAGATGGATCTTATATATACAAAAAACTTTTATTATTATGAAAAAAATAGGTATCGATTTTGATAATACAATAGTAATTTATGATGATTTATTTCATAAATTGGCCGTTGATAAAAATTTAATTCCTAAAAAATTCCCAAAAAGCAAAATTAAAATAAGAGATTACTTAAGGTATAAAAAAAAAGAAGATCAATTTACTAACCTCCAAAGTGAGGTTTATGGAAATAAAATTCTTAATGCATCTCCAGCCCCTAATATCTATAAAGCATTAAAAACAATTTCCTGTGATTATAAATTAATTATTATTAGCCATAAGA
>CACAXR010000023.1 GCA_902536555.1 uncultured Prochlorococcus sp. | reverse complement strand
TCTTGATGAAGAAATTATTATTAAAAATGTAGAAACGTATATTTGTCATTACCAAAAGGATCGAGATTATGTCCTAGAGAATTTACCAAAACTTGTTGTTAAGTCTGTGGCAGAAGCTGGGGGTTATGGAATGTTAATTGGACCTCACTCAACAACAAGTGAGATAGAAGAATTTGCCAATAAAATTAAAAAAAATCCTAGAAATTTCATAGCACAACCAACGTTAGAATTATCTACTGTGCCATCGTTATGTGATGGAGAACTCTATCCATGTCATGTTGATTTAAGACCATATATCTTGAGAGGGAAAGATTCATGGGTAAGCCCTGGTGGGCTTACGAGGGTAGCATTAAAGAAAGGATCATTAGTCGTCAATTCTTCACAAGGTGGAGGATGCAAAGATACATGGGTTGTAGGTAAATAATATGCTTTTAAGTCGTGTAGCAGAATCTCTTTATTGGATCAATCGTTATTTAGAACGTGTAGAAAACATATCTCGTTTCGTGGAAGTAAGTGAAGCAATGTCATTAGATTGTCCGCCAGGAAGTGCAGAACCTTGGCTCCCATTAATTGACGCTTCGAGTGACAGAGAATCTTTTGATAAGAGATTCCCAGAGAAAAAACCAGATGACGTTATTAATTTCTTAATAAGAGATCGTTTAAACCCAAATAGCATAATTTCTTGCATTCAAATGGCAAGAGAAAATGCAAGACAAATTAGAGATGTCATGACCACAGAAATGTGGGAACAGATTAATATTTTATATTGGAATATGCAAGAAGGAGAGGCAATATGGAATAAACCAAGACAAGAACAATTAAGTGAAATAAGGAGGGAATGTCAGCTTTTTTATGGAATTACAGATGCCACTCTAAGCAAAGATCTTGCCTGGAGATTTAGCATTCTTGGAAGATTAATTGAAAGAGCTGACAAAACATCAAGAATTCTAGATGTTAAATATTATTTACTCCTACCCAGCTTAGATGAACTTGGAGGAGTTCTTGATGAGCTCCAATGGATTGCACTTTTACGTTCAGCTGGAGCTTATCAAATGTTTAGGAAAGCAGTGCAAAATTCTATAAAGCCTAATTCAGTTGCGAGATTTCTTTTACTTGATCCAATTTTCCCTAGATCAGTAAGATACTGTCTTGATGGGATAAGCAATACTCTTAAAAAAATAGATAGCTCTCCATCTACTGAAAATCCTTCAGAATTAGAATGCATGAGAGGTTTGCTTAAAGCAAAGTGGAGTTATATCAGAATTGAAGATATAATCAATGATGGTTTACATGAGGCAATTGATTCATTGCAAATGGATTTAAATAAATTAAATGATCTCATTCAAGAAAAATATTTTATTAATTAATAAATTTATTAATGAGAATTAAATACATTCACAAACTTGAATATAAATACGAAGAACCTGTTCAATTAGGGGAGCATAGATTATGTATAAAGCCAAGGTCAAATGGATTCCAAAAGCTAAAGAATTTTGAATTAAAAGTAACCCCAGAACCAGAAATTATTTATCCACTACTTGCTGCCAGCGGAGAAGAGATTAAGAGAATCAGATTCAGTGGATGGACAGATAATTTAATTATTGAAGCAATTAGCGAAGTTGAAACTATTAAACATCCAAACATTATTGATGGGGTTAAAAATAGAGATTTAACATTACCTTTTTGTAGAAGCATTATTAACAGAGATTTACAGGGTGCACTAGAGGGGTGGATGCCTAATGGACAACACGATCCCTCTGCAGTAGAACTTGCTCAAGAAGCTTTAGCAGGAAGCATTAATAACGCATTATCATTTACCTACCAGCTAATAGAGATCATTCAAGATCGAGTTAAATATACCAAAAGACATACTGGTCCAGCATGGCCGGCTAGCAGAACACTTAGAGAACGTATAGGTTCATGCAGAGATTTAGCGATGCTGATGGTTGAAGCTTGCAGGTCTATAGGTATCCCAAGTAGGTTTGTTAGTGGTTATCATTTTGAAGATCCTTTACCCTCTGAGTTGGATTTACACGCTTGGGCTGAATTATATATTCCAGGTGCTGGTTGGAGAGGTTTTGATCCAAGCGGAAAAGGATTAATAGATGATAGATATTTAACATTGGTATCCTCTTCAAAATCTAATTTAACCTCTGTAATTACAGGAAACTTTATAGGAAAAAATAATTTAGAAAATACTTTATCCTGGGAAATCAAACCTCTTGAAATTAAATAAATACTAAATTATTAATCTTTAAAAATAACGTTTTAATATAAATAATAATATCTTTCTTTTTTAGTGTTAATTGATACGTTCTTAAATATATATATCTGTTTTCATTTGTTTAATCTTTAAAGAAAATTGAACTCAAGTTTAGAAATTCCAGTTATCAATTCAAATAAATCAAAAATGTTTGAATTGATAAGTTATGAAAAATTTCGCGATACAAAAGATGTCAGATTTTTTGATATTAGTGTTAATAAATCAAATTATAGAGATCTAGTTATTCACAGTGGACCTGCAGTTAGTCCTCCAAATGATGAAGATTTTAATAATTGGCAATTTTATATACATCACAATCAAGAAGATAATCTATTAGCTATCTCTGGAGGCAGAACTTTTTTTCTTGTCAATTTCGGTTGGGATTATCCTTTTTATAAAGTTAGATTAGAATCTTGTGGATATATTTTAAGGATACCTAGAGGAACTTTTCATAGATCGGTATCTGATGAAAACGGTTCCATCGTTTTAAATCAAGCCATTAGAGATGAAGGCGGTACAGTTGAATCTGAGTTCAAAGTTACCAATAGCAAAGATAACAAAAAACTTCTAGATTGTATAACTAATTTAGAGCCTAGATTTAAAATTTATAGTGTTAAATAATCTTAAAAAGGGATTCTAAATTTATTCAACGATTTAAAAAATTATCTATTTGTTATAAAATAAAATGAATTAAATTTTTCAAAATGAAATTTTTTAGGTTTTTAAGATATTTTTTATGCATAACTTTTTCTTTCTTAGTGTTGTCCTCTCCAGTTTTTGCTGGAGCTAATGTTGCTGTTAAAGGGGAAGGAGATGAAGTACCAAGTTATGTAAGATCTAATATTACAGGATATAATTTCCATGGTGAGGATCTTCATTTGTCTTCTATAGCTGGAGCAGTGGCAAGAGACGCAGATTTTAGTGATGTTGATTTACATGGGACGACCTTAACCCTATCTGATTTAAAAGGTTCTAATTTAAATGGAATCGACCTTACCGATACTCTTTCTGATCGAGTTAATTTCCAAAAAACAGATCTTAGAAATGCTGTTTTAATAAATATGATCGCCTCAGGTAGCAGTTTTGCGGGAGCTCAAATAGAAGGAGCAGATTTTTCTTACGCTATTCTTGACAGCGAAGACCAAAGAAATCTTTGTGAAATTGCTGATGGGATCAATCCAACAACAGGAGTTTCAACAAGAGAAAGTCTTGAGTGTAGTTAGAAATAGAATCATAAGTAAACTTTTTTTCCATTATTAAATCTATAAATTCTTTGTTCATCATCTTGAAATATCATTTCACCATTTAATTTGGATTTCTTAAATTTTGAAAGTCTTGCTCTGTGTATATTGGATTTTCTATTAATATTTTCTTCGTTGTCATAAACCCCAATATAAATATTTATATTAGGATTTGAGAAGGTTTTTTCTTCCTCTCTTAAAAAAATCCTATCAATATTTGTTTGCGTGCTCTGTAGTTTATTTTTAAATTTATCTAATTTTAAGTTCTTTGTTTTTTTAGAATTAATTTTTTTGTAGCCCAAAAAAATAACTCCTAAAATTAGAAAAACTAAAAATATATTCATTACTTAATTTTTATTTTTATATCTACGCCTAAGTTACTTTTAGTAGTTAATATTTCTTTTTTTATGATTCCATAGGTAAAAATTTTAGATAAAGTTTTTAAAGATTTAAAAACTAAAAAAACAGTAAATAAAAAGAAAACAATAATGTTTTCTACAAGTAGATTTTTATTTTTATTATCTAGATTGCTCATACTAAGTCTTAATTCAATTATTTTTCATCACTATTTGCATATGGACCGAAAAATTCACTGGCATCTCTTCCCATTACTTTAGCAAGATTTAAACTTTTATCTATATCCCATTTAGATGCCATTCCATAAAGAATACCCGCAGCAAAAGAATCGCCACATCCATAAGAATCAACCTTTAATTTTTTGTTTTTAAGAGCCTTATATCTTCCACCTGGGAATAGTATACCTCCCTTCTCTCCCTCTGTTTTAATGATATATTTGGGTTTTAACGATAATTCTGAAGAAGAAAAAACTTCCCCTGGATCAAGATTACTGCCTATTAATCCATCTAAAAGAACATTTGATTTATTAATTGTATTTAATCCTACCCTAGGTGTTGTACAAAGTATTGAGGCTGATCTAGCCATTTTAAAAATCTCTGAATCAGATGCAGTAATAAAAATTCCGTCCATTTTTTTTAAAATATTCCATTCTAAATTGTCTTTATGAGTTGGAGCCAACCTTTCTCCAACAACTGTAATTGCTCTTTCGCCTTGCGAATCAATTAAACTAAATCCTCTTCTAGTTGGTTTATCACGCCAAGCTACATGCAACTTAATTCCCATATTTGAGAGAATCTTGAAACACTTATCTCCATAATCATCGTTACCTAATGACGTAAAAAAATGAATTTGATTTAAAGTTAAATCAGAAAGTATTTTCGAAATAATTGAGCCACCACCAGCTGGATACTCGAGGGACTTTTCAGAATGAGAAATGACTCCGGGTTTTGGTAATTGATCGACCTTTAAGAAATTCATCCACTCAACATGACCAACAACAGCAAAATTTAAATTTGCTTTTTTAAATTTATAGTCTTCAACTTTTTTGTTCTTTTCAACAACCATAAGCTTTTAAATACTATTATTAAAAGAAATATTTTTGACAAGTGAATTCATTTAACATTTTAAAAGATAATAAGCAGACACTATCTTATCTTTATCTTTTTCTATCAATTTTGGGTGCTGTCCTGCCAATGATGGCAAATTTCGAATTTGCTAGGGAATATGGGAACAGCTTTGATATAAATAACTTCATTTCTTTAGCGAATGCAAACCCTGCAGCTCAGTCAATTTCTAGAGACTTATTAGTAGGAGCAAGCGCTATTTTTATATGGATAGTAAATGAATCAAAAAAACTAAACATAAAGAATATGTGGGTTGTATACATTGGAACTTTTCTTATAGCCTTCGCATTCTCTGCACCTTTTTTCTTATATCTAAGAGAGAGAAGAATTATTGAATTAGAAAAGGTTAATTAAAATAATCTCTTAAATAGAATTGTAAATACAATAAAGCAACAACATGAAATTGAAAGCCAGATTATTGAAGCATAACCAAATAGATCTAATATGCGTCCTGAAATAAATGGTCCAAAAAAATAACCCATAGCGAAACATTGTGATAGTAGAGCAAGTGCAAAACCTTTTTTATTTGAAGGAGCTATTCTGAAAACGATATCTGTTGATGTTGGAAGAAATGAAGCAGTCCCTAAACTTACTAAAATTAATGAAAAAGAAATTAAATAAAAAGCTGGGATATTTAAATAACTAGAAATAAATAATAAAAATGAAGCTAAAGAGAAATTTAATAAACTAAATTTCAAGCCAAATAATCTTTCTTTATTTGATATCCAAGAACCGACAGGCCATTGTAAAAACAACAATAAAATTAACTGAACAGAAATTATAAGACTAATAATTTCTTTGCTTAATGCATTCCGATATATTCCACCTTTAACAAGATCCAGAGGTAAAGTTACTTGAATCAAAGCTAAAGAGGTAGTTATCAATAAAATAGATATAATTATTATTGTCGAATTTTTATTCCATTTCAATTGTGCTTGATTAGTTTGATCTACTAATTTTTTTTGGAAATTTTCTAAATTTCTTTTAATAGAAGAACTATTTTTAGATATTAAATATGTGATAAATAACATGCAAAATATATCATTAATAAATATTGATTTAGAATACAAAAAATTTGTCATATAACCACCTAAGAATACCCCTAGAAATATCCCTAAAGCCTCCGAACTTCTAACAAGAGCGTAAGCTTTGCGCGTTTCAATAGGGTGGCAAAAATAGGGCACCCCATACTCGGCAGCAGGCCAATATATTCCTGCAGCAGCCCCAACAAATGTTTGTCCAATTATGTACAAAAAGGTATCTTTTGAAAAAATGAGGCATAAGCTAGCGGTAATACTAAGTATTGAAGAAATAACTATTGGAAATTGTATTTTCCCTGTTTTATTAAGATAA
>CACAXR010000022.1 GCA_902536555.1 uncultured Prochlorococcus sp. | reverse complement strand
ATTTAGATAAAACATCTTTTCGCAAAGCACTTATGCTTTCACTTGCAATAATCCTGCTACCGATTGATGCTTGAATAGGTATTTTAAATTGTTGTTTTGGAATAAGTTCTTTTAATTTCTCAACTAAACTTCTGCCAATTCCATAAGCCTTATCTTTATGAACAATAGAAGTTAATGGATCTGCTCTTTCTGAATTTATTAGAACATCTAATCTAACAAGGTCATTTTTTCTATACCCAATCAAATGATATTCCATTGATGCATACCCTTGGGTTCTACTTTTCATTTGATCAAAGAAATCTGTAACAACTTCTGCTAATGGAATTTCATAAATCAAAGTAACTCGATCTGTTGTTATGTATTTCATATCTATAAATACTCCCCTCCTTTCCTGACATAAACCCATTAATGTTCCATTAAATTCATTGGGAGCATAAATTTCCATTTCCACATAAGGCTCTTCTATTGATTCTCTAAGTTGTGGATCAGGAATTGTAGAAGGATTATCAATAAAGATATGTTCCTGCTGATTTAAATTAACTTTATAAATAACTGATGGTGCCGTTACGATTAGATCCAAGTCATATTCTCTTTCTAATCTTTCTTGAACAATCTCCATATGAAGAAGTCCTAGGAATCCGCACCTAAATCCGAATCCCATTGCGCTACTGGTTTCGGGCTCATATTTTAAAGCTGCATCAGATAATTGTAATTTTTCTAGTGATACTCTTAAATCTGGAAATTGATCAGCATCAGTCGGGAATAAGCCACAAAAAACCATAGGATTTGCTGTCTTATATCCAGGCAAAGGATCATTGGCAGGTGAATTTAAAAGAGTAATCGTATCTCCCACTCTCGCATCAGCAACTGATTTTATAGAAGCAGCTAAATAACCAACTTCTCCTGCATGTAATTCATCAACTTGCTGCTGATCAGGCGCCATTATTCCTATCTCATCTAGTTCATAATTTTTCTTACTTGCCATTAATAATATTTTTTCTCTCTTATTTAGAGACCCAGATATCACCCTGAAATAAACAATAACCCCCCTGTACGGATCATAATAAGAATCAAAAATCAGTGCCTTTGTAGGAAGTTTAATTTCATCTTGAGGAGGAGGAACTCTTCTTACGATTGCTTCCAAAATATCTTTAATACCAACTCCAGTTTTTGCTGAACAATTTATTGCATTAGATGTATCAAGTCCAATAATTTCCTCTATTTCTTGTTTTATTTTTTCAGCATCAGCCCCTGGTAAATCAACTTTATTTAAAACAGGAATTATTTCAAGATTATTTTCTAAGGCAAGATAAACATTAGCTAAGGTTTGAGCTTCTACTCCTTGACTTGCATCAACAACAAGTAAGGCGCCTTCACAAGCTTGAAGTGATCTACTAACCTCATAAGAGAAATCAACATGCCCTGGAGTATCTATTAAGTTCAAAACATATTCTTGGGAATCGTCAGCTTTATATTTCATCCTAGCGGCCTGTAACTTTATAGTAATTCCTCTCTCTCTTTCAAGATCCATACTGTCCAAAAATTGTTCTTGCATATCCCTTTGCTGCACAGTACCAGTATCTTGAAGTAACCTATCTGCAAGGGTAGATTTACCATGGTCAATATGAGCGATTATGCAGAAATTTCTAATTTTTGAAACAGATATATCAGTCATATAGAAAGAAAAATTCTCCTCTTATTACATCTTGATTAATATTAGCTAATTAGAATTATGGATGGAAACCAAAAATGGAATTATTTCTTTTTTTAATTTCTTTTATGAAGGTACTGTAATTTTCAGAGACTGATAGTTCTGGATAAATTAAGTCATTTATTTTTTTATGAAGATTATGCTTATCGTTTAAAAATAAAACAGATTTTTCTAGAACCTCAACCATAATTGAAACCGCAGTACTTGCTCCCGGAGAGGCTCCCAACAAAGCAGATAATGATCCATCAGATGAATTTACAATCTCAGTTCCAAATTTCAAAGAACCACCACCTTCAGTTTTTTTAATTATTTGGACTCTTTGACCAGCATTCTTTAAATACCAATTAGAAGGATTAGCTGATGGCATCATATTCTTTAAATTCTCAACTCTTGAGTTATGGTTCTTTAATGATTGTGATATTAGGTAATTAATTAAATCGTTGTTCTTGAAACCAACGTCTAACATAGAAAAAATATTATTTTTTTTAATTGAACTAAATAAGTCAAAGTATGAACTTTGTTTTAGAAATTTCGTTGTAAATCCAGCAAAAGGTCCATATAAAAGAAGTTTTTTATTATCAATCCATCTGGTGTCTAAATGAGGCACAGACATTGGTGGCGATCCAATATCAGCTTTACCGTAAACTTTTGAGTTATGTTTTTCTGTTAGATCTTTTTTCTCGCAAATAAGCCATTTCCCACTAACAGGAAATCCACCATAACTTTTTGCTTCTGGAATTTTTGATTTTTGTAAATAATTAATTGTTTTTCCACCAGCACCAAGAAAAACGTAGCCAGTTCTAATTGAAGTTTTTCTATCTTCAGAACTGATTTCTAGTTCCCATTGTTTTTTATCAATTTTCTTTAAATCTACTAATTCTGTTTTATATCTAATTTCAACATTTTTGTTTAAAGAAACTAATGACAAATACTCTTTAGTTAAAGCCTCAAAATTGATATCAGTTCCTCTACCTATTCTGGTAGCAGCAATTTGAGTAGATGGATTTCTATTTTTTGTTATTAGAGGAGCCCATGATGAAATTTCATCAAAAGATGTAGAAAATTCCATATCGATAAATTCAGGATTTTCGGACATTTTCTGAAATCTTTTTTTTAAAAAAGAAATATTATCCTGACCAGAAACAAAGCTAATATGAGGAATAAATTTTAGAAACTTCTTAATATCAATCTTCCCTGCTTCATACAAGGAGGCCCATAAAGACATGGATGTTTCAAAAGAACGATTTATTGAGAGCGCTTTATCTATTTTTAGATTTCCTTTTTCATCTAAAGGGGTATAGTTTAATTCGCAATTAGCCGCATGTCCTGTACCTGCATTATTAAAAGCACCAGTACTTTCACTACCTGGAGCATTTAATTTTTCTATAATAAGAAATTTTATATCTGGTAAAACTTCTGAAATTAGGAGGGCTAAAGTACTACTCATTATCCCTGCTCCTACTAAGACTGCATCAAAGTAGCTATTGTCATTAGTGGGATTTTTAGATGAAGTCACAACAGAAAATTATCTTTTTTGCAATTAAGCAGATTTCTTTCTAGGCTTATTATAAAGTTAATCAAAAATTATGAGTACTGAAACACTCTCTCTGACAAACGAAAATGTAGAAAAAGTCCTTGACGAGCTAAGACCTTTTTTAATTTCTGATGGAGGTAATGTTGAGATTGCAGAAATAGATGGTCCAATTGTCAAAGTCAGACTTCAAGGAGCATGTGGTAGTTGCCCAAGTAGCACTATGACTCTCAAAATGGGTATTGAAAGAAAGTTAAAAGAAATGATTCCTGAAATAAGCGAAGTTGTCCAGGTTTTATAAAAATTTTTAACTGAAATATATATTATTTAGTTTTTAATTCCTTCAACAAAGATGATTCCATATCAAGGCAATCAATTGGAAGTCCTTGACCAATAGCGATTAAAAGAGGTGCAAGAATTCCTAAAGTAAAAACTAAATTTGATTGACTTACATCATATTTACTCAAAGTAAAAGTTATCAAATAAATAATTGAAAAATAAGCATGTAGTGAAAAAAATTCTTTTGGCTTTAACACTGGCCACCTTAAAGTATTTCCCAAGAAATATAAAAAACCTGTCATAAATAAATAGTTACATGAAGATTAAACCAAATATAAACATAAACCTTTTTAGAGACTATTTATAAAAAAATTTACCTAAGATAATAATTAAAAAAACATTAAATCTTCGTTTCTATTTGTAAAAGCTAGACATGCAGTTAAAAATACGCTTATAATGATTTGGTAGCAATCGCTACTTTTTCGTTCACCCTCATTTGAGGGCGCAGTTCGAGTCATACCATGGAACGGGGGATGGCCGTGTTGTCACATCGAAACATGACTACTTTAACTTACAGAGGTAAAAACTACGTTCAAAACAAAGAAGCTGCAAAAAAGCAACTTGTTGAACTTACCTACAGAAGAAACGTATACACCAATAGAATGGATGACGCTTCTTCAAGTAATGAAAAAGCAGAATTAAATTACAGAGGTGTTAATTACACTAAATAATTTAATTAAACAAATTAAAAGCCCCTTTTCAGGGGCTTTTTTTTTGGGCTATATTTATCGAGAGTCCTTTAAAAAATATGTCTGAAAGTTGCTGCAATACAACCGTATCTAATCAATTCGATCATAAAGATGCGATTCAAGAAAGATATGGTTCAGCCGCACTAGAAAAAGAAAGTTGTCTTTGTACACCAGTTGGGTTTAATCCCGTTTTACTTGAAGCAATTCCTCAAGAGGTTATAGAAAGAGACTATGGATGTGGGGATCCAACTAAATATGTTCAAAAAAACGATATAGTCTTAGATCTTGGAAGTGGTAGCGGCAAAAATGCTTTTATTTGTGCCCAAATTGTTGGGAAAGAAGGGAAAGTTATTGGAGTTGATCAGAATCCTGATATGCTTTCTTTATCTAGATCAGCCTCTAAAGAAGTTACAAAAAATATAGGTTTCAACAATACAGAATTTCTAGAAGGTTCAATTGAAAAACTTGATGAATTAGATAAAGATTTAAGTCCATTAATCGCCGACAAATCAGTTGATATTATTTTAAGTAATTGCGTTTTAAACTTGGTAAGTCCAGAATCTAGAAATAACCTTCTAAGAAATATAAAAAGAGTTTTAAACGATAATGGAAGAATTGCAATTAGCGATATTGTCTCTAACAAAAAAGTTCCTTTAAGATTGCAAAATGATCATGATCTATGGACAGGATGTATTAGTGGAGCATGGTATGAACCAGACTTTATAAGTGATTTTAAAGAACTAGGATTTAAAAATTTAGAATTTGCAGAAAGGAGTGCTGAACCTTGGAAAGTAATTGAGGATATAGAATTTAGAACAGTAACTTTAGTGGGCAATATTTAAAAAATTCAAGAGTTTAAAAATATAACTTAAATTTCCATGAGAAATAATCTAAGAGACCAAATACCAGCATTAAAAAATAAGTATTATTTCAACTATGGAGGTCAAGGACCATTACCAAAATCTTCTTTAGAAGCCATAGTTAAAACGTGGGAAATTATCCAAGATTTAGGACCATTTACTAATAATATGTGGCCTTTTATTTACAAAGAAATATTGACCACAAAAAGGATCATTGCCCGAAAATTAGGTGTAAATTCAAAGAATGTAGCTTTAACCGAGAATATCTCTTCCGGTATGATTTTGCCCTTTTGGGGAATAAAAGTAGAAGAGGGAGAGGAGCTGTTAATAAGTGACTGTGAACATCCTGGAGTAGTGGCTGCAAGTCGAGAATTTTGTAGAAGAAATAAATTAATATTCAAAATTTTGCCGATCCAAAAACTTAAAAATCTAAACGACGAAGATATAATTTTAGAGATTTTGAAAAATATAAATAGTAAGACTAAGATACTAATTATTTCTCATATCTTGTGGAACTTTGGATATAAAATTCCTTTAAAACAAATTTCTATCGAATTAAAAAATAATCGAGCAGATTCTTATTTACTTGTTGATGGTGCTCAAACCTTTGGGCACATAAATATTGAAAAAGAAGTTTTTTATTCTGATTTATATTCAATAACTTCTCATAAATGGGCATGTGGACCAGAAGGACTTGGCGCCATTTATGTCTCAGATAGATTTATTCATGAAACAGATCCAACAATAATTGGTTGGAAATCATTAAAAAAAGAACAAGGCATTTATGAGCCTTCAGATAATCTTTTTCATGATGATGCAAGGAAGTTTGAAGTGGCTACATCTTGCATTCCTTTACTTGCAGGGCTTCGTAATTCTATAGATCTTTTGGATAAAGACTGCCATGAAAAAGAAAAAAGCGAAAATATCAAAAGATTAAGTGAGAAACTTTGGGATGAATTAAATCAATTAAAGGGTGTTGAATTAGTTTTAGAAAAAAAGTACTTAAATGGGATAGTTAGTTTTAATATCGAAAATATTAAAGATAAGGATAAATTTGTAAATAAACTTGGAGAAAAGAAAATTTGGATTAGAGTTTTAGAAGATCCAAAATGGTTTAGAGCATGTGTACATCAAATGACTACAGAAGCTGAGATTAATTTACTTTCTGAAGAAATTAAAAATTACCAGGGTATTTCTGAGCTATCCCAAGCAATAAATTTTCCAGTAGATTCCGGGGATTGATTTTTAATAATATTGATCAAAAATTGGGAGGATTTTTCTTTACTAAATAATTTATGTTCTGGAACAAATTTATGAAAAGGTCTAGATAAATCAGTATCTACTGTTCCTGGATGAAGCAATGTGATAGTAGCCTTTGGGAAACGTCTAGCCCATTCAATACTTAAAGATTTAAAAAACTGATTTTGCGCAGATTTTGCAGCTCTATATGAATACCAACCTCCAGTTTGATTATCTCCAATGCTACCAACTCTTGCACTTATACTTGCAAAATTAAAATCCAAATCTTTTGGTATAAATTCTTCAATCGCTTTAGCTAATAAAATAGGAGAAAAGGCGTTTATTGAAAAACTTTCCATCATATTTTTTTTATCAACATGTTGTAATCTTTTTTCTGGTTGAAGAGAATCACTATGAAGTCTACCTGTAGCATTAACAACTAGCCTTAATTTTG
>CACAXR010000021.1 GCA_902536555.1 uncultured Prochlorococcus sp. | reverse complement strand
AATCTACTCCCGAAATACCTGAAGAATTCATATTAGACCCTGAGGCATGTATGGTTGATCCTGATTTATTGCTTTTCTCATCAGCTAAAGCAAAAGCAGGGAATAGCGGGAGTAGATCAGTTATATTTAGTGACAGTAGAGGAAGATATGTAAAACCTATTATTCCAAGAGGTAAAGTGAAAAGAATTGCTGTAGATGCTACCCTTCGAGCTGCTGCTCCTTATCAAAAATCGAGAAGATTGAGGAACCCTAATAAATCTATAGTTATTGAAGAAAATGATTTTAGGGCAAAGCTTCTTCAAAAAAAGGCGGGGGCTTTAGTAATTTTTCTGGTTGATGCTAGTGGCTCTATGGCTTTAAATAGAATGCAAAGTGCAAAAGGCGCTGTAATAAGACTTTTAACAGAGGCATATGAGAATAGAGATGAAGTAGCTCTTATTCCTTTTAGAGGTAATCAGGCCGAAGTGCTTTTGCCTCCAACAAGGTCAATAACTGCTGCAAAAAGAAGGCTGGAAACAATGCCTTGTGGTGGTGGATCCCCTTTGGCACATGGACTAACACAATCAGCAAAAGTAGCAAAAAATGCTCTTTCAACAGGAGATATTGGTCAAGTTATTGTAGTGGGGATTACTGATGGCCGAGGAAATGTACCATTAGGATTATCTTTAGGACAAAATGAGGTTGAGGGAAAAGATAACGAAAATGAAAATGTCAATTTAAAACAGGAGGTTCTAGATATAGCTGCAAAATATCCCATGCTTGGGATAAAACTCTTAGTAATTGATACAGAGAGAAAATTCATAGCAAGTGGATTTGGTAAAGAATTAGCAGAGGCTGCTCAAGGGAAATACGTCCAATTGCCAAAAGCTACAGATAAAGCAATTGCTGCTATGGCTTTAAATGCTATTAATGAATTCTAAATATTTCTTATGGATAAATTTCGTTAAGAAATTTTGAAAGTCCAATCGTTAAATCTCTTATAGATTTAGTTAATTCTTTATCTTGTGTTAATTTTTCAAAATCATCACTCATATCATCTATTTTTGTTGAGATAGATCTAGCAGCATTAATTGTCAACTTAATGTCATTAAGGGTTTCTTTGTCATCGATAGTAGACAAAATGTTATTTAAATGATTAGCAGCAATTGTAATTTCTTTAATTAGAGGTTCAACTCTTTTTAGTTCTTGTTTTGATAATAAAATTAATTCATCAAGATTTTCTTGTGTCCTGTCAAATTGGTCAATTGAGTTGACGACGTTCTCAATTAAGTTTTCTTGATTTGTTTCTTTTAGAAGTTGGCTAATTCTATTAGTTATATTTGAGAGACTTGATAGTTGTTTACCAGTTATAGTATCTCCCTGACAAATAATTAACTTGGAATCGCATTTTTCAGATATAGGTTTTGCAATGTTTTTGGGAGTTGTCTTATCACTAGTTTCTAAAGCGACTTGAACATCTCCTCCAAGGAATGAATTTGTAACTACCCTTGCAAATGCTGGCCTTGGAAGAATAATTTGAGGATTATTTAAAACTATTTTTGCTTTAATTGATTCGTTCGTAAACAAGATATCTTCTATCGATCCAACTAAAATTCCCCTGTAAGTAACTGGAGATTTTTTTGATAAACCGCTTGCGTTATTAAATTCTGCAAAAAGGTACCAATTTTTTGAAGATAATCTTACGCCTCTGAGCCAAAAAGAAAAAAATGTGAATATTAAAATTCCCCCTAATAAGGAAAACCCAACTATTGAATCTCGTAAGCTTCTACGCATAATATTTAAATGTCTTTGGGTTGCATTGGACCATCGAGTTTTCCATGCCTAAATTGAAATACATAGGGATCATTACTCTCTTTAAATTCATCAATTGAACCTGCCCATCTAAATTTACCCCCATAAAGCATTAAAACTTTATCTGAAGTCCTTTCTATAGTACTAAGAACATGGCTAACCACAATAGATGATCCGCTAGCTTTATCATTTGTTTTATTAATTAAATCTTCAATTCTTGATGAGGCAATTGGATCTAGGCCTGCAGTTGGTTCATCAAAAAGTAATAAAGGTTTAGTTTTTGCATTAAGAGTTTGATCAGTAATTAAAGCTCTGGCGAAGCTCACTCTTTTTTGCATGCCTCCACTCAATTCATTTGGAAGTTTATTCTCAACATTAAATAATCCTACCTCAGCTAAGCATTCACATACTATTTCGTGAATTAAATTTTTAGATAGGTTTTTATTTCTCTTAAGGAGAAAGCCAACATTTTCTTCAATAGTTAAAGATCCTAATAAAGCCGGGTTCTGAAAAACTAGTCTTACATCAGGAGGATTATTTTGATCTAATCTCAAATATGTTTGCTTCTCACCAAATATTCTTAATTCTCCTTGGGTAGGTAAAATTAGTCCTGCTAATATTTTTAATATGGTTGATTTACCAGAACCTGAGGGGCCAACAATAGCTAATTTTTCTCCATCATTAAGTTCAAAATTTATTTGATTAAGCACATTAACTTCCCCCCAGCTTATTGAGAGGTTTTTGGTTTCAACTGCATGCTTTGATTTTTTCAAAACTTATATAAAAACATCTATATATTTTTATTTTGCCTATTTTTAGAAATAAAAAAAGGATGTATGAATTTGATTTATAATGATTTTATATAGTCTAGAAATTTGAGAAAAATAATTTAAGAGGTTTTTTAATGAATAAGCGTAAAAAAAGGGTAAGAAGGTATTACAAAAATTTTAAAAAGACCAATTTTGTCTTGTTAAACAAAATCTTAAGAATTTTAAGTTGGCTCTTGCCAGGACTGGTAATAAAAAGATGGATGCTTACATCCGCGATAGGATTTTTGACTACATTATTAGGCTTGGTAATTTGGACAAATTTAAGACCGATCTATTGGCTTATTGAAATCTTTTTTGGGGTAATGACAGGTTTAACACGCATTTTGCCTGTTTCATTAATGGGACCATTGATTTTTTTTATTGGACTAATATTAATCGGAATCGGACAAAATAGAAGTATTAATTCTATTCAAAAAGCGCTTGTTCCAGAAAAAGATACATATTTAGTTGATGCATTAAGAGTTAAAAGTAAATTAAATAAAGGCCCAAATATTGTTGCAATTGGGGGCGGTACAGGATTATCGACTTTACTGAAAGGCTTAAAAAATTACAGTAGCAACATTACAGCAATCGTAACTGTATCTGATGATGGTGGAAGTAGTGGAATTCTCAGAAAACAATTAGGTGTACAACCTCCAGGAGATATTAGAAATTGTTTGGCAGCCTTATCAAACGAAGAACCTACTTTAACAAGATTATTTCAGTACAGATTTTCAGGGGGAAGTGGTCTGGAAGGTCATAGTTTTGGAAATCTATTCTTGTCAGCTTTAACAACAATTACAGGCAGTTTAGAAAAAGCAGTTCAAGCCTCTAGTAAGGTTTTAGCCGTACAGGGTCAAGTTTTACCGGCAACAAACATTGATGTTATGTTATGGGCGGAATTAGAAGATGGTGAAAAAATTTATGGTGAAAGCAAGATCAGTAAATCAAAAAAATTAATTTCGAGGATTGGTTATTTACCAGAAAATCCATCAGCTCTTCCAAGTGCTCTTGAATCTATAAAAGAAGCTGATTTAATTGTTCTCGGCCCAGGTAGTCTATACACCTCTTTATTGCCTAATCTTTTAGTACCAGAGATAGTAGATGCCTTATTGCAAAGTAATGCTCCTAAAATTTATATAAGTAATTTGATGACTCAGCCTGGAGAAACAGATGGACTCAATGTCTATCAACATATCAAAGCAATAGAAAAACAATTATCAAATTTTGGAGTTAATACTCGAATTTTTAACTCAATATTATCTCAGATTCAATTTGAAAAATCTCCATTAGTAGACTATTACGAAAGTAGAGGGGCAGAGCCTGTCCAATGTAATAAAGAAAAATTATTATCTGAGGGTTATTATGTTTTGCAAGCTCCATTATATTCAAGAAGAATAACTCCAACTCTTAGACATGATCCAAGGAGACTCGCAAGAGCCGTTATGTTTATATACCGAAAATTAAAAAAATTAAATTAATAAGCATCTTGAAGTTCATAGAAATCTGGCTGGATATAATCTTTTCTTAACGGCCATCCTCTCCAATCTTCAGGCATTAATAGTCTTTTGGGATTTGGATGATCAATAAAATTTATTCCATACATATCAAAAGTTTCTCTTTCTTGCCAATCACTTCCTTTAAAAATTTCATACAAACTAGGAATTGATAAATCAGAATCTCTTTTTAGGAAAACTTTTAATCTGACTTCTTTAATTTTTTCAATTTTTTGTAAATCATCAACAGTTATAAAATGGTAGAAACTCACGAGATTTTTTCCTGGTCCCTCATCATATCCTCCTTGACATTGGAGATAATTAAAACCGTAATTTTTCAAGGCAGATACTGCTTCATACAATTTGCTAGGTTCCACAGATATGTTTTCAATTCCTATGTGATCATCAGATAAAGATTGATTTGGAATTCCATCTTTAGACAAACATTGGCTTATACACCCTTCTTTTTCTATTGAAATATCTGAGGATGTGGCTGTACCGTCTTTTTCCATCAATCTTCTACAGGATTAATAATTTCACTTTTTTCAGTATTTTCAGGTAATTCGGTTATTTTTTCTTTTGTGGAGGGGGGTATTATGTTAGCTGAAGTTTTGTTTAGATATTCACCTGTATTTTCAGAGAAAACGAGATTCATTTCATGCTCAGATGTTATGTATCTGTGAGTTTGCTCTGTTTTTGTGCGCTCTAAAATTGATTCATTACCAACTTTTTTTCTTAATTTAATAACAGCATCAAAAATTGCTTCTGGTCTTGGTGGACATCCTGGAAGGTATAAATCAACTGGTATCAATTTATCAACTCCTCTTACAGCAGTTGTAGAATCTGCGCTAAACATTCCACCTGTGATTGTACAAGCACCCATGGCAATCACATATTTTGGTTCAGGCATTTGTTCATAAAGTCTTACTAGAGCTGGAGCCATCTTCATCGTTACTGTTCCTGCAACTATTAACAAGTCTGCTTGTCTAGGCGAGCTTCTAGGTACTAATCCAAATCTATCAAAATCAAATCTAGATCCTATTAAGGCAGCAAATTCTATAAAACAACAAGCTGTTCCGTACAATAGAGGCCAAAGACTGCTTAATCTCGCCCAATTGTGAAGATCGTCTAAACTTGTCAATATAATATTTTCGCTTAAGTCTGTAGTAACTTGGGGTACGCCAAGAGGATTGCAAGTTCCTTCTCGGATTTCTCTTATTGCTTTTGGGGATAATTGTGGATTCAATTTTTTAACTCCATTCTAAAGCACCTTTTCTCCATGCGTATGCCAGAGCGATAACAAGTATTGCAATGAAAATTAAAGCCTCAATAAAAGCTAATAAGCCTAACCTATTGAAGGCAACCGCCCAAGGATAAAGGAAAACAGTCTCAACATCAAATATAACGAAAACCAACGCAAACATGTAATAACGAATATTAAATTGAATCCATGCTCCTCCTATAGGCTCCATTCCAGATTCATATGTAAGTTTTCTTTCCCCTGTTCTGCCTTTTGGGGCAACGATGAGATTAGTAACTAAAGCTAATATTGGTACAGCTGCGGCAATTAGAAGGAAACCTAAAAAATATTCATAGCCAGTTAATAAAAACATATTAAAAAATTAATTTTGAATAAAAGTCGCTTAATTAAGCAAAATCTTTTAAAGTTCTTAAAGAATAATAATAAACCGTGAGTGAAAACATTCAACCAGCCTCTGAGGAAAACAAAATAGTTAACGACAATGAGAAGGAAAAACTTTCTGAAAATGCCTCAGGAGTAAAAGTTGAACAACCTGTTCCTAATTTAGAACAAAATAGATTCGAATGTAGAAGTTGTGGATACATTTATGATCCGTCTGAAGGAAATAAAAAATTAAATATACCTAAAAATACCCCTTTTTCAGAGTTGGATGGGAATACTTTTGCTTGCCCTGTTTGTCGAGCTGGTAAAAATTTTTATAAGGATATTGGATCCAGAGCAAAACCTAGTGGATTTGAAGAGAATTTAGTTTATGGATTTGGATTTAATAGTTTACCTCCGGGACAAAAAAATATATTAATTTTTGGAGGTCTTGCGTTTGCAGCTGCTATGTTCCTTTCTTTGTACTCTTTGCATTAATATATATAAATGAAAAAAATTATTACTAGTATTCCCAATCTTCTTTTATCTGTAGTTCTCTGTTTCGTTTTAAGCAGTTGCTCATCTACAGGTGTCAAGATGAATGAAAGCAGCCCTTGGAAAACAATTCAGTTTGAAGATCAGGCTAATGCTTTAGATGTTGATTTTATAGATGATAATCATGGATTTTTAGTAGGCTCTAACAGATTGATTATGGAATCAACTGATGGTGGTGAAACATGGGAAAAAAGATCATTAGATATTTCTGCTGAAGAGAACTTTCGCCTTCTCGATATTGACTTCAAGGGTTCTGAAGGTTGGTTAATAGGACAACCGTCTCTCGTTATGCATACTGTTGATCAAGGTAAAAATTGGACTAGGCTCTCACTTGGGAAGTTACCAGGCCAGCCTTTTTTAGTTACTACTATTGATGAAGGAGTTGCTCAATTGGCGACAACCTCTGCAGCTATTTATGAAACTTCCAATAGTGGTGAAACATGGGAGGCAAAAGTAGCAGACCCTTCGGAACAGGGAGGTATAAGAGATTTAAGAAGAACATCTAGTGGCGATTATGTGAGCGTAAGCAGTCTTGGAAATTTCTTCTCTACTCTTGATAGCGATAGCAATACATGGATTGCTCACCAAAGAGCAAGTAGTAAGAGAGTGCAAAGCATTGGTTTTAATCCAGAAGGAAGTTTATGGATGCTTTCAAGAGGTGCGGAAATTAGATTTAATGAAGATTCTGATAATCTAGAAAGTTGGTCAAAGCCCATAATACCTATTCTTAATGGTTACAATTATCTTGATATGGGATGGGATCCGAATGGTGATATATGGGCTGGCGGAGGAAATGGCACTTTAATAGTAAGTAAAGATCAAGGTGAAACATGGAATTCAGATCCTCTTGCTTCTGCATTGCCAACTAACTACATAAAAATAGTTTTTCTTGATAAGGAATCTCTAGATAAACAGAAAGGATTCATACTTGGTGAGCGTGGTTTCATTCTTAAATGGAATGGCTAAATCTGTAATACCTTAAGAAAATAATAAAAAAAATCTTAATTTTGGATGAATTTAACAACTGTCTGTAACCAAGCTGTTAATTTCTTCGCGAAGTTATGATTTTACACTGTAAGATCATATGGTAAACATTTGTGATTATGGCCGCAGGTTCAACGGGTGAACGCCCATTTTTTGAAATAATCACCAGTATTAGGTACTGGATTATTCATGCAGTAACATTACCAGCTATTTTTATAGCAGGCTTCTTATTCGTATACACAGGTCTAGCTTACGACGCTTTCGGCACACCTCGTCCGGATAGTTATTTTCAGGCATCTGAAGCAAAAGCTCCTGTAGTAACACAAAGATTTGATGCTAAGTCTCAACTTGATTTAAGAACAAAATAATTATGTCTAATTCTCAAGCTCCAATGCAGGCTGCAGAAGTCCGCGTTTACCCTATATTTACTGTTCGTTGGCTAGCAGTTCATGCTTTAGCTATCCCTTCAGTATTCTTTTTGGGTTCTATTGCTGCAATGCAATTCGTAGCCCGATAAATTTAATAATCATGCAAGTAAACGAAAATCCTAACAAAGTTCCAGTTGAACTTAATCGTACAAGCCTTTATTTAGGCTTATTATCAGTTTTTGTATTGGGAATTTTATTTTCCAGCTACTTTTTCAATTAAATTAAAACTATGAGTAAATTAAAAGGACCTGATGGAAGAATTCCAGATAGACTTCCCGACGGTAGACCAGCAGTTGCATGGGAAAGAAGATGGACTGAAGGTACTCTTCCTCTATGGCTAGTTGCTACAGCAGGCGGAATTGCAGTTATCTTCGTTTTAGGAATATTCTTCTATGGTTCATACCAAGGCGTTGGCGGTGGAGGCTAACTAATTCTTACCTTGACCTGATAATCACTTATATCAATTAAGCCTAATAAGAATCAGTAAATATCCTTAGTTTTTCTTTTGTGGAGCTTGGGATATTTTCTTTTTGGGTTATCAATCCATCTTTTAATGAAAAATGAGACTTACTTTTTGGTCTTTCTTTTTCAATCAATTTAGCTACTTCAAATATTATTTTATTAGCCACTTCAGTATTTGATCTAAGATTATCCAAAACCATCTCTACAGAAACTTCTTGATGAGTTTGATGCCAGCAATCATAATCAGTAACCATAGATAAGGAGGAGTAAGCTATTTCAGCTTCTTTAGCTAATCTTGCTTCTGTGTGGTTCGTCATTCCAATTATTGAGCATCCCCAACTCCTATATAAATTAGATTCTGCTCTAGTTGAGAAAGCGGGACCTTCCATTGCTAGATAGGTACCCCCTCTATGCAATTGTCTACCGCCAGGAATATTTTTTTCCCCGATTTCACTTAATATACGGGATAAATTTGTGCAGAAGGGATCTCCCATAGTTACGTGAGCAACAGCTCCCTCGTTAAAGAAGGTTGCGGGTCTATTTTTTGTCCGGTCTATAAATTGATCTGGAACCACTATATCAAGTGGCCTTATCTGTTCTTGTAATGAACCAACTGCTGATGGAGCAATAATCCATCTTACTCCTAATGATCTTAGCGCCCAAATATTAGCTTTGTAAGGGATTTCAGAAGGATTTAAACTATGTGTTCTGCCATGTCTAGGAATAAATGCTATCTCTAGGTTTCCAAGATTATATACTTTTATTGAATCAGAAGGTTTACCATAGGGAGTATTGATTTCTAGTTCTCTTAAGTACTCTATTTGATCCATTGAATAAAATCCACTTCCACCAATCACTCCTAATCTTGATTTTTCAATTGGTAATAAATGTTCTTTATTCATAGTGATGTAAATGGCTTTTAATCATCTGGTACTAATTGGAGGAGGACATTCAAATGTTTCTTTGTTGAAGAAATGGTTAATGTTTCCGAAA
>CACAXR010000020.1 GCA_902536555.1 uncultured Prochlorococcus sp. | reverse complement strand
GATCATAAAAAATATGATTTGATGCTTCCCTCTTGTTAGCAGTTATAAGTTTTACCTCTCTACCTGAACCTTCCGGAGCAATAACTTTATCAATTAATGTTTGACCGACTTCATTTGGGCTTCCCAACTGCTCTAATTGAACCTCTTTATTTACATCAGAAATAACTAAACTTAAGGTCTCATTACTATTTATTAGATCATGATAAATAATTTCAGGTCCTCCATCTACTTTTACTCTAGTCCAACCTGTTGGATACAAAAAGGCATATCTTCCATCTGGACTTTGATAAGCTTCTAATCCCGCATTTAGTCCGCCACTACAGGCACTCAGGGTTAAACACAAAAAAATCAAAAATAAATATTTGAAAGGGTAAAATTTAATATTTTTCATTTTGTTTGAAATTACTAACTAAAAACATAATAAGACATTAAAAGCAAACAATTATGGCAATTCAGAATTTTGCGTCTAAATTATTCCTAGAAATAGTTTGATTTTGATTACTTATACCAAACCGCTTTCAAAATTAATTGGTCATTTTGAGAAATTTCCAGGGATTGGTCCAAGAACGGCGCAGCGATTAGCTTTGTTTATTTTAAAACAACCTGAAAGTACAATAAGAGATTTTTCAAAGGCTCTGTTAGAAGCACATAGTAATGTTGGTCGGTGCAAAAAATGTTTCAATTTGACTTCAGAAGATGAATGTGAAATTTGTAAAAATACTGATAGAAATCAAAAACTAATCTGTGTAGTAGCAGAAACTAAAGATTTGCTTGCTTTAGAGCGCGCCAGAGAATTTAAAGGTGTTTATCACGTTATTGGTGGTTTAATATCCCCAATGGATTCTGTTGGACCCGAACTCTTAGAAATAAGAAGCTTGGTAGAAAGGGTTAGTAAGTCTGAAATAGATGAGATCATATTGGCATTGACCCCCAGTGTTGAGGGAGATACAACAAGTCTTTATATTGGAAAATTGTTGGCCCCTTTTACAAAAGTTACGAGGATTGCATATGGCCTCCCAATGGGTAGTGAACTTGAATATGTGGATGAAGTTACACTTGCAAGGGCGTTAGAAGGAAGAACAAAACTAAATTAGCCAATGACAGATAATTATCTAATCAAGAAAGAAAAAATCTTAAGACTTCCCTCTTGGATTAAATTTCCTATTAGTAAAGCTTCAGAATTCGAAAAAATACAAACTCTCATCAAAAAATCAAATATTCATACTATTTGTGAAGAGGCAAGATGTCCCAATAGAGCAGAATGTTATGCCTCAGGAACAGCCACTTTCTTACTGGGCGGATCGATATGTTCTCGTTCATGTGCTTTTTGTCAGGTAAATAAAGGTAGACCTAGTTCTATCAATATTGATGAATGTACTCAAGTCGCTGAAGCAGTGAAAGTACTAAATTTAAAATATGTTGTTTTGACATCTGTAGCTAGAGACGATCTCCCTGATCATGGTGCAAATTTATTTATATCTACAATTGATGAGATTAGAAAAATTGATTCAACAATAAAGATAGAGGTTTTAACTCCTGATTTATGGGGTGGTGGCAAAAATTTTGATGAAACTAATAACCTTCAGACTGAGAGATTGAAGATGATTTTAGAAAAAGATCCAATATGCTTTAATCATAATCTTGAAACTGTTGAAAGACTGCAAAAAGAAGTTAGGAGGGGTGCAAATTATAAAAAATCCCTTAGTTTACTAAAAAAGTCAAAAGATATTGCTCCTCATATTCAAACTAAATCAGGTATTATGTTAGGCCTTGGGGAAACATTGGATGAAATAAAAAATACAATTTATGATCTTAAAAAAATAGATTGTGATCAAATTACAATAGGACAATATTTAAGACCCTCATTCAATCATTTAGCAGTTAAGAAATATTGGGATCCATCAGAGTTTGAATATTTATATCGCTTCTCTAAGGAATTAGGATTCAAGAAAGTATCTTCTGGCCCCTTAGTTAGAAGTAGTTATCATGCGGGTTAACTTTCTTTAATTAATGAGAGTTTCTTTTCAAGTTTTTTCAATATGAAAGTACATTCCCCGTTCATAAGTGTACCTGCACCTCCCCAGACCAATCTTAATAAAAGATCTACTGGACTTGAACCAACTTCTTTAACAATTTTAAAGCCAATTAACTTGAAATATCTTACAAGTTTTTTACTATATCCTTCACTATCAAAAATAGCTAAAAGTCTTGCTTTGTTGCTTGATTTTTTTTCAATTGCCCAAGCCATAGTTGTTGCCCATATTAATTCCGAAACAAAGGCAGGAGCTTTACTAAGAATTCTTAATGTATCAAGCTGAATGGCTTGTTTATTTAAATAAGTCCAACCTTTCATTTCGGCCCAAATCTTAATGATGTTATCTTTCTGTTCTGCTATAACGATTCTAAAGAAACATAATCCGAGAGTATCTCTAGCTTGAATTTTAATTAATAATCCAATGGTACTTGCTAGTTTTTCTAATTCTTCAACTTTCATGATTTTGAGAATTAGTCCTGATAGATTTTATTATTTTCCACTTTTAATCTGTCTATCTGTTTTTGTCTTTCTTCAAACCTTTTCCTATCATCATCACTGAATTGATCTATGCAGAAATGACATTGGATACCCTTCCTATATTCTTTTCTTTTTTGATCTTGAATTGAGACTGGCATTCCACATGCATGACAAATAGAGTATGAGCCTTTTTCTAACTCATTATTTAAAGCAACTCTTTTATCAAAAACATAACATTCACCATTAAATAAGTTTTCTGCTTTTGGTATATCATCAAGGTATTTAAGGATGCCTCCTCGTAGGTGATAAATATTTTTATAACCTTTCTTTTTTAACAAACTAGTAGCTTTTTCACATCTTATTCCTCCGGTACAAAACATTGCTATATTTTTAGACTCATTATTTTCTAAATGAGTATCTAAATGATCATCCACCCACTTGGGGAATTCGCTAAAATTTCTTGTATTTGGGTTTATAGAATTCTGAAATGTTCCTATAGAAACCTCATAATGATTTCTAGTATCAATGACTATTGTATTTTTATTTTTAATTAACTTATTCCAATCAGCTGAGTCAATATAGGTCCCATTAGTTTCTGAAGGGTTTATTTCTGGGAAACCCATAGTTACTATTTCTCTCTTGATTTTTATTTTTAATTTTTTGAATACTTTCTTTTTCGAAAAGTTTACCTTAATATTCAAATTTCTATTATCTATATATTTGTTAAGTAAATTGATAACAATATCAATTACATTTTTCTCTGCACAAATAGTTCCATTAATGCCCTCACTCGCAAAAATTAATAAACCTGAAAGATCTTTATCATTTTCGAT
The DNA here is from genome assembly GCA_902536555.1 of uncultured Prochlorococcus sp. Classification (GTDB taxonomy): domain Bacteria; phylum Cyanobacteriota; class Cyanobacteriia; order PCC-6307; family Cyanobiaceae; genus Prochlorococcus_A. Next base: position 6,096 of record CACAXR010000020.1, on the reverse strand, counting down.
TTCTAATAATTTATTTTTCAGATCAAGAATTAAGTTTTCTTGAAATGGAAAGAATGAGTAAAGAGAAACTATTTTATAATTTTTGCCTTTCATAAAGAAGATAATGTTTTTTCACAAGTTTCAAAATCTTTGTTAAACGATACTCCAACCTCTTTAAGAAGTTTTCTGTCTGATTGAAAAGATGGATTTGAAGTTGTGAGTAACTCATCTCCATAAAAAATTGAATTTGCCCCACATTGAAAACATAAAATTTGGGCTTCTTTTGAAAGTTTTTCTCGCCCTGCACTTAATCTTATTTTACTTTTAGGCATAAGAATTCTTGCTGTAGCTATCATCCTTATCATTTCAATAGAATCAATTTCTTGATTATCTTCTAAACCAGTACCTTCAATAGCTACTAATGAATTTATAGGAACACTTTCAGGGTGTGGATTCATGTTTGAAAGCACTTGCAAAAGAGATGCTCTATCGCTATTAGTTTCACCCAAACCTATTATTCCTCCACAACAAACATTTATTCCTGCATTTCTTACTCTTTTGATAGTATCTAGTCTGTCTTGATAAGTTCTAGTCGTAATAATATTTTTATAATGCTCAGGACTAGTATCAAGATTGTGATTATACGCGGTCAAACCTGCATCAGCCAGTCTGGAAGCTTGTTCTTCTGTAAGCATCCCAGCAGTAACGCATGCTTCCATCCCTAAATCTCTTACACCGCTAACCATCTCTAACATTGCATTAAAAGATTTCCCATCTCTAATTTCTCTCCATGCCCAACCCATACAAAACCTATCTGCACCCTCATTTTTTGCTATTTGAGCTCTTGCTAAAACCTCTTCAACTTGAAATTGTGGGTGACTTTTGATTTCGCTAGCACTATAAATTGATTGACTACAGTACGAACAATTTTCCTCACATCCTCCAGTTTTTACGCTGAACAATGATGCTAATTGGATCTCGTATTTGTTAAATTTTCTGTGAACGGTTTGTGATTCCCACATTAAATCAATGAGAGGCATATTAAGTATTTCCAATATCTCCTTTTTATTCCAATCGAACCTAATCTCTTTTAATAACTGATTATTCGAATTAGCCATTTTTATTAGGAAGAATATTGAGAATCTTCAAAAGATTCATTTGGTAATGATTCTATACCGCCGAAACGTCTATTTCTTGATTGGTAATCAATTATTGCTTTAAGAAATTCATGCTCATCGAACTCTGGCCAAAGTACGTCAGATATATAAATTTCTGAATATGCTAATTGCCACAATAAAAAATTACTTATCCTTTTTTCGCCACTAGTTCTTATTAGTAATTCTGGATCCTTAATCCCTCCAGTTAATAGCTCTGAATTAAATAATTCTTCATTAATTTCACTTGGTTTAATATCTCCAGCAGAAGATTTTAATGCTAGTTCTTTTGCAACTTTTACTATTTCTTGTCTGCCTCCGTAATTAACACAAACATTGAATAAAAATTTATTGTTGTTTTTAGTAAGTGATTCTGAACTAGAGATTATTTCTTTTAAATTTTTTGGAAAAGGAGTTAAATCACCAATAAATTTTATTTTTGTTGATTCTTTATGTATTTCTTTAATTTCGTTTTTTAAAACTTCGCTAAAAAGATTTATAAGAAAATCAACTTCTTTTGTTGGTCTTGTCCAATTCTCAGTTGAAAAAGCATAAACAGTAATTACTTTACAACCTAAATTTTTTGCAGCTTTGAGAATTTTTTTTAATACACTAACGCCCTGTTTATGCCCAAATGATCGGGGTAAACCTTTTCTAGTTGCCCATCTCCCATTGCCATCCATAATTATTGCAACATGTTTGGGCAATTTTTGCTTATCTATTTTCATTAATAAGTCATTAATTTTATCGTCTATTACTTTTTCTAAACTCATTAGTTAATCCTTCTTGTTAATAAAAATTTCTGATTTTTCTGACTCTTTTTTATTTATATCACTGATGATATTATCACCCGAGTCTGTCTTTTGGGATGAGACATTTTTACTTAAAGATGCTTTATTTGCTCCCATAGAGTTTTGATTCCCAATTAAATTTACTAGAAGTTCTTGCAACCTACTGCTGGTAATTGGTCTTTCAAGTTTCCCTTGGTTAGCTAATGATAATGTACCTGTCTCTTCAGAAACAACGACACAAATACACCTGTCAAATCTTTCTGTAATTCCTAGTGCAGCTAGATGCCTGGTCCCATATCTACTTATGCCTTGTCTTGAGAGAGGAAGTATAACGCCAGCGGAAATTATTTTATTGCCTTTTACAAGAACTGCTCCATCATGTAAAGGTGTATCTGTTGCAAAAAGATTTATTAAAAGATCAGTTGACAATTGTGCCTCGATATTTGTACCTGAATATAAAAAATCTTCAGGTCTTAGGTCACTCCCCAAGTCTACAACTATTAAAGCGCCCCTTCTATTCTGAGAAAGTTTACCTGCAGTATCAACCAACTGTGTGATAGTGGTTGAAGTTGCTCTAAATTCTTTTGGAGGATTTCCTAGAAGCACAGCTAGTCTTCCAGTACCTAATAATTCCATTAATCTTCTTAATTCTCCCTGCCAAAGTATCGCTAATGAGAGAGAGCAAGCGAGGACTACAGCATCAATTAATTTTGATGTTAATGGTAGGTATGCAAATCTTTGAATAAACCATGCGGATGAGACTAAAAACAAATATCCTCTAAGAAGCCATAATGTCCTTTGCTCTTTTACTCTAGAGAACAATAAAAGTCCAAAACCGATAGCAAATAAGATATCTAATAAAAGCTTTAAATTTATAATCCCCCAGAAATTCACACTAAAAACAAAATTAATTTAAATGTACCTAATTTTGTTTAATAAAGCGATCAGGTAAAACATCATATTTTAAAAGATCCAAGGGACTTTCTCTTTTCTGAATAATCTCTGCTTCTCCATCACAAACTAATACTGCTGCAGGTCTCGGAATTCTATTGTAGTTAGAACTCATTGAATTATTGTATGCTCCAGTACCAAAAACACATATAAGATCTCCTGTTTTGCAATTTGCAAGTTCTATCTCCTTGAACAATACATCTCCTGATTCACAGTGCTTGCCAGCAATAGTAAATTTATTTTTTGAATTTGTATTATAGGGGTTACTTACCAAGCATGCAGAATAATTTGATTGATATGTTATTGGTCTTGGATTATCACTCATCCCACCATCAACAGACAAATATGTTCTGATCCCAGGAATTTTTTTAAAGGCACCAATTTTGTAAATTGTAATTCCTGCTGTAGATACAATGGATCTTCCAGGTTCACACATTAATGTAGGTAAATTTAAATTGTGTTTTTTGCAAGCTTTAACAACAGATGAGGAAATTGTTTTTACCCATTCATCAATAGAAGGAGGATCGTCATTTTCTGTATATTTAATTCCCAGCCCTCCGCCTACATTTAATTTTTGGATATCATGACCAAATTTTTTGGCATCTAGAATAACATTTACCATTATTTCTCCTAGATCCTTATGTGGGTCTAGTTCAAAAATCTGGGAACCGATATGAGCATGTAATCCTTTTAATTTCAAATGTTTTGTATTACTGATTCTGTTAAATAAATTATTTAAATATTCAATTCCGAAACCAAATTTGCTATCAAATGATCCGGTTCTTATGTATTCATGTGTATGGCATTCTATTCCAGGAGTAAAGCGAATCATTATTTCTAAATCACGATTTAATAAATTTGAGATTTCCTCTAATCTTTCTAAGTCATAATCATTATCTACAATTACTTTAATATTATTACTAACTGCAAATTCTATTTCTTTATCTGATTTATTGTTGCCATGAAAAACGATTTTTTCATTTGGGACCCCACCTTTAAGAGCAGTTAGTAGTTCTCCTTCTGAAACTGCATCAAGTCCTAAACCTTCTGAAGCAACAAGGTTACTCATGAAGATAGAACTATTTGCTTTGGATGCATATATGGGTAGAGAATTTCCTGGATAATATCTTTCTAATGCTTTTTTGTATGCTCTACAAGAACTTCTTAGAGTGATTTCATCCAAAATATAAAGAGGAGAACTATATTTATTAACTAATTCTTCAATGGAACATCCACCAATTGATAGCTTTCCATCTTTATCAATGGATGTTGTAATGGGTACTATATTTTTATTTGGACTGTTGAAATCAATTTTTTGTTTTAAAAAGGATTTTTTTTCTTCCATAATTTAATTCTAGTATAAGATTTTTCTAAAATCGTCATATTTTATAATGACTTTAACTTCAAATTTTTTGTTATTAATTATAAAATGATATCTATTAAACAAATAAATGAGAAAGATATTGAATTATGTTATGAATTAGATTCTAGTACAATTTCTTTGTGGAGCAAAAATCAATGGGCAAAGGAATTTAAAAAAGAAGGTTCCAAAGTCTTTGGGATATTATTTTCAAATTTAATTGTAGGTATATGCGTTTTTCATGTGGTTCTTGATGAGGCACAAATAAATTTCTTTGCTGTAAACCATAGATATAGGAAAAGAGGTTTTGGAACTTACCTCATGAGTTATTTAATAGAAGAATGTGAAAAATTAAATATAAAAAAATTGATTTTAGAAGTCTCTCAAATTAACTTTACAGCTGAGAAATTTTACAGTCGCTTTGATTTTCTGACCGTGGGAATAAGACAAAATTATTATAAAGACGGTTCAGATGCCCTCTTAAAGGAAAAATTTTTACCAACTAAATAATTTTCAAATTTAATTGTTCGGATAACCAGAATGTTTGAAATTACTGTTATTTATTGCTATATCACTAAAAAAGTTAAATTTAAATCAATAAAATATAATTTTAGGTATTCACAAAAGCTCATTCTGAACACAAAACTTACATATTACTGGTAGGTTATTAATAGGATTTGATCTTCTAATGTTTGAAAGATTTACAGAAAAAGCCATAAAAGTCATAATGCTTGCTCAAGAGGAAGCCAGAAGACTTGGTCATAATTTCGTTGGAACAGAACAAATTCTATTAGGTTTAATTGGAGAGGGTACAGGCGTTGCAGCAAAGGTTCTTAAATCACTGGGAGTCAATTTAAAAGATTCAAGAATAGAGGTAGAGAAGATAATTGGTAGAGGTTCAGGTTTTGTAGCTGTAGAGATACCTTTCACTCCAAGAGCGAAAAGAGTTTTAGAACTTTCACTAGAAGAAGCTCGTCAACTTGGTCATAATTATATAGGAACTGAACATCTTTTATTGGGTTTAATACGAGAAGGGGAAGGTGTAGCCGCCAGGGTTTTAGAAAATCTTAGTATTGACCTCACCAAAGTTAGAACACAAGTTATAAGGATGTTAGGTGAAACAGCTGAAGTTGGCAGTGGAGCTAGTCAAAGTAAAGGGAATCTAAAAACTGCTACCCTCGATGAATTTGGAACAAATTTAACTAAGTTAGCTAGTGAATCAAAATTGGATCCAGTAGTTGGCCGCTATTCAGAAATAGATCGCGTAGTTCAAATATTGGGTAGGAGAACTAAAAATAATCCAGTTCTTATTGGAGAACCTGGCGTGGGTAAAACAGCTATAGCAGAGGGTTTGGCTCAGAGAATACAACTTGGAGATATTCCTGACATACTCGAAGATAAAAGAGTTTTGACCCTTGATATTGGACTTTTAGTTGCTGGAACAAAATATAGAGGAGAATTTGAAGAAAGACTAAAAAAGATAATGGAAGAAATTAAATCTGCAGGTAATGTTATTCTTGTAATAGATGAAGTTCATACATTAATAGGTGCTGGAGCTGCTGAAGGAGCTATAGATGCAGCAAATATTTTAAAACCAGCATTAGCCCGAGGAGAACTTCAATGTATTGGAGCAACAACCCTCGACGAATACAGAAAGCATATTGAAAGAGATGCTGCTCTTGAAAGAAGATTTCAACCAGTCATGGTTGGAGAACCTTCAATTGAAGATACAATTGAAATTTTAAAAGGTCTTAGAGAACGTTATGAGCAACATCATCGCCTTAAAATTACTGACGATGCTCTAGAGGCTGCTGCTCACCTTGGTGACCGATACATATCTGATAGATTTTTGCCTGATAAG
>CACAXR010000019.1 GCA_902536555.1 uncultured Prochlorococcus sp. | reverse complement strand
AAGCCGGATAATGCAAAGACATTTGAAAGAGTCCCAGTCTTGCCAAAAAACTTTCCAGATAATTCGCTTTTTACAAATCTTTTAGCTAATGTTCCTCTTACTCCCATAATTGAAAGCGTAGATTGATAAGCTTTAAAATCATTAAAATATCTCATTTTATCTAAAAACAATACTACTAACTTTGTTGTAATTTTATTTTTTCTAGATAATCCACTAGCATCTGCAAAGTATGTATTAGTTACTGGGAAGCCTTTATTTTTAAGCCATTTTTTTAATTTTACATAGTCATTATCGTTCCATGTATTTGAGGCACTTTTGAAGAGTGATTCAGCTGTAAAATTATGGCTTTCAGAATTTGTTAGAGTTAATAATGAAAGAATTGGAGTTGAATATATTTTACTTATCTCTTTAATATTTTTTAAATAAAATGTTTTTTCTGAATCAAAAAAATCTATAGTTATTTTTGAATTTGGATATTTATTTTTTAAATAGTTATTAATAAAATTTTTTAATGCATAAATATCATCATATTTATTGTGATTACTTTCTATTGCAAGAGATGTAATTGGAGATCCATATTCATAAAGTTTATCTGTATTTGTCCACCCATTAGGCCAATATAATTTTGAGTCAATTTCTACAATATTAAAATTAATAATTTTATTTTCTTTAATATTTGAAATTAATTCGATTATATGTTCATAATTCAGATCTGGATCACCTTGACCATACAAAAAATAATCGTTTTTATTTTTTTTTAATAAGGAAGTTTTTAAATTATTATTTAATTTATATTTACTTAAAACATAAGCTGAAGAGAATAATTTTTGATTTGATGCTGGTAACCTTGGAACTTCATCATTGTAGGAACTTATTATTTCTCCTTTATTATTAATAATTGAAACGCTAAAAGAATCATCAAGCATTTGATTTAATAATGCATCATAAGTAGGACATCTTTTATTTTTAATAATTATTCCGGGGAAATTAAAATAAATACTATTTAAAATAGTTATTTTCTGATTTGCCAGTAAATATCTTATTAAGAAAGGAGATGTTACTAATACAAGAACAATTAAGAAAAATGAATAAATTTTTTTTATCACATTCAATCTATAAATTTACAAAAATAGATTCATTGTCAGGTTTAATTTCAAATTCTTTTTTAAAATAATATTTTTTGTTTTCTTCTTTGAAAAGCAACCAGTTATTTGGATAAATATGCATTAGAGCAGCTTTGTTTAAAGGCTGAAGAAAATAAATATTTTTCCAAGTTTTGACAAAGTTTTTACGGCGCTCTCTAATAACACTTCCTATACCAATATTAGCATCTTCAAATTTTGGATTTAATGAATAATGCATTCCTTGATAATTATCCGACATAGGTTCAAATGAATCGAAATCATATGGCTGAGGAAGTATCGATATCATTGCACTATCAATATTACTTATATTATTTGATTCATTAAATGATTTAAAAGTAAAGATTTTATCTTTGATATCTGGATAGTCTCTTTGAGCCAAAGACACAGCACCTTGATCAGCAAATGTTATAAATACATTATTATTTTTAGATAATATCTTGTAAATAGTTAATCCAATTCTGTTAAACTTCAATCCTTCAAAATTAAATTCTATAGTAAATCTTTTATTTGAATCTAATAAACTTGGAATAATTGCATACTCCATATTCTTAAGAGATTCATTTAAATCTTTAGGTAGTCTGTAATTAGTTTTCATTAAAATTTGTCAATACATATTTGAATAAGTTCTAAAAATTTATCTATTTCTGACTTATTGTTTATTGAACCTAAAGTAACACGAATATTTGAATATAGTTCATCATCTTTTAAACCAATATTTTTAAGTGTTGAACTAGGTTTCCCAGATGAGCTTGAACAAGCACTTCCACTACTTATGGCTATTCTATTTTCTGACATGAAATTAACAATCTTATAGGCCCTTATAGGCTCAAATAGTTTATTTAATAGTAGAAACGAAATATGATTAGGAAGTCTATGGTTGATACTACCTGTAATCTTTATATGATTATTATCCTTAATTTTTTGAAAAAAATAATTTTTAAGTTTATCAATATTATTAGGAGGAAATTCAGTTATGTAATCATATAATTTTATTTTTCCTTTAATATTCTTCAATGATTCATACATTCCAGCAATTAATGGCAAAGCTTGTGTACCTTGTCTAATTGAAAATTCCTGAGTAAGTGATATGTCTTTATTTTTTAAAAACTGTCTAGATTTTTCTTTTGTTAAAAGAATACCGATACCTTTTGGACCTCCAAATTTATGAGCAGATAAACTTAAAAAATCACATTCTAGATCTTTCCAACTGAATATTCCATTGCTTAATATTTGAGTTCCATCTAAATGAAACATTATATTTAATTCTCTACATTTGGAACCTATAAATTGAACAGGTTGTATTGTCCCAATTTCACTTTGTCCCCAAATAATTGATAAAAGCTTAATTTCATTAGTTAAAATTTTATCGATATTAGAAATATCTAAAATTCCATCATTATTTACCTTCCATTCGTAAATTTCCCAATTTTGTTTTCTTAGTTTATTGGCACAAATAGTTGTTGCTTGATGTTCAACATTCGAAATGACAACTCTACCATTTTTAAAGTTCTCATAAATATTATTAAATACAATATTTGTTGATTCTGAAGAACCAGATGTAAAAATTATATCCTCTGGATCTGCTTCAAATATATAAGCAATTTTAGATCTAATTTGTTCAAGATACGTAGAGCATTTTATCCCTAGCTCATATGTAGATGAAGGGTTATGCCAATAATTTCTATAAGTTGAATTTATTATATTTAAAACATTCTCAGATAATGGAGTTGTGGATGCATTATCTAAATAGATGAAATTATTTTCCATTAATTTACTGACATTGATCCTGAGAAAACCTTTTTAGCATTACCTGTCATCATGACTTCGCAATCGTCTTTTGACCAATCAATTTTAAGATTACCGCCTGGTAAAGATACTTTGGTTTGTGAATTACAAAGACCTAATTTATAAGCTGCTACATGAATAGCACAGGCACCTGTACCACAGGCTAAGGTTGGTCCTGCACCTCTTTCCCATACTTTTACTTTGATATTATCTCTATTTATGATTTGGCAAAAATGCACATTAGTTTTTTCTGGAAATAATACATTTTTTTCAAATATAGGGCCAAGTCTGGAAAGAACAATTGACTCTATGTCTTGAATAAAGAATATTAAATGAGGATTTCCCATTCCAACGGCATAACCAATATTATTAAAATTTTTCTCAATAAATTCATGTGAAGGAATTGAATTGATTTTTTTTTCAATTGTTGTTGGAATATATTGACTTTCTAAAATTGGAACTCCCATTTTTACTGTAATTTCATCATTTATATATTTTGCAATTTTTAAACCTGCTTTAGTCTCAATTTTATATTCTATATTTTTATTATTCATTGAATCATTTACATGGAGATACTCAACTAAACACCTAATTCCGTTTCCACACATTTGTGCTTCGGAGCCATCAGAATTAAAGATTATCATTTTTGCATTATTATCTTCATTAGGTTCTTCTATAAAAATCACACCATCTGCTCCAATACCAAATTGCCTGTTGCAAATTTTTTTTATATCAAATATTTTATTTGTCTTGTAATTTTTAAATAAATCATTTCCTCTAGAATCGATTACTACGAAATCATTTCCGTTACCTTGATATTTTTCAAAAGTTATATTTTTCATTTGTTAATAATATATTTTAAATTTTAATTATAAATTATTCCTTTTAACAATCTATTTCTATTTTATACAATGGATATTAAAATAATAATTTAACAAATAAAAATTAAGTGATTTCTTCCGATAAACAATATGAGGTTGATACCAATTTATATAATCCATCTGAAATAGAAAAAAAATGGCAGTCAATATGGACAGAGGGCAATTTATATAAAACCGATGAATTAACTGAGAATAGGGAGAAATTTTATGCCTTATCAATGTTTCCCTACCCTTCAGGTAATCTTCATATGGGACATGTTAGGAACTATGTTATTACAGACTTAATAGCTCGGTTCCAAAGGTTTAAGGGTAAATCTGTCCTACATCCAATGGGTTGGGACGCTTTTGGTTTGCCTGCTGAGAATGCAGCAATTGAAAGAGGAATTAGTCCAAGTGTGTGGACTAAAAAAAATATTTCTCATATGAAGTCACAATTAAAGTTATTGGGACTATCAGTTGATTGGGATAGGGAATTTGCAACTTGTGATAAGAATTATTATATTTGGACACAATATCTATTTTTAGAGTTATACAAGGCAGGTCTTGTATATCAAAAGGAATCAGAAGTTAATTGGGATCCTATAGATAATACAGTTTTAGCAAATGAACAAGTTGACTCAGAGGGTAAATCTTGGAGATCTGGTGCAGTAGTTGAAAAAAAATTATTAAAGCAGTGGTTTTTAAGGATTACAAATTATGCGGATGAGTTATTGAAGGATTTAGAAAAATTAGATAACTGGCCAGAAAGAGTAAAAATAATGCAAGATAATTGGATTGGAAAGTCAATTGGTACAAATATTAATTTCAATATCAATACCAATCCAGAAAAGAAAATAACTGTTTTCACAACAAGACCAGATACTTTATTTGGAGTTACTTATTTAGCAATTTCTGTTAATCATTCATTAATTAAAAATATTTCTGATAAAGAAACTATACAAAATATAGAAAATCTTAAAAAATATTTGAAAAATAATAAAAATAATGAACTTGAAAAAATTGGAATAAAAACCAGCTTAATAGCAATAAATCCAGTTAATTATGAACCTATTCCTATTTGGGTTGCAAGTTATGTTCTTGATGAATACGGTACAGGAGCTGTTATGGGAGTGCCTGCTCATGATCTAAGGGATTTTGAATTTGCTAAGAAAAATAACATTAATATTAAACAGGTAATAATAAAAGATAAAAGTGAAACAATTAATAAGCTTGATGATGCTTATTTAGAAAATGGATACCTTATTAATTCAAATCAATACGATGGTATATCAAATACTATTGCTAAATTAAAAATTTCAGAGGATGGAGTAAATAATGGATGGGCTGAAAATAAGATTCAATATCGTTTAAGAGATTGGTTAATATCCAGACAAAGATATTGGGGATGTCCGATTCCCATCGTTAATTGCAAAAAATGTGGATCTGTTCCTTTAAACCAATCGGAATTACCTGTTGCATTACCAAAAGATATAGATATCTCGGCTAACAAGATTAATGCTTTAGGTGATAATAATAATTGGATAAATACAATATGTCCAAAATGTGGAATAGCGGCAAAAAAAGAAACTGATACTATGGACACTTTTATGTGTTCGTCATGGTATTTTTTAAGATATCCATCTTCTAAATGTTCAAATAAGCCATTTGAAAAGATTGAAATTAATAAGTGGTTGCCTGTAGATCAATATGTTGGAGGAGTAGAGCATGCAATATTGCATTTGTTATATGCAAGATTTTTCACTAAAGCTTTGCGGGATAATGAACTATTTGATATTGATGAACCATTTAAAAAACTATTAACGCAAGGAATGGTTCAGGCCGCAGCCTATAAAAACAATAAAACGGGTAAATATATTTCTCCTTCCGATATTACTGACTTATCAAATCCTACAGATCCAATTGACAATACCAAACTCGAAGTTCTTTTCGAGAAGATGTCTAAGTCAAAATATAATGGAATAGACCCTGAATCAGTAATTAAAAAATATGGAGCAGATACAGCAAGAATGTTTATATTATTTAAAGCACCTCCAGAAAAAGATTTGGAATGGGGAGATACAGATGTTGAAGGACAATTTAGATTTTTAAGCAGGATTTGGAAGCTTTATATAAATTGTGCAAAAGATATAAATAGTAAATCTAATTCCTTTCCAGATAAAGAAAAAAGTTTAATAAAGTCAATGAATATCGCTATAAAAGAAATTTCAAATGACATATTAAATAACCAATTTAATACTGCGATTTCAGAACTAATGAAGTTTTATAATTCATTATCAAATTCCATTAATGACGTAAACAATAATTTAAAAATTGATGCTTTAAAAACATTTTGTATTTTGTTGGCTCCATTTGCACCTCATATTGCAGAAGAAATATGGCATCTTATAGGATTTAAAAAATCTGTGCATTTAGAACACTGGCCTTCATTTAATGCCGAGGCATTAAAGGAAGATTCATATGAACTAGTAATACAAGTGAATGGAAAAGTTAGAGACAAAGTAAATATTAATAATGATATGAGTGAAGATCAAATTAAAGAATTGACTCTTAAAAGACCTAACATATTAAAATGGACTCAAGATAAGGAAATAAGAAAAATAATTATTGTTAAAGGAAAAATTATGAATATTGTTGTTTAAGAATTTATTTTTTGAATAACTAATGAATTTGGATTTGACCAATCGCCTTTAACTAAATAATTATCATTACCGAAACACATTTCACGGAGTATAAAAAATATAGGTTCACTCACTGAATTATCAAATAATGAAGTTATGTCATATATAGAATATTCTCCACCTTCATCTAATAAATTACTAACTTTTTGTTGATACTCAATTATATTTGCGGCTGCTTTCTTTCCAGCTTCAACTCCAGGTTGATCATATGCATTTATATTTACCAATTCAGCGTAGAAGGATACTGCCCTCTCAAATAAAGCGATTAAGGCACCTAGTGAAAAACAATTTAACTTTTCTAACGTAATAGTGATACTTTGTCTGTTTTCACTAGAGAGTGCTGATCTGGTTCCTTGCAAAAAACCAGAAAGATATTCTTTAGGATTCTCTTTTTCTTCAAAAATATTAGTAGATGGAGAATCTAATAATTCAATAAAAATACAAAAGAAATTATCAATGCCATCTCTAAGTTGTTGAACATAAGCATGTTGATCTGTAGATCCTTTATTACCAAAAACGGAAATACCTTGATTAACTAATTCACCATTCCTATTAAATTTCTTTCCTAATGATTCCATTACTAATTGCTGGAGATATTTACTAAATACCTGTAACCTATCTCTATAAGGTAATACGACCATATCTCTCTTTCCAATACCATCCCCAGTTAAATACCATGCGGATGATAATAGTGCTGCGGGATTATTTTTAAAATCACTTATACGTGTGGCTTCATCCATTAATGATGCACCTCTAATAAATTCAGAAATATTTTCATTAATAAGAGCTAATGGAAGTAATCCCACAGAGCTTGTAATACTTGTTCTTCCTCCAACCCAATCTTGCAAATTAAATATTTTTAACCAATTTTCAGAAGTGGCTTTTTTAAACAACTTACTATCTTTCATAGTTATAGCTATAGCATTAGAATTCCATTCAAGATAATTGTTTTCGCAGTGACATTTAATAATATCCATAGCAATTCTAGGTTCAGGCGTACCACCTGATTTGCTTACTACTACAAATAATGTTGTTGATAATTTTTCAGATAACTCTTCTAACTTTTCGCTAATTAAAAAAGGATCAACATTATCGATATAAGAAAAATTTAAGCCTTTAGAACACTTTTGCAGTGACTCTGTAATAAGTAATGGTCCTAGCCCACTTCCACCAATTCCTATCCATAGAACATCAGTATAATGCTGATTATTCTTATTCTTGATATCTCCATTTAAAATTTGTTTTCCAAATTCAGAGATTGCATTGATATCTGCTCTGATTTCCTCTCCTATTTTTGAAGAGGGTGAAATTGATGGATTTCTAAGCCAATAATGTCCAACTTGTCTATTTTCATCAATATTTGAGATTGCACCATTTTCTAATTCTTTTATTGATGAAAAAACATCTATAAATTTATCTTCTAAATTCTTTATCTCTTTACTTGTAAAACTAATTTTGCTTATGTCTAACCAAATATTTAATTTGTTATCAAACCAAAGATAATTACAAAATTTATCCCAAGAGTTTAAATCTCCATTCATTTTATATATTTGTTTCTTTTATTTATTACTAAATTATATCTATATGAATAGTACATAGATTTGAATCATTTAAATTTGTTTAAATTATTATCTTCAAATAAATATGTTTTTGAATATAAACAATTAAAATATAGGGTTTTTTTTATTTCATATGAATTTATCATTGGATAAAATAAAAAACCTTGGATAGATCATTTAATTACATAATTTCGCCTGAGATATCTGAATTTAGAAGATTTACCCCAAAATTAAAAATAGGTGTACTAGCTTCTGGGAAAGGAACAAACTTTCAAGAATTAATTAATCTTTCAGAAAAAGGAGAATTAGATATAGATATAAAAATTCTAATAACTAACAAAGATGATGCAGGTTGTATAAAGAAAGCTGAAAGTAAAGAAATACCTCACAAAATTATAAGAGGCAAAGACTTTCTGCAAAAAGAGGAATTTGAATTAGAAATTGTAAATACTTTAATTGATTACGATGTTGAACTTGTTGTTATGGCAGGCTGGATGAAAATTGTTACTCCATTTTTTATTAATAAATTTAAAAATAAGATAATAAATATTCACCCTTCATTACTTCCAGCATATAAAGGTGGTTCTGCGATAAAGGACTCTATATTAAATGGTTCAAAAATAACTGGTTGTTCCGTACATTTTGTTGAAGAGGAGGTAGATAGTGGATCATTGATAATGCAAGCTGCATTGTCAATTAGAAATGATGATGATATTGAATCACTTTCCAAAAGAATACAAATGCTTGAGCATAAAATTTTACCTCACTCAATCTCTCTTGCTGGTTTTTTGATAAGAAGTAATTTTATGGAAAATTATTAGTTAAATCAAGACCTTCATCCATTGAAAATCCACTCATAATATTTAAATTTTGAATTGCTTGCCCAGTCTGACCTTTTAACAAATTATCAATTACAGATAATATAATTATTCTTCCATTTCGATTATCAACTTTAACAGAAAGTAAAATTTGGTTTGTATTTTTAACCCATTTTGTTGATGGGAATGTATCTACAGGTAAGACTTTAATATTTTTAAAATTTCTATAATAATTATCCAGAAGAATTCTGCAGTCATCAGAAGTTAATCCTGGATCTCTTAATCTCCCATATATAGTCGAGTGCATACCCCTTGAGATTGGGACTAAATGAGGTGTAAAAAGCAGTTCAATTTTATTTCCAGAAATTAAAGATGCTGCTTGCTCGATCTCTGAGGTATGTCTATGGTTTATCAATCCGTATGCTGAAAGACCTTCTCCACATTCTGATAAGAGTAGATTTTGGTTTGGTTCTCGACCACCTCCAGAGGTTCCGCTTTTAGAGTCAATAACTATACCTTCATTTTCAATAATTCCTTGAGAGAGATAAGGAGCTAATGGAATAAGAGCAGATGTTGGATAACATCCTGGACAGGCAATTAATCTTCCTTTTGATATGGCTTCTTTATTTATTTCAGGAAGACCGTAAACTGCCTCTTTACATAAATCATGATCATTCCTTTTATAAATAGCAGCTTCTTTGGAATATACTTTTTTCCATTCATCTAACGACTTATATCTATAATCAGCAGATAAATCAATAACTTTTAGTCCTCTATCTAATAATTTCCTTGTTAATGTTGAAGATAAACCATTTGGTAAGCAAAGCAAAGCTACATCAGCATTATTTGAAATATTATCAACTGAAATTTCATCTATATAAGGATCATTATCTAGATAAATAAAAGGGAAATTATCATTCCATTTTGATCCAGATGTTTTATTACCTCCTAAAAATGAAATTTTGTATTTTTTATTTTTCTTTAAAAGATTTACCGCTTGAATACCGCCGTAACCTGTAGCACCTACTATTGCAACATTCATTTCTTTGAATTGGCAGACTTTGAGATAGGATTATAAAGTGTTGAATTTAAGGTAACTAAAACACTATTTTTCTATATTGATAGGAATAATGAAAGAAACAAGTCCCAAATCAAATAATGGAACAATTTTGGATATAAATGAATCTTTTAAAATTGAATTTGATCCTATCAGCGATGCGTTGGCAGCTATAAGAAATGGTGAATGCATAATTGTTGTAGATGATGAAAGGAGAGAAAATGAAGGAGATTTAATATGTGCGGCTCAGTTTGCAACTCCACAGCAAATTAATTTTATGGCTACTGAGGGTCGTGGTCTTATATGCCTAGCCATGCAAGGTGAAAAACTTGACTCTTTAGATTTACCATTAATGGTAGATAGAAATACAGATGAAAATCAAACAGCTTTTACGATATCAATTGATGCTGGACCTGAAAATAATGTAACTACTGGAATTTCAGCTGAGGACAGGGCAAAGACAATTCAAGTTGCTATAAACCCAAATACAAAACCTGATGATTTAAGACGACCAGGACATATTTTTCCATTAAGAGCTAAGAAAGGTGGAGTATTAAAAAGAGCAGGTCATACTGAAGCAGCAGTAGATATTGCGTTAATGTCAGGTCTTTATCCCGCTGGAGTGATTTGCGAAATACAAAATCCTGATGGTTCGATGTCAAGACTTCCACAACTTAAAGAGTATGCAAAACAGTGGGGAATGAAATTAATATCAATAGCTGATTTAATTAGTTATCGTTTTCAAACTGAGAGATTTGTATTTAGAAAATCTGATGCGGTACTTCCAAGTATTTTTGGTAATTTCAAAGCTTATGGATATGTTAATGAACTTGATGGTTCAGAGCACGTTGCATTAGTTAAACAAAAATCATCCAAATTAAGCGAACCTGTACTAGTAAGAATGCATTCAGAGTGTTTAACTGGCGATGCTTTTGGCTCTTTACGTTGTGATTGTAGACCTCAGTTGGAGGCTGCATTATCAAGGATAGAAAAGGAGGAAGAAGGAGTTGTTGTTTACTTGAGACAAGAAGGTAGAGGTATTGGTCTTATAAATAAATTAAAGGCTTATAGCTTACAGGATGGTGGATTAGACACTGTAGAAGCTAATGAAAAATTAGGTTTTCCAGCTGATCTAAGAAATTATGGAGTTGGAGCACAGATATTAACCGATCTAGGGATAAAAAAACTAAAATTACTTACAAACAATCCTAGAAAGATTGCTGGATTAGGTGGTTATGGAATAGAAGTTATTGAGAGAGTTCCATTGGTTATTTGTCCAAACGATAATAATGCAGAATATTTGAGTGTAAAAAAAACCAAGTTGGGCCATATGATTGATGAAGATAATTCTAATTCCAGGAATATCGATCCTTTTATATCAATTTTTCTTAACGGAAAATATAAATCTATTGATCTAGTTCCAATAAAAAATGACGTTATTAAATTCTGTAGTTATAAGAACATTAATATCAAACTAGAAAGTACTCCAAGATTATTGGCTTTTTGGAATCGACCAAAATTAGTTTGGAGAATTTTACATGATCAGAACAGATCTAATTCCAACATTACTGATGAAGAAATAAAGAATATAGAATTATTTATTCAGTTTTTATCTAATTATGAAAATAGTACAAAGATTGGAATTATAGTTTCAAGAAACATTGAACAGGCATTACACCCAAAAAGTAGCATCAAATTAATCAATACTAAATTTACTATTAATAATGAAATCTTATATTCATCTACAAGAAAATTTAATCTAGATAAAGAGACATTTAGTATTGTTTTTGAAGGCTAAATTACTATTTTAAAGTTGCTTTTAGAATTTTTGAACCATTAGTAAGCTTTAGAACTACATCCATATCATCAGTCTTACCAAAAACAGTATGAACTCCATCAAGATGAGGCTGAGGTTCATAGACTATGAAAAACTGACTACCACCTGTATCCTTTCCTGCATGAGCCATAGAAAGTGAGCCTTTTAAATGTTTATTGGAATTAATTTCGCATTTAATATTATATCCAGGACCTCCAGTTCCAGGCATACCAGATGCTCCGTCCCGAGTATTAGGACATCCACCCTGAGCCATAAATCCAGGAATAACTCTGTGAAATGCTAAACCATCATAAAAACCATCACTAATCAAATTCGTAAAGTTTTTCACTGTATTAGGTGCGTCGTTAGAGAAAAATTCAATATTAATGTTCCCAACTTCTGTTTCAAATAATGCAGTTTTCATGTTTTATTTGTTTAATAATTATTCTGATATTTTAATAGCTAAAGCAACTTTTCAAGGTTTTCCTTAATGGTATTTATATCAATGTTATCTTTTTTACTATTTTTGTCTTCCTCCCAATTTTCAACTTCTAGGTTTTTCTGGGGTGGTGAAATTAACAACCTATCTTCTGCTGTTTTAGGTACAAAATTTTTTTCTACTAATTTGCATTCATAGTTTAATTTAGTGCAGAAATCTTTTATTTCCTCAATATTGATCATTTCAACTGTTGGCAAAGGAAAATCTTGAGCTTCTAATAGTCCACAATATCTTGTTGCATCATCCTTATCTTCAAACATAAGAACAATGGTCCTGCCTTTTAGTTCGATTGAATGAATTCCTTCCTTATCTGTTCCTGAATTATATAAAAGAACAAATATGTTCATAAGTATTGATTTTTCTATTTATATAATATTTGATTAAGAATCAGAAAGTGATAATTCTTGTAATCTTGTATATAAAGCAATTTCTTCATCATTAATATCAGCAGGTATTACTACCATGATTTCAACATATTGATCACCTACATTATCTTCGAAAGTTAAACCTCTACCTTTCAAACGTAACATTCTTCCTGTAGATGATTTTGGTGGCACTTGAAGTGTGACATTTCCATCAAGGGTGGGGACCTCTACTGCACAACCAAGTAGAGCATCATGAGGAAATAACTCTAGTTTATAAAGAACTCTTAAACCGTCTATTCTTAGACCACTTTCGGTTTGAACTTTTAACTGTAGATAATGATCTTTACCCCCTCTTGCAATATTTTCAAGTCTTAATCGCCACCCATCTCCAGCGAAAGGAGGCGTATCGACTTCTACTACGGTTTCATCTTCAAGCTCTATTAAAATTGAAGCTCCATTTAAGGCCTCATCAGGAGTTAATTCAATAATTGTTTCAATATCTTGGTGGAGTTTAACTGGAGGCGGCTCTTCTGGAGAGGTTGTAGGGTATTCATAATTATTAAATTCATCATTATTTGTATGTATTGATTCATCCTCAAATGGTTCATTATCATATTCCTCGTAATTCTTTGGTGAGTATTCATATCCAAATAATGAATCAAGATAATCTTGAAAATCAGGAAAACCTGTCTTGAAATTATTAATTTCGTAA
>CACAXR010000018.1 GCA_902536555.1 uncultured Prochlorococcus sp. | reverse complement strand
TGAATTAGTACTGGCAAAAATCTATGATATCGATGATGAAGACATACAAAAAGAATATATGAGCGCCTTTAACAAAGTGGTTTACTTATATGATGTATTAAAAGAAGATTACGAACGAAAAGGATTTTCTGATAATTCTGAAGAACTTCTTACAAGCTATACAAATGCATTTAATCTTTTCGAATCAGAATTTGAAATTTAAATTCAATTTCTAATTATCGTTTGTAAGGGGTTACAGGTATTTCAATTAGCTTTCCTTTTTGGAGATCAGATCTTTTCTCTTGTAAATTTTTGATACATAAAGATACTCTTTTCTCCTTTGCGCAAAATCTTTTTATTTGGTTATCAGTAAGTGATAATGATTTATTACAAAATGAAAAAAAATCAATAATAATATTTTTGTTTTTAATTACTACATTGGCATATTTTTATCCAGTTATTAAACATGCAAAAAATAAATTAGATTGTGAAGCGATTGCTAAAAATTATATTATTAAAAATAAAAATATAATCGGAATTAATAATAGAGAAATAAAAATGTTATCTACAAATTTTTGTTATGGTGGTGAAGAAATATACGAAATAGAAAATTTAAAAAACTAAATTTTGAATTATTCTCTATAAATAAGCATCTCAATATTATGATAGTAACTTTAAGTTTAATAAGGTTTAAATTTTATTCCTATGACTGATATAAAACAAAAGAAAGAAAAAGTAAAAATGCATTTACAAGATTTGAGGCAAAACTTAAAGAAAATGCATTTACAAGTTACGGAAGAATTAATATTACCAAAGACAGATGATGTAAAAGACTTAATGGATAAAATGGATAAACTATTAAATTTAATAGGATCAAAATAAACTATAATTTAAATAATTTAGAATCATCAAAAGTTAGAAATGAAAATAATAAAACAATTTCCTACCTTAATTCTAATCGCAATTTTTTTAATTTCTTGTAGGTCATCCACCAATAAAGAGTATCCCACAAATAATTTAGAAAAAAATATTGAGGATAATCCTAATTCAGAAAAGAAAAGAATGGAAATAAAGTTTACTTGTGAAGAGAATGGTATTTCAGAATACTTAGATGATGGATGGAATATTTTAAAAGAAGAATCCCAAGAAAAAATTTGTACCTGGAAATCTGTTCCTGCCACAAAAGATTGCAATATGGAAAAAGATAAAGGATGTAAAATAACAAAGCCAGATAAAATAGGTGAAGAGAAAATTTATTTATTGGAAAAATAAATTTAATATATGACTCCAAAATCAGAACACTTAGTTGATTTAATTTTTAAGAAATTAAAGACCTATAAGAAGAAAAAAATATTTTTAGAAAAAGAAAGTTTGAATAAATTTATTCTTTCACTTTTCAAGGAAAACTGAATTCAGGACTTATTTATCTATAATGCTATAGTTAAATATATTTTTTAATTAATATAGATATGGATAGTTTTTCATCATTAACTTTTATTCTGTCAGTAATTTTTATAGTAAGTCTTTATTTTTTATTTAGGGTTACTTCTAGTACAAAGAATTAAAAAATATTTTCACATCTCTCCTAGATAATCGGATCATCTCTTAGTAGTAAAACCGTATGCTTATTTAAACCATCATTCATCCATTCTTTATATTCTTCTAGAACACACTTTTTATCAAAATTATCAAGTAAATTAATTCTTTTTTTTGCATTATCTAGTGCCAAATCAATACAGAATTTATAATCGTTGGAGTTTTCTTGCATTTGTTTTTATTGAATCTTAGTAAAAATAATTTCTTAGTCTGTATTGAAAATTACAATAATAAGCGTTGATTTAATAAGAGTATCAAGCAATACGGAAGAATTTCTAATATATTTAAGATAATAGATTTCTTTATAATATTCCTATGTCATACGAAGCAGGTAGTAAAGAATGTAGACATTTAATTGAAGCCAAAGAAAGCCTTCTATCAACATTAGATGCGTTAAGTAATATACATTCGACCGATCTAATACAAATCCAAATTAAAGAAATTTACAATAAATTAGAACAGATGCACGACAATAGAAAAAAAATAGAATCAGCTACAAATTATCTTTAATTCAATCAATTTGACTGAAAGCTCTTAAAATTGGCTTTTTATTTTGGTTACTTTTTTTTCTGATAATAAATCCAATAAAGCATCAAGCTGAGCATGTACTTCCTTTGCTTCACTAAGATCTGGCAACAAATCTTCTTTGATGAGCATTTGATGCATCTCTCTAAGCTCTAACCTTATATATCTAAGGTGAGAACAAACTTCCTCTCTCTTAGTTGCACTCATATTTCCTTTATATTCTTTACATTATACAATACGATCTTTTTTGACTCCAATATAAGTTTTGTCAATTTAAAATATTTTTTTCAAACCCAATAACATATCAAAACCTTTTAAAGTCGAATTGTAGTAATATATCCTTCATGAAAAAGAAAAAAACTAAAAAAAAACAAACTAATTCAAATTTAAAAGATCAAAAATTAGGTCAAACAAAAAATTCTGCGAAATTAGTACTTTTTGTTTTTGGGATAGGTCCAATTATTGGCATAATAATATTTTTATACAGTAAGGGATTTTTTAATTCACCAACTATTTAAATCTTAAGTAATTAAGATTAATTTTAAAATAATTAACTTTAAAAAATTTAAAAATGATTATTGAAATTTTTTTAATGAAAATATCCTAAATTCTGCCATTTTTCTGGCATTTTCGGGATTAGATATCAAAAAAGGGTGATCTGATAAAAGTTCTAATACCTTATCTATCTTTAATCGTATATCATCACAATTAACATTTTCCCATTCCTCATCAAATGACATTGCAAAGCTATCAGCATTATCATATAGTTTATCTTTCATAATATTTGGAATTTAAATTAAGAAAATTTCAAAAATCATAACCAAACTGAAAAAGTAATTAGAAGAAGCATTTAAAACTATCCCCATGAGTGTTTGAGAAATAACTTTGAATGAATGTTCTCTCCTAACTCTTTTCTAATACCCTTTAATTTAATTACTTTTTATTATAAAGATCTATGATTTCTTTTAATTCATCTTTACTTAACTCTGTTGAAATAAAAACTTCTTGAGCTGTATTACCCTTTCTTGCGATTGCTTTATATCCGTTTATAGTTTTCACTGACAATCTAATTATCAATTTAGAGGATCTTCCCCTGGCTCTTGAAATAACAGCTGGGGTTATAGTCTTGATATTATTTTCCAGTGCTAATTTTTGAAGTATTGGAATTAGACCTTCTATATTTGTACTATGATTTAAAACTAACCTTCCCAATTTAAGTTTTTTACAATTCTATTGGGAAAATTTTGTTTCTGAGAAATTAACTTTAGCTATAAATTGATTAAAAAATTTTGAAGTTCTGTTATATTTATTAAAACGATTAAATCCTAATGATCTTTCAAATAGGCTGGGCAGCATTGGCTGCTATTTTTACTTTTTCAATTGCAATGGTTGTTTGGGGAAGAAATGGGGACGGATCCATTGACATATGATTTCATTTTTAACTTATGAAGTCTATTTAAGTAAATTTCTTATCTTAACATCGTTTGTTTTGCTTATATTTATAACATTCGCTGTAATTTATATATCCTATGTCTCTTGGAAAGATAAAAAAAGATTAAAAAAATAGTCATTATTTTTTTTCGTCTTTTTTCTTATCCTTAATTCTGAGCTCTTCAATTAATTCTTTTGCTTGTTCCATTTTTGATATGCTGCTTTTGTAGATTCCAATATCTTTTTCTGCTTTATTAACAGATAAGCTTAACTTCTCAAAAATATCAGAGGTCATCTTATTTTTATCTGATTCATTTTTCTCTTTGAAATCTTGGGAGTTTGAAATTAATATATATATCCCTAAGTTCAAAATCCTTGAAGGATAAATTTTAGAATTACTTTTTTCTACTAATAATTTAAAAATATCTTTAGATGTTTTATCCTTTAATTCTTTTTGAGACTTTTTAGATATTTCATTAATTTCCTTCGCTTGAAAATTTGTAGAACTGCATAAAGATTCAAAAAGAAGTTCCAAATGTTTTTCAGGTTTGTATCCTTTCATTAATTCTTTGAATGTTTCGGTGAGTCCGACACAAAAGAGATAATCTTGCGTAAATTCATTTTGATGATTTAGAAGATTTAGTTCGACAAGCATTTCATCAACTATTTTTTTATATAAACCAGGAATAACGTAAGGAAATTTTTCATGGAATAACTTTTTGCTATCTGAAACAGTCAATTTTTCTTTCAATTTTTTATATGTAAACCTTAATAAGGTTAGCGTATGTTGACTCAATATCGTTAATATCTAATAAACAGATAAATATTATTATGATCCCTTTAGTTTTAGAAGAATCTGGCGGTAGTGAAAGAGTCTTTGATATCTATTCGAGACTATTAAGAGAGAGAATAATCTTTTTGGGAGAACAAGTTACTAGTGAAACTGCTAATAGAATTGTGGCCCAATTATTGTTCCTAGAGGCAGAGGATCCAGATAAGGACATTTATATGTACATAAATTCACCCGGCGGATCCGTATATGACGGATTGGGTATCTTTGACACAATGCAACATGTAAAGCCTGATATTCATACAGTTTGCGTTGGCTTAGCAGCTAGTATGGGTGCATTTTTGCTTGCCGCAGGTACTAAAGGGAAAAGGAGCAGCCTTAGGCATTCAAGAATAATGATTCATCAACCACTTGGAGGAGCTAGAGGGCAAGCCAGTGATATAAGAATTCAAGCAGATGAAATTTTGTTCTTAAAAGAACGACTTAATACTGAATTATCAGAAAGAACTGGAAAGGATTATGACACTATCAAAGAAGATACTGATAGAGATTTTTATATGTCTCCAAATGAAGCTGTTGACTACGGTTTAATTGATCTGGTCTTAGATAAGAAACCAATAAAAATTTAGTTTAATAATTGAGGTGTTCTCTCTTTCTCAGGAATTTTGGTGAATTTGGAAAGAATACTTACAAATTCATCCCCATCTAATGTTTCTTTTTCGATTAATAAGTCAACTATCTTATCCATAGCTTCTCTATTTTTGCTTACTATATCGTAGGTTTCTTTATAACATTCCTTGACCATTACTCTTACACTTTCATCAATTTGTTTAGAGATTGAATCAGAAACTTCACTTCTAGTCATTAAATCTCTACCAACAAATACTTCTTGATTTCCACTTTCTAAAGCTATAGGACCTAAATTACTCATTCCAAATCTAGTAACCATTTGGCGGGCCATTGAAGCGACTTGTTGGAAATCACCTCCAGCTCCTGTTGTAATCTCACCTTCTCCAAAAACTACATCTTCAGCAGCTCTTCCTCCTAAAGCACCCATTATCCTCGCTTTTAATTGCGCCCTGCTAACGAGCGTTTGTTCATCATCTGGGGTGAACCAAGTTAATCCTTTAGCTTGCCCTCTTGGTATTACGGTCACTTTTTGAACAGGATCATGGGCTTTTACAAGTGAACCTATAAGAGCATGCCCGACTTCATGATAAGCAATTAATCTCTTGCTTCTGCCATCAGTTAGTGGAGAACCTTCCATTCCTGCGACAATCCTATCTACAGAATCATCAATTTCTGAGATGCTTATAGAGTCTTTTCTCCTCCTAGCGGTTAATATTGCAGCCTCATTTAATAAATTTGCCAAATCTGCTCCAGTAAACCCTGGTGTTCTTCTCGCAATGCTTTCAAGCGTTAAATCCTCTTGAAGTTTCTTATTCCTAGCATGAACTTCCAATATTGATAGTCTGCCCTTGATGTCAGGTGCATCTACAGTTACCTGTCTATCAAATCTGCCTGGTCTCATTAACGCTGAGTCAAGAACATCGGGCCTATTTGTGGCAGCAATTATTATTATGCCACTATTACCTTCGAAGCCATCCATTTCGGTAAGTAATTGATTGAGAGTTTGTTCTCTCTCATCATTACCTCCACCAATACCTGCACCTCTTTGCCTTCCGACAGCATCGATTTCATCAATAAAAATTAAACAAGGGCTATTCTCTTTAGCTCTTTTGAAAAGGTCTCTGACTCTACTAGCGCCAACACCAACAAACATTTCAACAAATTCAGAACCTGATAATGAAAAGAATGGCACACCAGCTTCACCTGCAATTGCTTTAGCTAAAAGGGTTTTTCCAGTACCAGGAGGACCTACCAAAAGAACCCCTTTGGGAATTCTTGCTCCCACAGAAGTAAATTTTTCTGGTTTTTTCAGAAAAGTGACAACTTCTTGCAGATCCTGTTTTGCTTCATTAACGCCTGCAACATCATCGAATACAACTCCTGTTTCAGCTTCCATTGCAAATCTTGCCTTTGTTTTCCCAAACTGCATTGCTTGGCCAGGACCTCCAGGCATACCATTTGACCTCCTTGCTAACAAAATTAAACCTCCAATTAAGATAGCCGGGAATAGTAAATTACCTAAAATTCCTAATGCAGGAGGAGCTGTTTTAATTGGATGAACATCAAAACTGATTCCCTCATTTTTTAAAATATTTATAAGTTCTGGTGTTAATCCGGGAAGATCTACACGCAACCTTTGAACTTTATTATCTAAATCCGAATCTATTGTCTCTATAACTGCATTTCTGCCTCCCTCAAAAATATCAACAGATGTAACTCTTCCTGAATTAATATAATCTAAAAATCTGCCATAACTAACTCTTGCTACCGCTGAATTTCTTGGCGCAACAGTAGTCCCATTAGATTTAAGTGAATCAACGTTGCTTGAAGATAAAAATTGGTAAGAAAGCGCTATTACTAAAAGTATAGGTAAAGCCCATAGAATTAATGTTTTAAATTTCTGATTCATTAATTTGTAAAAGTTAATTATAGGATTCTAGAATGAATCAGTGCATTTCGTTGATATTTTCTCTAACTTTATGCTTATACTACTCTTTATTGTATCTAATTTATAAATGAAATTTGAGATCAACGATAAGGTTAAGTTGATTGCGCCAGTCTCTTACTTAAAGACTTCAGATAATATGCCGATGTTAAGACCACCTGATCTAGTGGCAATTGATGAAATTGGGGAAATCTTATCTATCAAATCCCCAAATACTGTTGAAGTAAAGTTTAGAAGAGGTTCGTTTTTAATCGATATTGATAAGATTGAGAAAAACTAACTTAAAAGTTTTTCCCCCAAATATTAGAAATTTCTAAGCATATATTTTTATTTCCAGAAATACTCAGAAAAGGTTTTGAAAAATACTTAATAGTTAATTTAAAAATATCTAACGAAGATATTTCCTCTATTTTTGAATTTAAATCGATATCAGAAGTTGGTGCAATACCATAACTAAATAACTGTATCTTTCTCTGTAAAATTTCATCAAGTGATTGATTCCCTAATAGAAAAGAACCTTTTAGTTTTTCTTTTGCTAAAAATATTTCAGCATCAGTCAACGGATTAAAAAGTAAATTTTTCCATAATGTTGATAAAAGTTCAAAAGCAAAAATTGCGTGCTCATTGGATACGGATAAATAAATTAAGAATGGGGCATTTCCACTCCTGATAGGATAATAAACACCTAAATCGTAAGTAATACCATGTTTTTCTCTAAAGAGTTTAAATAAAGCAGCGCTCATTCCATAAGATAGATATGACTCCAAAACCTTAAGAGGAAAATATTCACTACTTCTTCGCGAGCAAGTTTGGTCCCCCATCATTATTATTGTTTGATTTGAATCATTATTAAAATAATCAAATCTATTCGTATTATTTAAATCATGATTTAAAGGATCTGATTTTTCTTTTGAGATTTTTTTTTCTAATTTTTCAAAACTTTCTCCATTTATTTCAGGATTATTTGAAATTAAATACTTTTCTCTATTTTTAAAATTTTTAAACTCAAGCAAAACATCTTCGTAGGTAATCTTTGAGACATCATTAGCATTCCCAATTGTGTTGAAAGCATAAGGGTGATTTGAATAAACAATTTTCTTCCATTTTTCAAAACAGATATTGAATGGATTCTCTTTATCTTTTTTTATATAATCAATAGAAGATTTTTTTACTTTTTTAAATTCAGTTTCCGAGAGGATTGGTTTATTAATTATTAAATCTAATAAAGGGATTAATTTGCTGAAATGTTCATTTAGGGATTTAATACTTATTGAAATACCATCTTCAAATATTTCTTGATTTAATTCTGCTCCATAGGACTCAATATACTCAGAGAGAGAAAAACTGTTAAAACCTTCACATCCTCTTGTAAGTAAAGAGCAAAGGATCTTGTTTACCCCTTTTTTGCCAGTACTATCCATATCACTCCCCCCTTTAATCCAAATTGAAGCAGTTGAAAAATTCCTTTTCTTATTATTTAAAAAAAATCTTTTTAACATTTACCAGGGGATGCAATCAAAGTGAATTTTTCTCCACGGATATATTCTGTGATCTCTTTGAAGTTATCCAAGTCATTCCAATATTTTAAATGATTATCTAAATTATTGATTGATGATTTTCTCCCCCAAAGAAGTTCATTTCCAAAGAATGAAGAGAGTTGTGTAGATGTCTCTAAATTAAAGATATAATTACTTTTCACAATATTTATTGCTTTTTTTATTTCATCTAGAGACAAGGCTTTACAATTTGAGATCTCATCTATTGTTTTATTAATTTTCTTTTCTACTAAATCAATATCTTGGTACTCACAACTTGCTTCCATTATAAATAATCCTCCTAATTCTCCAGCATTTACATCTACATATACCGATTCAACAAGATTATTATCTTCTTTTAGAGTTTTAACTAATCTGCTGTTTCTTCCAACAGAGAGTATTGATGCTAATATCTCTAGTCCAATAATATTTTTTTGATCATTTAGGTTTGGGATAAACCAAGCCATAAATATTCTTGAAAACTCTAAATTATCAAATTTAACTGACTCTCTACCATTCCTAATTTTTAAAGAAGGTAAATTTTTTAGATTTATTAAATTTGGACTTTCTTTTATGCCAGATAGATCACTTTTTTCAAAAATTTTATAAATTTCTCCAGAGAGATTCCCCGCAATTGCAATACAAATTTTTTCGGTAGTGTAGTGTTTTCTATGAAATTTTATAAGGTCATTTATCTCTAAGTTTTTAATACTATTTTCTGTTCCCAGAATTGAATTGGCATAATTCGGACTTAACCAAACTCTTTTCAAAAAATAATTAAATAGTCTTTCTTCAGGCTGATCATTTTGTTGTTTTATTTCATCAATAACTACACCTTTTTCTTTTAAAAATTCATCAGGATTAAAATCTGGAGCAACGACAATATTTGTCAAAAGAGCAAGTGATTCTTTAAAGTTACTTTGTGGAACTAAGACATGATAATGTACATCATCGTAACCAGTTGAAGCGTTACTTAATCCGCCTAGTGATTCAATTTTATGGTCAAACTCACCTGGCATTATTTTGTTAGATCCTTTAAAAATCATATGTTCTAGAAAATGAGCAGTGCCGTTTTTATTAACATCCTCAAATGAAGAACCTGCTTTGCACCAAATATCAATGCTTATGAGCGGCAATTCTTTATTATCCACAAACACACATCTAGTTTTGCTTGAATGGGTGTAGTAGTTAACGTCTCCTACATTCATTTCGGTTCCCTTTTTAAATTCTATTTTGGTACTTTTTAGCCTTGTTGTCTGAATCTTTAACTAAAACAAAATTAAATGACCCTCTTATTTTGGAGTTATTACAAAATATTAGAGAGCATAGATCTATGCTTGAGGACCTTAAGAGTTTAAAAATTGATCCAAAACTAACTAACATAACATCTAAAGAAATAGGCAGAGAACTCTATATTGAAAATGAATTTCATAAAGCAAAAGGTTTTAGAAAGCTACATATTGAAGTAGCAGGATTTTCAAAGAATCTTAAAATATTACATTGCGTATTTTTCCCTGATCCAAAGTTTGATATCCCAATTTTTGGGATGGATTTGGTAAAAATAAATGATATTGTTTCTGCTGCCATTGTTGATCTATCCCCGGCATCACAAAAACAAGGTTTGAAATACGAAAAATTATTATCTGAAGTTGATAAAAGTTCTTTTACCTCTTTGAGAGAAATCCCTAAATGGGGCGGGATTTTTTCCAATAATGTATTTTTTGCTTCCTTAAAAAGTAAATCTGAAAAAAATGATTTTTGTAGAGTTGTAGATCAATACCTCACTATTTTGATCAAATTAAGTAAGAAAGCTATACCGGAAGTTAATGAGGAAATTATTCAAGAGAGAGTAGATTTTCAAAAAAATTATTGTGCTCAACAAATGAAGAATGAGAAGACTAGCATGGTACTTTTAAAATATTTTGATGAAAAATGGGTCAATAACTATATAAAGACAGTACTCTTCGATTTTTAATGAAATTAAATTTATTAAAAAATTTATTTATTTATTTTTTATTATTTACACCAATTTCTCTTGGTGTTATTTCCTGTTCTGGGAATAATAAATCTAGTTCAAAATTTAAAGAGGAAATAACTTCAGATTTCATACCTCCTATTACAGCTGTTGCCGCACTTGGTCAACTTTCTCCTTCGGGAGAGATTAGACAATTGGCAGCTCCAATAAGTCAGTTTGGCTCTTCCCCCCGAATTGTCGAAATTTTAGTAAATGAAGGAGATTTCGTAAAAAAAGGTGATATCCTCGCAATTTTTGAAAATGGAGAAAAATTAATTGTTGATCATGAAAGAAATGAAAATCTAATTAATACTATTAACGAAGAAATTACCCTTAAGAAAGATCAAATTCAAAGGTATGAGCAAGCTTTGAGCAAAGATGTATATTCATTTGTAGAGTTTTCACAGAGAAAAGATGAATTATTAAAATTGCAAAAACAGAAAATAAACCTTATTGGAGATCAAAAAAATATTAAGATAGATCTATTTAATTCAAAACTAAGGAGTCCAATTGATGGTTTTATCCTTGGAATAAATGCGAGAGTTGGTGAAAGGCCTCAAAATGAAGGGATTTTGGAGATTGGTTCTAGTCAAAAAATGGAAGCTTTGATAGAGGTTTATGAATCTGACATAGATAGAGTCTTTATCTCTCAGAATGTTGAATTGATTAGTGAGAATGGAGGTTTCCAAAAAAATCTTAAGGGAAAGGTGATTAGGATTAGTCCTCAGGTAAAACAAAGAAAAGTTCTATCAACTGATCCAACAGGGGATGCTGATTCACGAATTATCGAGGTACTAGTAAAACTAGATCAAGATTCTATAGATATCGTTCAAAACTATGCAGGAATGAAAGTGATTGCAAAATTTATTCCCTAATGAGTTTTTCTTTTTTAAAATTTAGAAAAATTCCATTAGCTTGGTTGTTATTAACTAGGCAACCATTAAGACTAGCTGTTGCAATAGCTGGTATCAGTTTTGCAGGGATTTTGATGTTTATGCAATTAGGTTTTAGAGATGGTTTATTTGATACGAGCGTAACTATTCATAAACTTCTAGATGCCGATCTTGTTTTGATAAGTCCCAGATCAAAAAGTTCTATAAGCATGAGTGGATTCCCAAAAAGAAGATTAATTCAAACTCTTGCAGTAGAAGATGTTGAAAAAACTGCTCCCGTTAATCTTAATTATTTACTTTGGAGAAATCCCGAAAATCTTAAAACTAGATCAATACTTGCATTAGGTTTTAATCCCTCCGATTCACTTCTTTTAGATGAGGGATTCTCAAAGAAAGCTTATAAATTGAGAAATCCATCAAGAGTTCTTTTTGATAAACTATCTAGACCTGAATTTGGACCGATTGAAGAATGGTTCTTATCTGAAAAAAAAGTTGAGACTGAGGTTGCTGGAAAAAGAGTAATTGTTGAGGGCCTTGTGGAGTTGGGACCATCTTTTGGTGCAGACGGTAATTTGATAACTAGTCGAGAAACCTTCTTAAGACTTTTTCCTGCTAACCCACCTGGCAGTATAGAAATTGGTTTGGTAAAGCTAAAAAAAGGTTCTGATCCTGAATTGATTTCAAGGATATTAAATAACTCACTCCCAAATGATGTTAGGGTTCTAACTAAAAAACAATTTATAGAATTTGAAAAGAATTATTGGAAAAATAGTACTGCAATAGGTTTTATTTTTAGTCTGGGAGCTTTGATGGGTTTTGTTGTAGGGTGTGTGGTCGTTTATCAAATTCTTTATAGTGACGTTACAGATCACCTCCCAGAATATGCCACCTTATTGGCAATGGGGTATAGACTTAAGTCCCTTTTCTTTGTCGTAGCCAGAGAGGGGTTTTTGTTGGCATTGTTTGGTTACTTACCTGCTTATTTCTCTGGTCAAATACTTTACTCAGTTATAAGAAGTTCAACTAAGCTACCAATAATAATGGATGCAGATAAAACTATTTTAATTTTCGTATTAGTTTTAGTTATGTGTATGGGGTCCGCCGCTGTTGCAATGCGTAAATTAGTTGACGCTGATCCTGCCGAAATTTTTTGACAATTGAAGATAAATGGTTAAAGCTAATAAATCAAAAAATAATGTTAGAAACCTTAAAACAGTCTCAATAAATAACTTGAGTCACTTTTATGGAAAAAATGAGAATAAAAAACAAGTTCTTAATGACGTTAATTTAAATATTGATAAAGGAGAGTTGGTTCTTTTGAAAGGACCTTCTGGATGTGGTAAAACGACTCTTTTAACATTAATTGGAGCATTAAGAACCTGTCAAAGTGGAGATTTAACTGTATTAAATAATCAGTTAAATGGAGCATCAAGGAAAACTCGTCAGATTCTTAGAAGAAGTATTGGAATGATTTTTCAAGGTCACAATCTTCTGAGATGTTTAACAGCAGAACAAAATGTCCAGATGGGCGCCGATTTAATAAAAGGTTTAACATATTTGCAAAGACGTGAAATAGCACGGGATTGGTTATCAGCAGTAGGATTAGAAGAACATCATAAGAAGTTGCCTAATGACTTATCTGGCGGGCAGAAACAGAGAGTTGCCATTGCTCGAGCTTTATCTGCTAACCCAAAACTTTTATTAGCTGATGAGCCCACTTCTGCTTTAGATAGCGTGACAGGAAGAGAAATAGTGACCCTTTTAAGGAAACTAGCAAAAGAGCAAAATTGTTCTGTACTTATGGTGACGCATGATCCAAGAATTTCTGATATGGCTGATAGGATATTAAATATGGAAGATGGTAAAATATATAGTGCTCATGGTGAGCTAATATAATTAAAAGTTAAAAAATTTTATGTCTAAGAGAAGGAATCTAAAAAAAGAAAAGCAGGAACGTAATAGAGCCTATGCTAGAAAATTCAAAAAAAGGAAATTAAGAACTGATGGAAGACCTGATGGCGGAAACGTTACAGGTACATCAAATAATGGCGGTGCAGCTGATTAGGTTATATCTTTTATTTTTATCTTTTGGAGTTCAATATATTATGCATATCTAAAACATAATCATGAATGTAAGTATTGTTATACCGACTTACAATAGATTACCTATATTAGAGAAATGTCTTTTTGCGCTTGAGAATCAAAAATTAAATACAAATATCAGTAATTATGAAGTAATAGTAGTTGATGATGGATCAACTGATGGGACAACCTCATGGATAAATAAAAACAAAGCTAATCTCCCACACGTTATTCTATTTCAGCAAGAACATGGAGGGCCTGCACTTGGAAGAAATCTTGGAGTAATTAAATCAAAATATGAAATTATTATATTCATTGATAGTGATCTTATTGTTTTAGATGATTTTATAAATTGCCACGTAGAAAAATTACTTGCCTCTTGGAGAAAAAATGATAAAAAATGTTTTACCTATGGCTCCGTAGTCAATACATCTAATTTTCTAAATCCTCAGAGTGAAAAACATAAAATTATAGACACTTCTTTTGCT
>CACAXR010000017.1 GCA_902536555.1 uncultured Prochlorococcus sp. | reverse complement strand
GGAAAATAAAAAAGAATCTTTAGCAGAGGAAGATCCTATTAATGATGCAAATACTGAAAATAAAAATTCGAAACTTTTAAATAATCCCATGGTTAGTGAAGAGGATGTAGCTCATATAGTTGCATCTTGGACCGGTGTACCTGTTCAAAAATTAACTGAAACCGAATCAGTCAAGCTTCTAAATATGGAGGAAACACTTCACCAAAGGCTTATCGGACAAGATGAAGCTGTAAAAGCTGTTTCTAGAGCTATAAGAAGAGCAAGAGTTGGTTTAAAAAATCCTAATAGACCTATTGCAAGTTTTATATTTTCAGGTCCTACCGGTGTAGGTAAAACTGAATTAACTAAATCACTAGCTTCTTATTTCTTCGGAAGTGAGGAAGCAATGATCAGATTAGATATGTCAGAATTTATGGAGAGACATACAGTTAGTAAACTTATAGGTTCACCTCCAGGTTATGTTGGTTTTAATGAAGGCGGCCAGCTTACTGAGGCTGTCAGGAGACGTCCCTATACGGTTGTTTTATTTGATGAAGTTGAAAAGGCTCATCCAGATGTTTTCAATTTATTATTGCAACTACTCGAGGACGGAAGATTAACTGACTCTAAAGGTAGAACTGTCGATTTTAAAAATACATTACTTATAATGACTTCTAATATTGGTTCTAAAGTAATTGAGAAAGGTGGAGGTGGTTTGGGATTTGAATTTTCAGGAGATTCTGTTGAAGATAGCCAATACAATAGAATAAAATCTTTAGTTAATGAAGAACTAAAGCAATATTTTAGACCTGAATTTCTAAATAGACTTGATGAAATAATAGTATTTAGGCAACTAACTAAAAACGAAGTTAAAGAAATTGCTGAAATAATGTTGCAAGAAGTTTTTGCACGTTTACAGGATAAAGGCATTAAATTAAACGTTACCGATGCCTTCAAAGAAAGACTTGTTGAAGAAGGATATAATCCTGCTTATGGAGCACGACCTTTAAGAAGAGCTGTCATGCGTTTATTAGAAGATAGTTTGGCTGAAGAAGTACTTTCTGGAAGAATAAAAGATGGAGATATGGCACTAGTAGATATTGATGATAATAAAAAAGTCACAATTAATATTTCTTCTGAAGAATCACCTCAAGAGTTAGCAAGTGCTAATTTGTAGAAATTAATTTTAGATGCAGTCAATCTCTCCAGAAACCATATTTAGGGGGAATGATGCTTGGGTCAAAGCTTTACCCCAAATTACTAAAATAACTAGAAGTCCATTAATTTTAGGAAGAAGTGTTTATACGAATGATATTAGAAATAAAATTTTTAAAGATTTAAAAAATCAAAACCTTAACGTATTTTTTACTAATCTAGAATTTGACTGTTGTTATGAAGACATCTCAAGGGTTAAGAACTTCATTTCAACGAATAATTGTGATTCTGTTATAGCTGCGGGCGGGGGGAAAGTTCTTGATTCTGGGAAATATATAGCAGAATGTCTGAATATTCCCTGTATTACAGTTCCTCTTAGTGCCTCTACATGTGCAGGTTGGACCGCTTTATCAAATATTTATACCAAAAATGGTAAATTCATAAAGGATGTTGTGTTAAGGTCTTGTCCGAAAATCTTAGTATATGATCATACATTTATTCAAACAGCACCCTCAAGGACTCTAGCGAGTGGAATAGCAGATGCTTTAGCAAAATGGTATGAATCTTCGATAACTAGTTCAGCAATAAATGATGGTCTTGTTCAACAAGCTATTCAGATATCGAGAGTTTTAAGGGATCAACTATTAATAGATGGTGAAAAAGCATTTAATGATGAATGTGATAATAATCCCTTTTGGCGAAATACTATAGAAGGGTGTGGACTTACAGCAGGATTAGTAGGCGGAATTGGGGGAGAAAAGTGTAGGACTGCGGCAGCACATGCTTTTCATAATTCAATTACTCAGATAATAACCCCAAATAAATTCTTACATGGTGAGATTGTTGGGGTTGGTTTATTATTGCAATTAAGACTAGAAGAAATGAAAAATAATAATAAATTAGCTGATCAATCAATTAAACAATTATTGGTATTTATGAAAAAATTGAATTTGCCAACTACCATTGCACAACTTGGAATAAATGTTTTTGAAAATCAGAATTTAGATAAAATTGCTAATTTTTGTTGTAGAAATAAATCTGAAATTCACTTCTTGCCTTTTAAATTTAATAAACAAGATATAGTTGATGTTATTGCAATTTTTGAACAACAAAAAATAAAAATATAATCATTTTTTTTGACTAAATCCCATTTCGAACAACTTAGTGATTTAAATGTTGATTTTTTTGAGAGTGCCAAAAAGTCGCTACTAGACCCTTTAGGTCTTTATTTGGCAAACGATGTTCAGTGGATTAAACTCAATAAGAACTGGAACTCTTTAAAATTCCCTGTGGTTATTGGAGGAAAAGGTCAACCTATACTTCTCCTCCATGGCTTTGATAGCAGTTTTTTAGAATTCAGGAGAATATATCAATCATTAAAAAGAAATTTCCAAGTTATAATTCCTGATCTATTAGGGTTTGGTTTTAGTCCTAGGTGCGCAACAAATGAATACAATCCCTCTCAAATAATTTCTTATTTAATTGATCTCCTCAAGACTTTACAAGTAACAAATAATCTAAAAATTATTGGTGCCTCTATGGGAGGCTCAACAGCTTTAAAACTTTCTTTTGAAATCCCTGATTCTATTGATAAAATTATCCTTTTATCTCCCGCCGGTTTGTTTGGAGAACCTAAGAGTATACCTTTCCCCTTTAACCAAATAGGGGCCTCATTTCTAGGATTGCAGCAAGTCAGAAAAAGTCTTTGTAGGCAAGCATTTGCTTTCCCAGATGAATGTGTTGGTAAAATGGAAGAGCAAATTGCTTCAATTCATTTAGGTTGTAAAGGTTGGAGGAATTCACTTGCATCCTTTGCAAAAAGTGGAGGTTTCGCTGGAACACAGAAATATATTCAAAATATCCCAATCAAAGCAATATGTGGAGAAAATGATCGCATACTTGGAAGAAAAGAGATTCAAAATATAAGAAGAATTGATAAATTAAATTTTATAGGGTTGCAAAATTGTGGTCATCTACCTCATGTGGATTTACCATCATTATCTAGTAAAATTATCCAAGATTATTTTTTGGAAAAACAATTTCATAATTAATTTACATACTTGAGAATTATAAAAATGTAATACAAAACAGATGGAGTAAAAATGTAGCTATCAATTCTGTCAAGAATGCCTCCATGTCCTGGTAAAAAAGTTCCCGAATCTTTAATTTTTGCGTCTCTCTTCATCATTGATTCAATTAAATCTCCAACTAATGCCATAAGAGAAATTAAGATTCCATATAAAATTCCAACTAATAATGGATTTTCCCAATTAAGTAAAAATGCAAAAAATATAGCTAATAAAATTGAACAGGATATTCCTCCAATTAAACCTTCTATTGTTTTGCTCGGAGATATTGGAGAGAGAGATTTTTTACCAAATGACTTACCAATAAAATAAGAACCAATATCACTAGCTACAATTAAAAAACAAGAGGTTAAAGTTAAATTAAGACCTGTAGTATTAGATAAGCTGTCTAACGAAAAAAAACCTTGATTTGAACTTATTATCACTGAATCTAATCCTCTTAACTTAATCCAGTAACTAGGTAAAAACCCTAAATAGAATAAACCAAAAATAGAAGCTGCAATATCGGAAATTGTTCCTGGCTTTGGCTGTAAAAGTAACCAAGTGCATATTACAACTGAACAGATAGGTAAAATTGAATTTGATATTTCTCTTTCAATAAATCCTATGGTCTCAAGATAAGTTGAGATTATAATAACGAAAGATGAAAATAATGTGGTTTTAGTAGCTGGTTTTATTCCTTTATATTCAGCCATCCTAAAAAATTCTAATAATGCTAAATAAGTAAGCAAGGCTGTTGCTAATGTAAAAACCCATCCCCCTAACAAAACAACAATTAATCCAAATATTCCTATAAGTAATCCGCTTCTCAATCTCATATCAAATTTCTATTTTTTTATGACTCTTATATTAAAATTTAACAGATCTTTGTTGAATAAACTTTGATTATTTATCCAATTAAATCTATCGATGTCTATTTTTTCTCCAGGAACTAGTAGAGGTATTCCGGGAGGATAAGGGCAAATAATATCTCCAGATATTTTATTTAATGATTGAGAAAAAGGTATACTCCGAGTCTCACTTCTCCAAGCAATTCCAATTTGAATTTCAGGTTCTTCAACTAAATTAAAGGGTGATTGGAGTACTTTAAGAGTGCTTGATTTTTTTGAATTTAATAGTAATTTATTCCACAACTTTAGAAATAAATTAAGAAAATCTTTTTGATTCGCAAACCCTAAGCAAAAAGTTAGAGTCATCATTTCTGGTAATTCAGCAATGAGACCATTTTTGTAAAAAAATTTATCAGCAGTGAAACCATCAATTCCAACCTTAGAGGTATTCAATACTATTTTTAAAGGGTCTTGGGTTTCAATTAGAGGAATATTCTTTTGGATTAATTTTTTGTAGATACTTTTTGCTTCTAAAATTCTTTTTTGATATTTTGATAAACTTTTTTTATTAAGCCAGTCTCTAATAGACTCTTCGCAAGAAGAAATTAATAAGGAACTTGGGCTAGTGGTTTGCAACAAATTAATACTCTTGATTAAATTTTGCTCATTTATTAGATCTCCTTTGTACCAGAGTGCTGCAGTCTGAGTTAAACCATTTAACGATTTGTGTAATGAGTGAACGACTAAATCGGCGTTTGATGTTAAAGCAGATTTTGGTAGGTTAAGGTTTTCACAAAAAAGGAAATAAGAACCATGTGCTTCATCAACCAAAACAGGTAAATTTTTTTGATGACAAAGATCTATTAAAGGCCCTAAATCTCCCGAGTAACCATGATAAGAGGGGCTTACAAGAACTGCACCTACAATTTTTTTTTCATTAAAATTTATCTTTTTAAATACATTTTCCAACCAGTTTTTTGTGATTGGTTTGTAATGACCGTTTTCTAATGAAAAATCTAGGTCAAAGAATATTGGTTGTATGTTCTGCATCGCACAGATTTTTATAACACTTATATGGACATTTCTAGGCATCAGGATAGCTTCGCCAGGATTTGCCATTGCAATTACAGCTGATTGTATTAATCCAGAGGCTCCATTAACTCCAAAAAAACATCCTTTTGCCCTAAATTTCTCAGATAATTCTTTCTGAGTTTTGGCAATTAATCCGCTTTGGGATAGAGGAGATCCTATCTCTGGTAGTTCCGGTAAGTCCCAATATCCAGGATGTTTTTTTAATAATTTTACTAATTTCTTGGGTAAAGCTGCCCCTCTATTATGCGCGGGAAAGAAAAGTGATTTTAAAAACTTTTTAGTTAGAAAAGAAGAAATACTCATAAAGTATTATTGACACATATAGAATGAAAAAATTAAGAATCCTTTTTCAATATTTTTTGACTTTAATGACAACGTCTTATTCACAATACTCAGCAAAAGGTGACTTAATTTGGTTGATGTTGAGACCATGGATTTTTATCCCTAGAGTTTTATATATCCTTTTAACTTTTATTTTTCTTTTTTTAAGAATACTTTTTCAAGGTAACAGTAAAAATAAAAATGTACAAAAAAATCTCTCAAAATATCTTTTTGATGTAATAACAGATTTAGGACCTTGTTTTATAAAATTAGGGCAAGCACTTTCAACTAGACCGGATCTTGTAAGACAAGATTGGCTGACAGAACTTACCAATTTGCAGGATAATCTCCCAGCATTTGATCATAAAATTGCTGTAAAAATTATTGAAGAAGAACTTGGAGCACCACCTACTGAACTATTTGATGAATTTCCTGAGAGTCCTATTGCCTCAGCAAGCTTAGGTCAGGTTTATAAAACAAAAACAAAAAATAATACTTATGTAGCTGTAAAAGTACAAAGGCCAAATTTATATTTTCTAATAAGAAGAGATGTTGTGATATTAAGGTTTATAGGAACTTTTTTTTCACCATTTCTCCCATTAAATATTGGTGTTGGAATTGGAGAGATAATAGATGAATTCGGTAAGGCACTTTTTGATGAAATTGACTATGAAAAAGAGGGTGAAAATGCTTTA
Organism: uncultured Prochlorococcus sp.; assembly: GCA_902536555.1. Taxonomy (GTDB): domain Bacteria; phylum Cyanobacteriota; class Cyanobacteriia; order PCC-6307; family Cyanobiaceae; genus Prochlorococcus_A. The sequence goes on along the minus strand of CACAXR010000017.1, from coordinate 7,895 downwards.
AAGTTTGCAAATCTATTCAAAAATAACCCAAATGTTTTTATTCCTAAATTTGAAAAAGAGTTTTCATCAAAGAGAATTATTACGACCTCTTGGATTGATGGAGTCAAGTTAAGAGATAGGGCTTTGCTGGAGGAAAATAACTTAGTACCTTCCTCTTTTATAAAAACTTGTGTAATCAGTGGTCTTCAGCAATTATTTGAATATGGATATTTTCATGCTGACCCACATCCTGGGAATATGTTTGCACTTAAAGGTGGAAATGCAGATTATGGAAATTTGGCTTATGTAGATTTCGGAATGATGGATACCATTACAAATTCAGATAGACTCACACTCATTAAGGCTATAGTTCACATAATAAATGATGAATATTATCTTCTCGCAAAAGATTTTCAGAAATTGGGTTTTTTAACCAAAGAACAAGATCTTCAAAAACTTGTTGTACCATTAAAAGAAGTTTTAGGTGGATCTTTTGGCGCTGAAGTCGGAACTTTTAATCTTAAAAATGTAACTGATAAATTCTCAAAACTAATGTATTCATATCCATTTAGAGTTCCTAGCAGGTTTGCATTAATAATAAGAGCAGTTGTTAGTCAAGAGGGTCTAGCATTAAGACTAGATCCAGAGTTTAAAATTTTAAAAATAGCGTATCCATACATTGCAAAAAAATTACTTACCGATAATTCTGAAGAGATTTTAGAAATTCTTTTGGAAGTTGTTTTTGATAAAAAAGGTCAAATTCAAATAGAAAAGGTAGAAAGTTTATTAAATATATTATTTAAAGATTCTCAAAATATTAATTCAGACCTCATACCAGTTGCAAATGCAGGATTAAAGTTAATCGCCAGTAATAAAGGATCCGAAGTTAGGAAGAATCTTCTTTTAAGCCTTATAAAAGATGACAAATTAGAATTAACTGATGCAAAAAAACTTTTAAGTTTAATTAGAGATACATTTAGCCCTTTGAATATTGCAAAAAGTGCATTTCAAAATATTATTTCTCCAATTTAGTTTTTATATTTACTTCTAATAAATTTACTTATAAATTTAAAAGGATTAAAATTAAATACATTAATTATTTTTGAAATTGATAAGTCAAATAATCTATGAAATTGGAGATATGAAATGAATATTTTTAATAATATTTTTTATTTAAAAAAAAATCTGTTAATGATAATGAAATAAATCATAGATTAATTGATCAGTATGGAGAAATCGCAAGATTAGTAAAAGAAGCGAGAATCCAAAAAAATATAACAATTCAAGAATTGTCAGGTATTTCAAAAATTCCTGAACAAACGATAATTTCAATTGAAAATAACAACAACAATAATAGACCAAAGTATCCATTTATAAGATCAATATTAATCAAATTAGAGGAATGCTTAGGATTAAAAAAAAGTATATTAGAAAAATTAGCAATTAGAGAAGGAGAAACTACTAAGAAAGAAAAAAATGATTTTATTGTCAACAAATTCGATCTTATTAATACTTGGCAAGGAAGCCTTTTGTATTTTTTTATATTAATTTTAACTGTATTTATATTAAAGAGATATTTTATTTTGAATGTGAATGTTATAGAGATTCAAAATATTGAAAACAAAATTATTGATAAATAAACTCCAAAGATTCCTCATTTCCGTGTTCTACCAAAACTATTTCCTAGATCACTAAATCTTATAAGATTGTTTTCTATCTCTTCTAAAGGTCGATTTAACTTCCATTTCCAATTATTTTTTATAGTGCCAGGGATGTTTAACCTGCTTGAGTCATCTAGAGACAAAATATCTTGGATTGGAGCAATAAAGAGATTAGCCTTTGTATCCATGCCTATTTTTATTAAACTCCACGAGGGATTTTCAGAAAATTTAAATTCATCTTTAAGTCGTTTTTTGGCATTATTTTCTAAAGATTCCCACCATGAGATGCAAGTGGAGTTGTCATGAGTACCTGTATAAACTACCCAATTTTCCCCTTCAATATTCTTTGGTAAATATGGATTATCTTCATTTCCATCAAAAGCGAACTGTAATATTTTCATTCCTGGAAGTTCAAAATTTTTCCTTAATTTTTCTACATCAGGTGTTATTACTCCCAGATCTTCCGCAATTATTGGTAGGAAGTCAGTCCCTAAATCAACTTTAAGTTTATTTAATATTGCCCTTCCTGGAGAACTTATCCATTTACCAGAAATTGCTGTTTTAGAATTGCCATTAACTCTCCAGTAACCAGCTAAACCTCTAAAATGATCAAATCTCAACAAGTCCACAAGTTCAAATTGCCTTTTAAATCTTTTTCTCCACCAATCGAAATTAGAATTTTTGTGTCTGGACCAAAAGTAAGTTGGAGTACCCCATAATTGCCCTGTTGATGAAAAATAATCAGGAGGTACACCACTTTGAAAGATTAAATCGCCATTTTTAAAAATTGAAAACAGTGATTTATTACTCCATACATCTGCGCTATCCCTAGAAACATAAAAGGGCAGATCTCCAATTAACTTGACATTATATAATTTTGCAAATTTTTTAATATCATTCCATTGCTCATTTAAATGCCACTGTATTAATTTTTTAATAAGTATTTTTTCACTTTTTGTATTAATCCACGATTTTAAAAATTTGTTATTTTTTATTTTAAATTCTTTAGGCCATTGCCACCAAGGCAACATATTAAATTCCTCCCTGATAACAACAAATGTTGCATAATCTTCAACCCATGAATTCTTTCTAATCCATTTTTGAAAATCAATTTTTCTCTCTTCAGATTGCGAATCCCAACCTTCCAAAAGGAGTTGACCTAATTTTTTTGTTAAATCATCAGCAAGATTAAAATCAAAATGATTCTTATTCTGATTTGTCTTTCCTAATTCTTCTTTATTAGAAATAAAGATAAAACCTTTATCGACTAAGTAATCAATATCAAGAAACCATGGGTTTAGTGCAAAAGTTGAAGGTGAACTATATGGAGACCCAGTAGAGTCAGTTGGTGTAAGAGGTAAAAATTGCCAGTATTCGATTCCATGTTTATGAAGCTTTTTTATCCACTCTTTAGCTCCTCTACCAAAAGTGCCGCATAGCATACCTCCTGGTATACATGAAGGATGCATAAGTATGCCTAATGATTTATTTGGAAGAACATTTTGAATAGACATTTTGTAGTTATATTTTGATTCTTTACAATTAAATTGTTATTAATTGATCAAATCTAAACATATACAAATTTTTATTAATTGACAAATAATTATCCAAGTGTTTTATCGAATAAAAAAAAAATAATTAAGTATTTTTTTTGCCGTATTTATTTTACATTTTTCTCAAGAGATGTCACTTTTGAAAAGATCTAGTCATTATCTTTTGCGAAATTCACATAAACGACTACGATAAGGATATAGTTTTATAGTGCTAATTTCGTGACAAGTTTTATCACGGCGGTGCAGAATAAAGAATCTAATTTTAATCTAACTAATAGTAGATTAAGGCTAGTAAGTGGATCAACAAATCCCAAATTAGCTGAAGAAATTGCATCATACTTAGGGATTGAAAATGTACCTTTAATATCTAAAAGATTTGCTGATGGAGAACTTTATGTTCAGATTCAGCAGTCTATTAGAGGTTGTGATGTATTTTTAATTCAACCTACATGTGCTCCGGTAAACGATAGTTTAATGGAACTTATGATTATGGTTGACGCTTGCAAGAGAGCATCTGCTAGACAAATAACGGCTGTTATCCCTTATTTTGGATATGCGAGGGCAGATAGAAAGACTTCAGGGAGAGAGTCTATAACTGCAAAACTCACCGCTAATTTACTTGAGAAATCAGGAGTAGATAGAGTTCTTGCTATGGATTTGCATTCAGCTCAAATACAAGGTTATTTTGATATCCCATGCGACCATATTTATGGGTCACCAGTATTGATTGATTATTTAGAAACTTTAAATTTAGATGAAGTTGTTGTTGTCTCTCCTGATGTAGGTGGAGTTGCTAGAGCGAGAGCATTTGCAAAACAAATGAAAGATGCTCCTTTAGCAATAATTGATAAAAGAAGAGCAGCTCATAATATTGCTGAAAGCTTAACCGTTATTGGAGAAGTTAAAGGTAAAACTGCTATTCTCATAGACGATATGATAGATACAGGAGGTACAATCTGTTCTGGAGCAAATCTGTTAAAAAAAGAAGGAGCTAATCGAATATTCGCATGCGCCTCTCATGCTGTATTTTCTCCTCCTTCATATGAAAGATTAAGTACTAAGGATTTATTTGAACAAGTCATTGTGACTAACAGCATACCAGTTATTGTTAAAGATGATTTTCCTCAATTAAAAGTTCTTTCTGTCGCAAATATGCTTGGTGAAGCCATATGGAGAATCCACGAAGAAAGTTCAGTTAGTTCAATGTTTAGATAATAAATAACATTATTTTTTGCTCTGTCTTACAAGTTGCTTTAACTTTTTTTCATAATCATTTTTTATATTCTTTGGAATGCTTTCAGGACAAATATTAAGTGCGCTTCCGACAATCTGAAATGTGCCTGCATTATATAATTTCTTTTCATCAAGTTTTTCATTTCCTAATTCTTTAATAGCTCCACCATGCTTACCAATTATTACATTAGTAAAAGTAGCACTGGCGATGCCAAGACTTTTTTTAAAATCTACTTCTGCTTTTGAAGCAATACAAAGATATGATGCACCCATTTGTCGATATAGGAAAAGGTCTTTTTCAGAAGCAGCAATTAAATTTTTTTCAGCTTTTAATGGTTTATTTATTAAATGAATATCAAATAGCGAAAATGAAATAATAGCTCCAATACTTAAGAATTTAAGGATTTTTTTTGAATAAAAATTAATACCCATTAACTAACAACATTTACTACAAGATAACATTTTTGTTTTTAATATTAATTGATAAAAAGAACTTACTTAATAATTTTTATTTCGTGATGATTTTCTACTATTTTGAGCTTATTTTTTTGCCATGAATATATAACCCTGAATCTATAATTATCTGAATCTACTAATCTTGTATGTTCAATAATATACCAATCCTCATATGAAGATTCAAAAATCATTTCGTGTTCATCTACTTGTTTAATATTTGAAATTCCTTCTTTATTACTTAAATAAAAATTTTCCCTCATAAGTTGATGCCCCTTTAAAAATGCGCGCATCTCTCCTCGTTCTTTGTATTGGGGATTTTCTTCAAAGAAATTATATTTTTTTTCAGGATACCAGATGAATTTATAGTGCGATTCCCATTCAAATTTATTTTCAATAGCTTGTATATTTATATTCATGCATAAATTATAAGTTTTTTGTTCCTCATCAAGAAAATAAGTTCTATTAGATTTCCACAATCCAATATTTCTTGAAAACCATCTTTTTAAATTACTATTTAAACTAATTTCTGGGGGATTATTTGCCCCAAAATTTAGATTTTTCTTTTGATTAATAGCAATCATATATAAATTAGTCCTATTTATTTCATAGCTTATTTGTAGAATAAAAATAAATATCTTAATGTGTTCATAAGGATTAACAGCTTTTCAACACTTCAGGGGAAATCATTTGAATGATAAAAAAGAACTAAAATTAATACTAATAGCAGCTAGAAATCAACTTTCTAGTAGTGATATTAAATCTCTGATAGCTTATTTAGAATCAGATGATTGTGAGTTTGAGATATCTCTTCAGATTTCTGAACCCGCAGAACAGCCTGAATTACTTGAATTACATAGATTAGTTGCTATCCCTGCTCTTATAAAGGTATCTCCTGGACCGAAGCAAATTTTTGCTGGAAGTAATATTTTCTCGCAATTGCAGAAATGGTTGCCAAGGTGGAACCAAGAAGGTTTAACAAAAAATTTAGGAATTAATTTACAACCCTCAAAAATTGATTCCACAAGAACTCAAAAAGAATTTCTTCTGGAGGATGAACTTCTCGTTTTAAGACAAGAAAATGAGACTTTAACAAAAAGGATAGAATCTCAGGAAAGATTATTAAGAATGGTCGCACATGAATTAAGAACTCCCTTAACTGCAGCTACCCTGGCGGTTCAAAGTCAAAAACTTGGTCAAATAGATATTTCAAAATTGCAAGAGGTTATTAAAAGACGTTTAGAAGAGATTGAACTATTATCTCAGGATCTTTTAGAGGTTGGAACAACCAAATGGGAAGCTTTATTTAATCCTCAGAAAATTGACTTAGGTAGCATTAGTGCTGAAGTAATACTTGAATTAGAGAAATTCTGGCGATTGAGGAATATTGAAATTGATACAGATATCCCATCTGATCTGCCAAGTGTATTCGCAGATCAAAGAAGAATGAGACAAGTATTTTTAAATTTAATTGAAAATGCTATTAAATTTTCTAAAGATTCTGGGTCTATCAAAATTACAATGATCCATAAAACAAATCAGTGGGTAGAAATAACAATTTGTGACAAAGGTGCAGGTATTCCTTTTAGCGAACAAAAAAGAATTTTTCTAGATAGAGTAAGACTACCACAGACTTCTGAAGGGACTTCAGGATTTGGTATAGGGTTATCTGTATGTAGGAGAATAGTACAAGTTCATGGGGGAAGAATATGGGTTGTGTCTGAAATTGGTGTCGGTTCCTGCTTTCATTTCACTGTTCCTGTGTGGCAAGGACAAAATAAAGATCAACAATACTTGACGAAAGGCTAGGCTTACTCTTAATTTTTAATAAGCTGTTATGCTGATTTCCTGGCCCCATCGTCTAGAGGCCTAGGACACCTCCCTTTCACGGAGGCGACAGGGGTTCGAATCCCCTTGGGGCTATTATCTCAAATCTTAATTAATTTTATTAGGTACTTTTGCTTGCTTATCTACAGCAATCAAATTTTCTGAAAGATCTTTTTTTAGTCTTTTCTCTATCATTCCTATAGGCATCCACTGGCAGCCTTGAACAGTAAGATCATAAATTAATGAATTTTTTGAAGTATTTTTAATATTTTGAATTTTCCAACTACCTTCAAATTTTCTGAAATCTCCTTTAATCAAATTAAATTTTAAGAGACCAAGCTTCTTATCTTCGTATAAATCTATAGTTACTTCAGCTGAAAATTTCATACCAAGAAAATCCTGAGCTCCAACCTGCTTAAGGTGAACATTATTGTTCTTTTGATATATTTTTTTGCTTGAAAGTAAATTTGGTATGTAAAGATTTAGTCGATCATAATCTGTTAAAACATCCCACAAAGAATCAAAACTCGCAGATGTTGTAAGTTGAGCTGCAAGTCTTCTTGTTCCGCCAGAAAGCTTTTCCATCGTTTGCTCAATTGTCCTGTAGTCATTGCTTTTAGAATGATCTACTGATTCTTGAGGATTATTCATAAATGAATTTTTTAATAAGATAAAAAATTATTTCTGTGTAACTATACCGATAAAAACAACAAATACTGAAAAATAAAAATAATTTCATTAAATTATTCCGATCTCAAAACGTAACCATTTTTGTGAAATCACTACAAATTAAACTACAAATTGATAATCTTTTATTAAAGAAATCTTAAAAATGTATTCACAAGCAAAAGTAATCGCAGGCGGATTAGCTCATATACCAGTAGTCATAGCTGTTTTTTATTTTATACTCACAACTTTTAATAAGAGAGCTTTAAAATTTGTTGAAGAAGCTAAAACAAAAAAACCTGAGGCAAAAGCTGTGGAACCTAAAAAAGTGACTATTTCAAAAACAGAAGCTCCAAAAACAGAAGCTCCAATAACAGAATCTCCAAAAGTTAAGAAAAAACATGCAGATGTACCCGTAAATATTTATAGGCCTAAAACACCATATGAAGGAACAGTGATTGAAAACTACAGTCTTCTTAAATAAGCCCTCATTGGTGCTATTCCAGTTCCAGTAGCCAACATA
>CACAXR010000016.1 GCA_902536555.1 uncultured Prochlorococcus sp. | reverse complement strand
TTCCGGAAGGTAAAACTTATTGCCTAATGTGTAACCAATTGACATAAGTACGAACCCAATAAGTTGAGGTAAATGAGAATTTGCTAAAGAGATTTTTTCAATCATTTCTCAATCTATAAATGTTTATAATAATAAAAAATTTTGAATACTGTAAGTCTATTTTTATTTTGATTCTTTAATCTCCCCAGATTTTTTTAGTGAATTAACAAGCCTTTCCTTTTCTGTTTTTAAATTTTCTAATGCAGATTTTGTGAATTGTTCTTTAGCCTCAAATTTTGCTGAACTTATAACTTTTTTATTAGGGAGTTTTTTCTTCGGTTCTGACTTCATATTAAACAGCAATTTAAAAAATTTTAGAAGTTATTTTTTTTGAGTTAGGTATTATTTTTTACAGTTTTCTGGTTAATAATATTTGTTTACATAGACAAATTAATCTTTATATTTAGGGGAGCCTTAACCATCCAGTGGTCCATTCTGATTTTAGTTTTTCCCATGAGATCCTTTTAATATCTTTTTTATTTTTGGTAGGAAAAATATCAACCCATCTATCTTCATTTTTCCCACCATAAGCTTTAACTTGAAAATGCCTATTACCATTAATAGTTTTTGGTGCTGTCCAACAAAGAGTAGGAGGCCATTTCATGAGAAATTTTAAAAGTAAAAAAACTAAAGGTTGCTTTGCCCAGTCAAAACTAAACCATAATAAGCAATCGTACCAAGGATAAGTACGATACCTAGTATTCTAATAATCATGATTTAATATTTTTAAATTCAAATCATATTAAAGAATTTTTATAAATTTGAGTTGAAGATTTAATATTTTCTAATTTTTCCTTTTTTTATTTCTAACTATGGAGTGGCAAGATTCAGGATGCCATTCATTCTGAATCTGACCAATAAAATCATAAATAAATGAATCGGGACATCCAGTTTTTTTTTGAAGTTCTGAAAGTTCTTCTCTAATTAATTCATATACGCTTGTTATTACCCCTAAATTTTCTTCTTGGGAGGGAGCCCATTTATTATTCTCCATTAATATTTTTTAAATTATTTTCCACAATATCGTAATAGGTTATGTCTCCATAATCAGCATCTGAACAACATAAATCTCCATATAGTTCCTCTAACAAATCGTACGCATCTGAATACTTATCAAAACTTTGAGCTGTTAATTCGTCATCTTTCCCATCAATTCTAATTATTTTGTAAGTCATATTTTATTTAGATGCAAAAAGTATTTTTGTTGATTCATTAGATCATCTTATAAATAAAAATCTTATTTAGGATTATTAGTTGGGTAAAGCTTCTGAATTTTATTTTTCTGAATTTCTGTTTTTCTTCTTTCATATTTTTTTGCCATTATTTTTCTGATAAATAATTGTGGGATAAGCCAAACTAATGCGATAGCTATAGCCATGAAAGCAGGATTTCTCCACGTTAGCCTAATAATCTCTTCTATAAATTCTTGATTGAAAATTTCCATACATTAAATTTGGATGATAAAAATATCTTTGCTTTCTTTTATAGAATCTTTTTTAATTTCATAATTCATCATAACCTTAAAAAATCTAATAAGGAATTTTATAAATTTTTTTCTTTTTCTAGTTTGTTTTCTTTTATATTTGGATTCAGGTTAATTTTTATTTTTAAGTTTAGAGATGTCGACTTTTCTAATTACAGGATCAAATAGAGGTATTGGATTAGAACTATGTAGGCAAATTCATAAGAGGGGAGATAATGTAATTGCAACGTGTAGGAAAGCTTCAAAAGAACTTAGAGATTTAGGAGTGAGAGTTGAAGATAATGTAGAAATTTCTTCTGATGAGTCGATAACAAATTTGTGTAAAAAATTATCTGGAGTTAATTTAGATTGTTTAATTCATAATGCAGGAATTTATGAATTTAATTCTTTCGAAAACTTAGAAAAGAAAAGTATTTTGCGTCAATTTGAAGTCAATGCATTGAGCCCAATATGTATGACTCAATCACTTAAACATCTTTTAAAAAGATCTTCTAAAGTTGCTTTTATCACAAGTAGAATGGGATCTATTGAAGATAATACATCAGGAAGTTCTTATGGTTACAGAATGTCTAAGGTTGCCTTGTCCATGGCGGCAAAATCACTTTCCATAGATTTATCAAGGGAAGATATTTATGTAGCTATTTTGCATCCTGGGTTAGTGAGTACAAGAATGACTGGCTTTACAATAAATGGCATTAGTCCTGAAGAATCAGCAAATGGCCTTTTAACACGTATTGATTCTTTAAATAAAAATAACTCGGGTACTTTTTGGCATGCCAACGGAGAAGTTTTGCCTTGGTAATATCAATACATTTATATTGAAGAGATTTATATCTTTAATTTGTTAAAAAATTTTTAAATTTTTAACGAATTTCTTTCCTTGTTTAATTCTTTTGGTTATCTTAAGAAAAACATTAGTAAAGGAGGTGATTCATTGTCGTATCTACCGAAAAATGCGGTTATCAAAGGGGCCGTGAATTCAGTATCTTCATCACATTCATCGGTCTCTTTTTCTTTGATTAAGAAAAAAGGTTTTATAATCAACAGATTTATATAAATCAGTTAATTAATAATTAAAAGCTCTGCATCTCATGAAGTTGCAGAGCTTTTTTTATGAATTTAAATAATCTTTCAAAATTTAGGCTATCTTTTTTGGCCGAAGTAAATTAAAGCTAAAAAAGATAAAGTGCTTACCAAAGCGATTAAGTACCACCCAGTTGAGGAGTTGCTAGTTACTTCGTTCATTTATTTTGATTTATCGGAGGAATTGATTATTTGAGTGAAAATCACAATTGATATCATTAAAAAAACTAAAAGGATGTAAGTTACGTTCATTTATAGAAAAATGCTAATTATCAAAAAGATTATTCCTAGAACTACCGTAACAATTGCTCCATCTACTAATAAGTCTTTCCATGTATAACTTTTAAGCATCCTTGTTTTATCTTCTTCACTCATAAGGTTCTTTAACCACGTCCAATCTAAAAGCTGTGTCAAAGCAACACCAAAAATTAAATGACCAAACAAAATACCAATTAGATCTATTCTAGAAATATCTTTAGTGAGACTTATAATAATAAAAAAGTCCACTAGCTTTTTTCTTTATTAGATAAGGCACCACCTTCTTCTTTGTATTTTTCCCAAGCTTCGCTTATTTTTGCTTTAGAGAAATTTTGTTTTCCCTCAGAGAATTTATTTTTGAGGTTATTTAAGCTATTAGTCAGTTCTTTTTTTGTTGGTTCATCAAGAAAGTTTGATGTTAATTTCCATAAATACCAGCTACTAGCTAGAAGAAGAATTAATCCGAGTAATTGCATATTAGTTTTTTACCATACTACAACTTTTCAAATGGTTTCGATAAATTAATTTATTTAATCCCTGATGAAATTTTTTAATTAAATAAAAATTAAAATTTTAACCAGTGGAAAAATATTCTATCCAGCAGCCATATAGTTAGACCCCCTTCAAGGAAAGCTAACCAATACATCCCATAATCAGTAAATCCCATTTGCTCTTTAACTGTTTTAATTAATTTTTTGTGAGCTTGAATGAGATCTTTCATGAACAATCAAATTTTCTAAATCTGCTGATTTTCTTTTATTAAGAATCCCTTACCGTAACAAGATAAACAGGTTTTAGTTTCATCTAATGAAATTCTTAGAAAACCTGCTCCATTACATCTAAAGCAATTTACTTTAGAAGTTGAGTAAAGTTTTGACTTGATTTTAGCAGCACGGTTTAAGTAAGAAACAGTTTCTTTACGACCGTTAGCATGAGCAGCTTTATTTAAAAGCTTTTTATAACTCACTTTTAGTTCTTGGGTATTCATCTTTTGAAAGAAAGAAGGATTCTAATACAGGGAAAATGGTTGTTTATATAATTAAAAAAACTAGGAATTTTCCGTTTATATTTCTGATCTGATCTCTTATTGAGATCTAAATAATATAACTAGGATTTGCGTTATATGTTTAGTATCTGGAGTATTCACTTGTATATTTAATAGAAATTTTATATTTGACAAATTAAAAATATTATGGGTGATTATTCAAGAAATCGTTATTTCGACCTAGAAAGGAATTTTTGAAAATTTTATTGTTTAAAAATATTTTTTAGCTCTGATAAATCATCCAGCCTTTTTGAGGTTTTTTACTAAAAAATCATTTTCATTAGTAAGAACTTTAAGCTTAGATTTTTCCAACTCTTTTCTTAATTCGGGATCTAAATCCTTTTTAGTATCATTTAGATTCATAAGATTCGTTCTTGAAATTATTTAAAGTCAGTTGAAATCATAGTGATCCCAAACAAAAATTGTGGATAGTTTTTTCTTAAAAGAAGATAATATTTTATTTTGCACATAGAAATTCAAATTTAATCAACATATTGTGGAAAACCCTGTTGAAAAACGCTTAAAAAGTGGATAACTCTTCGGGAGCATGATCAAAACAAGCTTTTCTAGAAATATTTTTAAGTATTAATACTTCATCAAAAAAAATAAAATATAGTTTAAAAAGTAACATAATCTCTTGTCATAACTGTGGGATCATTACTTTTTAAAAAAGATAAATTTTCTATACCAGAAGCTCATGTTGATAAAAAATTTTAAAAGTTTTTTCTTCATGATGTATCAAATTGAAAATTAAAGTGAAGAAAAATCAATCAAAACTTGAAATTTTTAATTTTTGTCATAGCTGAGTATAAATTTTTTAATTCGGTTTTCTCTATGCAAATATTTCTCAAACCTAAAACTTTTCAAATAGGTTTAATTAAGTTAAAAAATTTTAAATGACAGAAGAAAAAAAGAATTCAAAAAAATGTTCAGGAAAGAAAAACATTATGTTTGCCTATGGTTTTATACAACTGGGTTCTAGTTTCGTATCGGCAATAGCTTTAGCTGCAATCGCTTTTGGATTCTGTTCAGTAAAAAAGGAATCTAAACTTTTTAATAAATGTGTTGCAGAAATAATTGAAGATGGTGGCACCAATTCTGAGGCCGTAAGGTATTGCAATGGGGGCAATTAAACTCCCCCTAAGATTAATTAAATGGATTCAACTTGTGATTTGATTATTGATTCTTTAAAAGAAGAGCCAATTGGAGAAACTGATCATTTTATTTGGTTCATAACAGATATTGGAATTGTTGCCCTATTTAAAAGAGAGGAAAACTTTGAAACTTATAGTTTGAATGTTGAAATTGAGGCAAATAAAATTGCTTTAGACATAACTAAAGAAGAAAAAGAGTACCTCAAAATAAAAGAGAGACAGCTTTTCTTGTTTTATTCATAATCTAGGATTTAGTTCTTGATTTAGTAAGATGGCTCAAGGTTAAAGGCCGGCTCCATAATTTTGTTTTCGCTAATTAATTCGTAGGTTAGCTCTTTATTTAGGGCATTTATATAAGATGTATAAAGTTTTCCCCAAATAAATTCAAATTCATCTTTACTTAAATTCTTGAAAAGAATTTCTCCTTTGAAGTAAATGTGATAAGAATCATTCATCATGGAAAATTAATCTTATCCTTTTTAACGCAGTGAGATATGTATGTAGTATTAGGTGCTACTAAAAAGATATTTATATTTGGAATTCAAATACTTTTAGATTATCCTTGTATTCATTTTTTGTTTTTTGAATAATCCGACTGTCTCATCAAGATCCATACACGGCTGAATACTTATATCCATTAACCTTCTCCAGGGATGCCATTGCTTCCAAATTGTCTCAAGAGAATCTGCACTTACTACAGAATGTCCAATTCCATTTTGAACCATAAAAATCCAAGAATGAACCTCATAGTTTTCAGGTCTGTTTTGGGGACCACCTGATTCGTACCAATTAATTAGCATTTCTGCCCCTTCTTCTTGATCCTCGCCATCTGTAAATTCGTAGGAAATCAAATACCTTTGCATATAGATATTATTAAAATCTCTAAACTATTTTAACTCTAGATTTAGATATTGCCTCCCAATTTAATTAATGCTATGAAGCTTATAGAAGTGATTATTTTAAATGACTGAAAGATTTGGGAAAATTAAAAAGAATATTTTGACTAATTTATCTTTTTTAAATAAGACAATTTTGAAGTATTTCCAAAACCATGATCTGTTTGTATAGCTCCAGTTAATAGATAAATTTTGATACTTTTTAAAAGTTCTGAAATTAGTTAACATATTTGTACTGTATAGATAACGATGATAAATAAAAAGGATAGTAGTGATCCAATTGATAATTTAGAGTACGAAAAAGTTCTAGAGGAAGAAATAATTAATTCATACGAAAGTAAATTTCAGAAAGATACTGAAGAAAATATTAAAAAGATTAAATTCTACAGACTCAAAAGAACTCCATTAGAAATATTAAATAGGTCATTTTTCTTTTTCTTTATTGGAAGTTTTCTTTTCTCTTTGTTTTTAGCTTATTCAGAAAGTAAGTTATGGTTCATACTTTATGTAATAAGTGCATTGTCATGTGTTTTTTATACTCCTAATAGAAAAGCACTTAAAGAATTAATAGCAGCTTGGCCAAATATAGAGGATCTCATTAAAGGAAGGAGTTTGTGGAGAAAAGGCAAGTAAATAAATTATGAAACCTTTAAATGCATTTAAAAAGTGGTTATTAAATATTCTTGTGCCATACATTGAGGGAACCAACAAGAAAAAAGAGGATAAAAAATGAGTTTAATAAAGGTCGGAATTATTGTTGAAATTTTTTTGTTTGTGGGAGTTTTTTTATGGGTTAGGAAACTAAATAGTAAACAAAATAGGCAACCATCTCTATCAAAAAAAATAATAAAAAATCTCAAATTTTAGAATTTAGATCACAAAATAAGGAATCTTTATAAAGAGATCAAATTTATGGGAAAATTCTTTACTTTTTTCTCTCACTTTGTGTATGAAATCGGTTAGAACATCTACATCGTTATTAAAAAATATGGTTTCCTCCATCCAAGGTCTTGCTCCAATAACTAATCCGTTAAATAGTGTCTTAGTAGAAAAGAAGCTAATAAATGTTGATCAAAAGTTTATTCAACTTGTTTCTCTGGCAGAAGGGTTACCTCGTACAGAAGTTATTGAAAGTGGTAGAAATTATTGGAGAGGTGTTTGTAGAAGCTTGATTTTTAGATTTCCTGATGACCTTGAAATTTTAAAGCTTGATGTAAGAAGTTATGTAGATAGATCAAAAGGAATTATTCAGATAAGATCTGCAGCAAGATTAGGGCAATCAGATTTAGGCGTTAATCTAAGAAGAGTGGAATACTTGTTTAATCAATTAGAAAAATTCTAATTAATCTATTTTTTATAAATCTAAGGTTCTTTTTACTAAATAGGTGTGCTTTAATTCATAAGAATATTTGAAATGCCATGGTAAAGATAATCTTAGTTGGAATTATTGTCGCGCTCGTATATTCTCAACCTGACCTTCGTCTTACAGTCGCTGATTGGTTAAAAGCAGCTTCTGACTTTCTTATTGAATCAGTACAAGTAAAACCTTGAATTAAATTTCAATGAATTATTAAATAAGACCTGAGACAGTAATCATTTGTTTAATGCATACAGCTACGAAAATAAATATTATTATCCTGCTTAATATGTATTTCACTTAAACAAATAAATAGTTTTAGGAACATAATAGAAAATTTTTTTGAAATTTTTGAATAGTTAACGATAATAAGGGATATGAAGCTTAGATTATTTGAGTTCTATTTTATTAAAGACTATTTAAGGCCTTGGTTTGGTCTTATTTATTCTTTATTCTTTCTGTTTTTTTTAGGTGCAATTGGCTATCGAATAACAGAGGGATGGGAATGGAGTGATTGCTTATGGATGGTTCTGATCACAATAACCACTATTGGTTTTGGAGAAGTTCAACCTTTAAGTCCTGAAGGCAGGATTGTAACTGTTTTAGTAATCGTTGGCGGATTGATCTTTATTCAATTTACCTTTCAAAAAGCTGTTAGATTATTCGAATCCGGCTATTTTCAAAGAGTAAACGAATTACGTTTTAAAAGACTTCTTAGAAAAATGGAAAATCATGTAATTTTGTGCGGATATGGGAGGGTAGGTCAGGAAATATCTAACCAAATAAAAACGCAAAATATTCCAATTATCGTTGTTGAGAGTGACGAAGATAGAAAAAAGATTGCGGAAGAAAATGGTTTAGAAGTTCTTTGTGCTGATGCAACTCTTGATGAGACGTTAAAACTGGCAGGATTAGGAAAATGCAAAAGTTTGGTCGTCACCTTACCTAATGATGCTGCAAATTTATATGTGGTTCTAAGTGCTAAAGGGATAAGAAGTTCTATAAGAGTAATTGCAAGAGCTGGAACTGAAGAGGCCGCAAGTAAGTTGAGATTAGCTGGAGCAAGTATAGTCGTAAGCCCTTATATAGCAGCTGGAAGAGCAATGGCATCAATGGCTCTTAGACCAATCGCCATTGACTTTCTAGATCTTCTCGCAGGAAGTGAATGTGAAATTGAAGAATTTGAATTAAGTAATGATATTAGTCTTTTTGAAACTGCAGAGAAAAGATCACTTTCTGAACTTGGGATAGGCAAAAAGAGTGGTGCAAAAATATTAGCCATTAAAGAAAATGAAAAGTTGTTCACTAATCCTGGCGGCAATTTCATACTTCAACCAGGTCAGGTATTAATAGCATTTGGTAGTAAAGAACAACTAAATATTTTGAACGGATTATTAGGAAATCTTGTCGTAGCAGTAGAGCTATTAAAATAGATAGATCGAGATTAAGAATTAATTGCTAAATTGATTTTGGGTGGGATAAATTAAATGAAAATATTTAAATTTCTAATTGTAATTTCTGTAATAAATTTAATAATTATTTTTCAAACCTCATTGCATAATAGATATCTAATGGCTTCTGATATTAGAAATGGAGAAACAATTTTTAGAAATGTTTGTGCAGGCTGCCATGTAAGAGGTGGATCAGTAGTTCTTAAAGGATCCAAATCATTAAAACTTTCCGACCTCGAAAAAAGAGGAATAGCAGATGTAATTTCAATAACAAAAATTGCTAATGATGGGATTGGTTTTATGAAAGGTTATAAAAATAAATTGAAGGATGGAGAGGATAAGGTGCTTGCACAATGGATTATTCAAAATGCAGAAAAGGGTTGGGAGTAAATGAAAAGCTTATTTTTTGCATCGTTTTTATTTTTATTAGCTGAATTTTCTTTTGCTGAGGAATTAACTAATTACACAATTACATCTGATTCTCAAATAAATACTTTAGAAGGTGATTTAGAAGCTATTGGAAATGTAGTCATTAAGAGTAATAGTGGTAATTTTGAGGCTTTTTCTGACAAGCTTTCTTTTGACAAGGATGATAAATCTTTAAAACTTATTGGTAATGTTTATGTTAAAAATTTAGAGTCTGAAGGAATTGTAATTGAAGAAATATTTGGCGATGAGTTGACCATATTTACTGATACTGGAATTTTTGAATTCAAATCTCAAAATAAAAACAGAGTAAAAACAAAAATTAAATTCTAAATAAAGAGTTGACATTTAATTGAAAATTTTAATTTCTAGCTGAGCTCTTAATACCGATATATATGTAATTAATTTTTATATCAAAATAATTTGTTTTATATATCTTTAAATTTTTAAATTACCTTTTGGCTGTAATTTATATTTAACAGACTAATTTCTCATTACAAAGTGGGCATTTTCAAAAAAGTCCTTATTTTTTCTTCTGCTATCTCATTAGTTTTTTCTCCAGCAGCGATTGCTTCAAAAAGATTGAGCGGAGCTGGTGCTACATTTCCCTCAAAAATTTATACTAGGTGGTTTTTTGATTTAGCCAAATCAGGTGGACCAAGGGTTAATTACCAAGCAGTTGGTTCGGGCTCTGGAAGAAAAGCTTTTATAGACCAAACGGTAAACTTTGGTGCTTCTGATGATCCTATGAAGGCTAAAGATATAGCAAAGGTATCAAGAGGTTTAGTACAGATTCCTATGGTTGGAGGAACTATTGCTTTTGGTTATAACTATGATTGCGATTTGAAACTTACTCAAGAGCAGGCAGTACGAGTTGCAATGGGTATGGTTAAAAACTGGAAAGAATTAGGCTGTAAATCAGGAAAGTTAACTTGGACACATCGTTCTGATGGTTCAGGAACTACTAAGGCTTTTACAAACTCTATGGAAGTATTTTCACCAACATGGACTTTAGGAACTGGTAAATCAGTTAAGTGGCCGGCAGGCGTAGGAGCAAAAGGTAATTCTGGTGTTGCAGGTGTAATTCAAAACACTCCAGGCGCAATTGGTTATGTAAATCAGTCATATATTAAAGGTAATGTTAAGGCTGCTGCACTCCAAAATCTTTCAGGGGAGTTTCTAAAACCATCTGCAGAAGCAGGAGCTAAGGCTCTTAATGGTATTACTTTAGATGAAAATCTTGCGGGTAAAAATCCAAATCCAACAGCAAAAGGAGCGTACCCTATCGCTTCATTGACATGGATACTTGCTTACGAAAAAGGTAATGGCAGAAACACTAAAGCAATCAAACAAGCCTTTAATACATTGTTAAGTGATGAGTATCAAGATAAGGCTTCATCCCTTGGATTTATCCCCTTAAAAGGGAATATCCTTTTGAAATCAAGAGCTGCCGTTGAAAAAATAGGTAGTTGAATTTTTTTAATAGATGTCAAATTATCATGACTTTCATATACCTTTAACCCCTCTTAAAGTCTTTTACAACATTTAGTAGTAGATTTATAGAGATATTCTTTTTTTAATGGAAGAGAAATTAACTCTTTTCAAGAATCGTAAAAGATTCGGTATCGAAAAAAATATAGATATTATCTTTAAAAATACTGCTCTAGTCTTGTCTAGTTTCGTAGCAATAATACTTTTAGGAATTATTTTAGTAGTCTTTTTTCAGTCATTTGAATCCTTTTCAAGGTATGGCTTGAAGTTTCTAGTAACCTCTGAATGGAATCCAGTAAAAGATGAATACGGAGCTTTTACCGCAATATATGGCACATTAGTAACCTCATTTCTTTCCCTATTAATAACTATCCCTCTAGGAGTTGGAACAGCAATATTTATTACCGAAGATTTTGTCCCGAAAGTTGTTAGAGAAATAATAGGTTCCTTTGTTGAATTATTAGCAGCTATTCCATCAGTTGTATTAGGACTATGGGCAATATTTATAATAGAACCCTTTTTTAGAGCATTTTTTGTTTTTTTACATAATTTTTTTGGTTGGATACCTTTATTTAGTACAGAACCTACAGGTAGGAATTCTTTGTTAGCAATATTGATTTTAGTAGTTATGCTTTTGCCAATAGTGACTTCTATTGCAAGAGATTCGCTTAATCAAGTTCCTAAAAAGCTAAGAAATGCAGCATATGGAATTGGAGCAAGTAGATGGAAAACAATATTTTCAGTGATTTTGCCGGCAGCATTATCAGGAATTATGGCAGGTGTTTTATTAGCTTTAGGCAGAGCGATGGGAGAAACTATGGCTGTGACAATGATTATTGGTAATTCCAATGCATTTAGTTGGTCTCTTTTGTCTCCTGGATATACCATTTCCTCAATGCTCGCAAACCAGTTTGGTGAGGCTGATGGAAGTCAGGTTTCATCTCTATTTTATGCGGCTTTTGTACTGATGATCCTATCTTTAGTGGTCAATATCTTTGCTCAATGGTTAGTTAAGAAATTTAGTCTCAAATATTAGATAATCATGAATTCACTCTATTACCAGAAAAGATTATCAAGAAATGTAGGAGATAAATTCTTTACTTCTTTGTCAGTAATTTGTGCATTGATAGCAATACTTCCTTTGATTTTTTTAGTGACTTATATCCTTTACAAAGGTGGATCTCAAATCACACCAGAATTATTTACTTTAGAACCAAATCCTCCTGGAGATGATTTAGATGCAGGAGGTATTAATCCTGCATTAATAGGGACATTAATAATTACTAGTATCGCTTCAATTATTGCGATACCAGTAGGTATTGGCGGTGGAATATATCTGGCGGAATATTCTAAAGGCGGTGTTTTTTCAAGGTTTATTAGATTTGGGGTAAATGTTTTAGCGGGAGTCCCCTCAATAATTGCCGGTGTATTTATTTATGCCTTAATTGTTTCAACAAAGATATTATTTGGAAGTATGTACAGTGGCTTGGCCGGAGGTATGGCACTTTCAATATTGATGTTGCCTACTGTGATTAAGACCACTGACGAAGGTTTAAAGTTAGTTCCTAACGAATTAAGATATGCGTCTCTTGGTGTTGGAGCAAGCATGTATACAACCATATTGAAGATTACTTTGCCCTCTGCCTTTAGATCTATTGCTACTGGTGTTGTTCTTGGAATCGCTAGAGCAGCAGGTGAAACTGCCCCTCTGATATTTACTGCTTTATTCTCTTATTACTACATAACAGGCTTTGGGGACTTGTTTTATGAGATGGGTTCCTTGGCTGTATTGATATATAACTTTGCCCTTGAACCTTATGATGCTCAAAATAAATTAGCCTGGGCAGCTTCCTTTATTCTTGTTTTATCGATACTATCAGTAAATATATTTTCAAGGATATTGGCCGCTTTTACAGAGAAAACTAAGAGAGTATAAATGATTAAAACTAATAAAAAAATACCAAAGAATATCATTTTGTCTCTTGAGAATGTTTCTATTAGCTACGGAACTTTCGAAGCAGTAAGAAATGTTTTTTGTAACTTTAAAAAAGGAGATATAACATCTCTTATTGGTCCCTCTGGTTGTGGCAAATCAACTGTTCTTAGATCTTTAAATAGGATGAACGATCTAATTCCTAATTGCTCATTAAAAGGGACCGTCCTCTTTGATGGAACGAATATTTACGATAAAAGAGTAGATCCAGTTGAAGTAAGAAGAAGAATTGGAATGGTTTTTCAACAGCCTAATCCTTTCCCTAAATCTATCTACGAAAATATTGCATTTGGGGCAAGAATTAATGGCTTTACTGGAGAAATGGATGAATTAGTCGAAAGTTCACTAAGAAAAGCTGCTTTATGGGATGAATGTAAGGATAAATTAAATGATAGTGGTTACTCTTTATCTGGAGGACAACAACAAAGATTATGTATTGCTCGAACTATCGCAATTGAACCTGAAATAATCCTCATGGATGAGCCATGCTCAGCTTTGGATCCTATCTCTACTTTGAAAATAGAAGAGACGATGCACGAACTTAAGAAGAATTACACCATAATAATCGTTACTCATAATATGCAACAGGCATTAAGAGTAAGTGATATGACTGCATTTTTTAACGCGATTGAATATGAAGACGGTGATGGAGGAAAGGTTGGTTACCTTGCAGAATTTAATTCCACCAAGAAAATTTTTAATTCTCCAAAAGAAAAAACCACTCAGGAATACATATCTGGTAAATTTGGTTGATGTTTAATTTTTACTTTTAAAAGAAAAATTTTTACCTTTAAGACAGGTAAGGGGTAGACAAACAGTATAAATACCTATATAGTTATTTCGAATTAGTAAGTTTATCTTTGAAGAACTATCCTTTTCTACCTTTCTTAATTTTTGCAGGTGCTCTCATAACAACTGCAACAATAGGGTTGCCTGTATTTACTTCATAATTTAAAAGTATTTCTATTTCAGGTAATCTTATGGTTTCAATAATAAAAAAAGAATTAATTGGAACTCCTCATAAAACCTTAATAAAGGGAAATTTATTTGACTTTATAAAAAAAAGAGAGAATATGAGTTTGTGTGGGAGTGAAAATCTGTATTAAAGCCATTTTTAAAAGTGGTTAATTTCTAATTTATTTATCATGGATAAAACTAAAGAACAGTTAGAAAAATTAAGAGAAGTAGCAGAAGCATCTCTTACAAAAACGGATGAACTTCAAAAAGTTCTTGCTCAAATCGAAGCTTTAATGTCTAGAGAAGAATCACAAACATTATCAAAGAAGAAGTAATTATTTAAAAAATAATTTTGGTTTTGTACTTTTAATTACACCTTAACAATTCCATTGTAGTTATTAATTGGGTAAGCAGAACCCGTTCCAAAGTTTTCTGTTAGGTCTCGAGGTCTTACCTTCTTTAAGTAAAAGACCTCTTCAATTTGCTTGTTTTTATTATATTTTTATAACCTGCTTATTTAGTTGATAACTTTATAGATTTCTTTCAAGCAGACATTTACATCGAAAGATTCAGTATTTACAACTTCTAATCCTGTTTTTTCTGTAACTTCAACAGTGGCATTGCATTCGTCTTGTTTAAGAGCCATGTAACTTGGCTTTTTATTTTCCATGTCTAGTTCAACACTTGATTCAGTTTCTTCTTTGTATTGCTCCATTACTAGTGTAAGTGCTTCTATTTCAACGGAAAAATTATCATTTGCTTTTGCCCCAAATGGCATAAAAAGAAATGGAAATAAAATCAAGGCTATTAATTTTTTCATTTCTATAAAATGTGTTTATTTTTTTTATAACGTGGATTGTCTGCTAAAGAAAGGGTCATTAGCTGTATAAATTTTTTATTATCTATTTCTACTAATAGAAATTAATTAATAGACACAAATTAATAGATAAATAAAATAAACGAGACTTTTAAGTATAAATTGGTATATCTAAATGAAAATTTAAGTCACTTCAATAGGATTTTTTTAAGATTTTAT
>CACAXR010000015.1 GCA_902536555.1 uncultured Prochlorococcus sp. | reverse complement strand
GGAAATAGAATGGTCATCAAATTTATAAATTAATTAGTTTTATATTTAATATCATAGCCCGAAAAAAAGAAATTTAGCTACTTTAAATTAATAAATTATTCTCTAGATTAAATTAATTTATTCAGTAGTTATATTTAAATTACACTGATATGGTGTATTAAATCTCTCGAAGAACATAAAAAATCAAAATTGAAAAAAGACATCCACAAGCTATTACTAATCGCCTCGTTAATTACAGTTGGCATTAGATATCCTGCAAAGGTCATATCCCAACCACTAAGTAAACCAAAAATTAATGCAGTTAATTTATATTCAAACAGATCTTTCATAACAAAAGCTGTAGAAAGAACCGGTGCATCTGTAGTGACAATTGATACTCAAAGATATGTTAAAAAAAGAAAATTTCCTAGAAATTCTCAATTATTTCTAGACCCATATTTTGAAAGATTTTTTGGATTAGATTTACCTAATGACGATCGGCCTAGGATAGAGCAAAGCCAAGGTAGTGGATTTATATTTGCAGATGGACTTGTAATGACCAATGCTCATGTTGTGAATGGATCAAATAAGGTGATTGTTGGTTTAACCAATGGCAAAAAATTTGAAGCAAAACTTATAGGGCAAGATTTTTTTACTGATTTAGCTGTGCTAAAAATTGAAGGGAAAGGACCTTGGCCAAAAGCAAAATTGGGCAATTCAGCAAAGATTAAAGTTGGTGATTGGGCCATAGCAGTTGGAAATCCATTTGGACTGGAAAACACAGTTACCCTTGGTATTATTAGTAATCTAAATAGAAACGTGAATCAATTAGGAATATATGATAAAAAGCTTGAATTGATACAAACGGACGCTGCTATTAATCCTGGCAATTCTGGAGGTCCACTATTGAATAGCGAAGGTGAAGTAATTGGTATTAATACGTTAATAAGATCAGGTCCAGGGGCGGGTTTGAGTTTCGCAATCCCTATTAATAAAGCCAAGGATATTGCCTATCAGCTTATAAAAAATGGAAAAGTTATACATCCTATGATCGGGATTAGCCTTATAGAAGAAATTAATTCTGAGAGAAAAAATAATGCTGTTAAAGTTGGATATGTAGTACCCAACAGCCCAGCTGAAAAGAGTGGAATAATGATTGAGGATATTATAATAAAAGTCGGCAATAAAGATATTGAAACAGCATCAGACGTTATAGACCAAATAAGTAAAAATGGGATTAATAAACAAGTAAATATATTATTGAAGCGTAGAAATAAATTTATTCAATTAAAAGTAATCCCAACTGATATAACTAATCTAGAAAACAACTAAAAGATTTAATTGTCATTCTGTTTAAGTATTTCCACACACCTAGAAATACATCTACCATCCCTTATATCACAGGTAGTAATGCATTCAAAATAACTTTCAATAGGATCAGAAATTTGAAACTGTTTATCTTGGAATTCAAAATTTTTCATATAAATTTTTAAAACTTATTTTTGTATTTTTAAGATTAATCAAGGATGGTAAATTATGTAAAGATAAATGAGTGATCTTACTTAGCTAAATGTAAACTTTATTAAAAGTAATCAAATTTTTGAATGGCCTTGAGTTTTTTCTAAAAAATATTCGTAATTACCATCATATGAAAATAACTTTGAATCTTTAATTTCAATAATTCTATTTGCAACCTTTGAAATAAAATACCGATCATGAGAAATGATTAATAATGAACCTTTATAATTTTTAATTGCTAATTCTAAATTTTCCTTAGATTGCAGATCCAAATGATTAGTTGGTTCATCCAAAAGAAGAAAATTACTAGGATTAATAATCATCAGCGCCAATGCTAATCTTGCCTTTTCTCCCCCACTGAGTTGTTTAATATATTTAAAAACAGTTTCATTTTGAAAGCCAAAACCCCCTAAAAATGTTCTAACTTTTTTTTGGGACCATTCTGGAGACTTATTAAATATTAAATCAATAACCCTTTCATCAAGTGAAAGTGCTTCAGCCTGATTCTGTTCATAATAGCTAGTAATTATATTATGTTTACCAATATTAATTTCTCCAATTTCAGGAGATATTTTTTTCATAATAATTTTTAGCAATGTAGATTTGCCGCAGCCATTAGGTCCCAAGATTGCTATTTTCTCCCCATAAGAAATCTTTAAATTAATATCTAAAAAAAGAATTTTATCCTCGAAACTATGAGACAAATTTTTGATATTTAGAACTAATTTTCCTGAGCGAGGGCATTCTGGAAAATTAAAAACAGGACTTTTTGATTTTGCTATGGGAGCCTCAATTTTAGAAATCTTTTTTAATTGTTTTTCTCTACTCTTTGCTTGAGAACTTCTAGTTGCACTAGCTCTAAATCTATCTATATACCTCTTCTGTAACTCAATTTCTTTTTGTTGTAATTGATACGCCTTATTTTGTGATTCTTCATTCAAAGATTTCTGTTCGACAAAAAAAGAATAGTTCCCATTATATGTTTCAGATGTTCCTCTATCTACAAAAATTATTTTTTTACATAATTTATCTAAGAAATATCTATCATGGCTAATTATTATAACTGCAATTTTAAGCGATGATAGATATTCTTCCAACCAAAAAATAGTTTCTAAATCTAAATGATTGGTTGGTTCATCCAGTAGAAGTAAATCAGGTTTTTGTAAGATTATTTTTCCAAGGGCAACTTTCATCTGCCAACCACCTGAGAAGTTGCCAACTAATTTATCAGCATCTTCTATAGAAAAGCCTAATTTTGGTAATATTTTTTCTACATCAGATTGCATTTTATACCCACCTAAAGCTTCAAATTTTGCTTGATATTTTGCAAGTTGATTTACAAATATTTCAAGTTCATCGGAATTTTTTGTTATGTCCAATGATTTCATTTTATTCTCAATTTCTGAAAGTTTTATAGCAACAATTTGTATATCTTTAAAAGAACTTTCTAATTCCTGTCTCACTGAAAAATTCAAATTACAATCAAACTCTTGCTTTAAATGGGCAATTTTAGGATTTCCCTCTTTGATAATCGTTCCACTTGTTTGCTCTTCCTCTCCAATTAAAATTTTAAATTGGGTTGATTTACCTGCACCATTAGAACCAACTAAGCCAACTTTTTCTCCTTTCTTAATCTCCCAACTAATATTTTTTAAAACAACATCTGTAGAATAAATTTTGCTTACGCCTTCAAATCTAATCACTGTTTTAAAAATAGAATTTACAAAATCTGTGGGTTATTTACTAAAAAATATTTTGTGGAATAAAATTAAATCATGAAAAGAATAGAACAAATTGTAGTGATTTTCATAGCTGCAGCTCTTGCAATTCCTAGTTATTGGTTTTTTTGGACTTTAGCTGGTGGAGGTGGCTACAACAAAAGAACAAAACCTATTACTAATCCAGAAAATAATTATTCGAAACCTTTTCCTAAAGACCTCCTCGAGCCTTGATTAACCACATTTTAGTTGCCTCATCATCAATAGTACTCAAATATTCAATAACCTCTTCTTTAGTCACAGAAATATTTAACTCGTTGCCGATATCGCATATTTTATCTAAGGCTTTTTTGGGATTAGTTAAGGCTGTCATAAAAAGACTTTGTTTCTTTTTGGAATCGTTGGCTATTAACTTATAGAGCTTTTCAGCATTACTGGACATGTTTTAAAAATCTATTTATTAATAGATTATTACCTCAAGCTACATTTTGTTCATTATATTTATTATTAGATAAATCATTATCTACATCTTTTATCTCTTTTGCAGAGGCATCTGCCATACTTCTTGCGTCTAAACATAAAACTTTTCTTAGTTTAGCAAAGTTAGCTGCGTGTGATTTTCTCCCATCTTTTTGAGCATAATACTCAGACTGCTGAAGAATATGATGAAGATGAGTTAACAAATATGGACTAATTACAGCTGATACCAAAACGTCACTATTTTCATTATCGTGAGAATCAGAATTGACTAATCTTTTTTTCGGTTTATCAATTATCGACCTTTTAGGAGAATCAATTTTTCTTGAATTTTTCATGGGACAATAAAACAATTAATTGATACGGACATAAATTTCCTTACTAATAATATACACAAAGATAGTATCCTTGACTAACTGTGTATACTAATAAGTAACAGTTATCAACTTTGACTCATGGCTACCCGCCAAAACTCAACTAATGGGAAGCCTAAATCCCCCAGAATTCAAGTAGTTCTTCCGGAATTAATATGTGAGCAATTAACTATTTTGGCCGATAATGAATCTAGAACAGTAAGTAATATGGCAAAAGTGTTAATACAAGAGGGTGTAAAAAAATATTTCGAAAAAGAAAGTAAATCATCTGTTTCAGAAAATAATTTAAATACTGATAAATTTAGAGATGAACTTGAAAAACAAAGCGTCAGAAGATTAAAGAAAGCTCCTCAAAGGATTAGATACTATAAAAAATCTGATTAAAAATAATTAATTTTGAGGCAATTTCTGTAAATCTACAGTTTTACCCATGACTACCAAAATATTTCCTCTTTCCAAAATATATTTTGCTGGAGGATTGACTGTTAACTCTTCAGCAGGTCCTGCAGCAAGGACATTTACTAAATAATTTTTCCTCAAATTTAAATCTCTTAAAGATCTTCCAATAAATTCCTCTGGAACAGTTATTTCATCTATTCCGGTTTGATTATCTAGTTCCAATCTTTCGATTAGGTTTGGTCTTACTAGTTCTAAACCTAATCTTTCTCCTTGCATCCTAGATGGGAAAACAACTTTATCTGCACCTACTCTTTTTAACATTTTTTCGTGCAAGTCACTGGTAGCTCTCGCTATTACTCTTTTCACTTTGCTACCTTCACTATCCTTAGCAATAAGAGTTGTAGTTATACTTGCTTCAATAGGTTCACTAATACCCACTACAACAGTATTCATTTCAAGTATTCCCGATTCCTTCATAGACTCTTCATCAGTACAATCTACAACTCTCGCTTCTATCGAAGGTTCTAATTGCCTTAAATCATCAATAGCTTTTTCCGAATAATCTGCAGCTAAAACATCTGCGCCATTACTAATAAGTTCTCGGCAAACTGCGGTTCCAAATCTTCCAACACCGACAACTGCAAAAGTGAGTGCTTCATTTTCTCTCTTTTGAGACCACTGCCACCAATCAGCCATAATAAAACTCAGTCAATTCTAAACATATAGATCAGCCCTAGGATAGCCAATTCTCTTTTGTCTATCTATTCTACTCTTATAAAGAGCCTGCCAAAGTGCACTTAAAAGCAAAAGGATCCCTAGTCTGCCCACAAACATACCCACAATAAGAATAAATTGACCAAAATGATTTAATTTTGCGGTTAAACCAATATCAAAACCAACTGTTGCAAATGCAGATATGCAAGTGAACAGAATTTCTAGAAATGTGAATGATTCTTTTTTAACAAAAGTATTAGTTGTACTAAGCAACATTGCCATTAAAAGAACAAAAAGCAAAGATCCAACTGTGATTCCAACTGCCTTTAGAATTACTTTATCTGAAATTAATCTATTACTAATAATTACATCTTTCTGACCTCTTAAAGTTGATCTAGTTGCAGCCATTAAAGCAATAAATGTAGTAGTTTTTATGCCTCCACCAGTACCTCCTGTACTTGCTCCAATAAACATAAGCGTCATTAATAATAAGAGGCCTGTATCTGATATAGAGTTCAAAGAAATCGGAAAATTTGTAAAGCCTGCAGTTCTTGCACTAACTGTTTCGAAGATAGATGATATTAACCGTTCAAACAAATTTAAATCATTAAAAAATTGACTATTTAGCAATGATTCAGTGATAAAGAATCCTAATGATCCGAACAATATTAGAGACAAACTTGTCCTAATAACTAGTCTGGAATGAAGGCTTAATTTCTTATAAGAAAGATTTTTTTTATGACTCCAAATATCATCAATAACCCGCCAGCCCAATCCACCCATAACAATGAGAAAAACAAAAACACTATTCACCAAATAATTTGTTCTATAGTCTTGAAGACTATTTGACATTAACGAAAATCCTGCATTGTTATATGCAGAAATGCTGTGAAAAATCGAGGACCATAGTCTTTCCCAATTATTTTGAATGTCTACAAATCCAAAAGAATATAAGACAATTGCGCCAAAGGATATGATACTAATCGCAGTAATAGCAATGCTTTGAAAAGTTCGACCAATTCCTCCAACTCCAAATTCATCTAGAGTCTTTCCTTTGTCTAATCTAGTTCTTAGCTTTGTCCCCTTTACAACAAAACCTTGTAAAAATGTTGTAATAGCCATTAATCCTAAACCACCTGATAAAAGCATAAAAGCCAAGAAAACCTGGCCAAAGAAATTTAAATCATCACCAATATCTATTATGGTTAAACCAGTTACGGTAATAGCAGAAGTAGATGTAAAAAATGCTTCCCACAAACCAACCTTTGAAGATGAACATAATGGAGAACTCAAAATTAAAGTTCCAAGGCAAATAATAAATAAGCCTGTAACAATAGTAAATTGAGGCACAGATAGTTTTTTGTAAGCATCTTTTAACTTATAAACCTTACTTATGAATTTCACGATATTATCCGTAATTTAAAATTATCAATGCTGGTACTGTAAAAGACATTATAAGTGTTAATCCAGCTCCGTATTTTGCGATATCAAAAAACCTATATCTTCCAGGACCATACACCATTAAATTTGTTTGATAACCCATTGGAGTCAAGAAAGATTGACTTGCACCAAATAAAACAAGCATTATTAAGGCACTTGGTGAAATCCCTAAAACATTTGAGAATTCAATAGCAACAGGCAAAATCAAAGCAACCGAAGCAGCATTGCTTATAAATTGTGTAAGAATAACTGTCGATACAAAAATTAGGACGAGTGCAAAATACAGAGGCATTCCATTAAGGGCAAAGTTTAGATTGAAAGCAATTAAATCTGCTAATCCTGTTACTTGCATAGCCACACTAAAGCATGATAAAGATCCCAACAATAAAATAACGTCTAGCCTAATTGATTTTTGTATCTCTGCGGGTCTTAAACATCCACAAGCAACCATAGCAATGACTGCTAAAAGAACTGAACCTACTAATGGAATATTAGAAACCGAAGGCAAAACCACCATTCCTATTGCAATTCCAATAGATATAGGTTTTTTTATCAAGAAAGGTAAATCATCTTCGAATTGATCTAAGATAAGTAAATCATTACTAGCTTGCAAACCTCTTATTGAATCTAAAGGTGCTTGCAATAATAAAACATCTCCAGCCCTTAAAACAGCTTGACCTAATCTCTCCTGAACTGTTTGTTGACCTCTTCTTAGTGCCAAAACTGTTGCATTATGCCGCTGCCTAAATCTTAATTCTCTCAAACTTGCACCAGCAAGTGTTGAGCCAGCTGGCAAAAGGGCTTCAAAGGTCTTAGTACCTTCATCATCTGAGAAAACATTAGCTCCATCGAAAGATGTTTTGTTTTCACCTAATAGAATGGTATGTTCCTGCTGAAGCCTAAATAAGTCTGCCCTTGTAACGCGGATTATTAATCTATCATCCGGTTCAATCTTTCTATCAGCCAAAGGGGGAAGAATAACTTTTCCATTTCGTTGCAACTCCAGTACATCAACGTCAAATCGTCTTTGCAATCTACTATTTCTGACAGATTGTCCAACTAATTCTGAAGCAGAGGGAATAGTCACTTCAGTAAAGTATATATTCAAATCACCATTTTTAATAAATTCCTTATCTCTTCCTCTATCTGGCAAAAGCACGTCAGAAACTAGGATCATATAGGTTGTACCTATAAGCCATACGGGAATTCCGATTGAAGTCAAACTAAATAATTCCAAAGCTCCATAACCTAATTGCTGACTAATATCACTTACAAGAAGATTTACTGAGCTACCCAATAATGTCAGGGTTCCACCTAGTAAAGTAGCAAAAGAAAGAGGTAATAAAACTTTTGATGGTGATATATTTCTCCGCTCGCACCAACCTTCAATTATGGGTAGCAAAGATGCAACTACTGGAGTATTAGGTACAATTCCAGATATTGGAGCAATCAAAAAAGCTATTAAAGAAATTAATTTCCTTGGAGTTCTAATACCTTCAGAAGAAATCAATTCTCTTACTCTATCTAAAGCACCACTTTTAAATAATGCAGAAGAAACTGCAAATAAACCCATAAGAGTAATTAAGGATGGGCTACCAAATCCAGCTAAAGCTTTTTCAGGAGAAAGAACCCCTGTAGCTATGAATATTCCAACACATAACAAACCAGTCAATTCTGGCGCAATAGTATTTTTAATAAATAAAATTACTGACATTATTAAAACCACTACCGTTATAAACGCATCAAAATTATTAATAACTACTGCAATTAAATTCATACGAAACTTATTTAACTCAATATACCCAAAAACAAAATTTCAAAAAAGTTTAATTAGAATTATCTTTTTTAAGAAACTTTTTAAAGATAGATTTTTTTTGGAATATCCATGAAGAGGCAGATTTTAAGCTTTCACTAATATCAGGCAACTTGGAAGCATATATTAGTCTTCTTGCCTCAAAAGCCAATTTCCCAGATAAAGTAACCCCAAGCCCTGAAATTGAAGCTTCGCCTATTCCTAAGCTAATCATTTCACCATTGTCTTTAAATTCAAAGGGTAGTGGATCCTTTCCTTGAATTAAAAGTGCTAAATTATTAGCCAAGTGATTTCCTTCCTGCATAGCGACCTGAGCAGTTATGGGTAAATCCTCCATTCCTTCAATAACTGAAATATCGCCAATAGCAAAACAGTTTTTATGTTTTTCTATTTGCAAATTATTTTTAACTAAAATTCGTCCGAATTTTTTTGTTATTTGATCAGTTTCTAAGTAAGACAAATTAGGTGTAACACCTGCAGTCCAAATAACAATATCTTTATCCAAAGAAGTTATTCCAGCCTCACAAGAAATACTAATTTTAGTTTCTGAGACTTCTTTAACTATGGAATTCAAAAGAACGTTTATTTTTCTTTTTTCTAATGCCTTCTCTGCTTGCTCTCTATTAAAAATTTTATTTTTATTGAGGATTTCATTTGATTTTTCTATGACATTAATTTCAAATTGGTCTGAAAATAAATCTTTAATTTTGCATGCCAACTCAATGCCAGAGGGACCACCTCCAACTATGAATAACTTCTTATGTAACGCATTATCTTGTGATTTTTTTAAAAAAGAATTTAATTTATTTAGATCATGAACATCATTAAAAAAATAACAATTTTCATGTATACCTTTTATAAAAAAACTATTTGGAATAGATCCTGTACAGATAACAAGATACTGATAACTTAATTTTAAATTGTCACTAAATTCAAGTATATTTTCTTTAAAAGAAATCTTAGTCAAACAATTTCTTAAAAAAGTTATGCCCGCATCAGAAAAAATATTTGCAAATTTTGGGGTGGCTTCCCATCTTCTTATTTCTTTACTCAAAACTTCGTACATTAAGGGTTTAAATATAAAGTTAGTTTCAGAATCAACTACAAGAATAGGCAAAGAAGGATTAAGATTCTTTAAATTCAAAGCAAATGTCATACCTGCAAAACCTGCTCCAACTATTACTATTGGTTTTTGTATTGATTTCATTAGAGAATTATGGTTATGCGTAAATGTATTATTAAACTATACGAATAATTTTTAAATTGAGCGAAATAAAATTAAACTCATAACCAAACTGAATAATGATTGAAAAAATCCAAAAAGATATTCAAACCAACTTGAAGAAATATAATCAAGAGCTATTAGATATGAAGCCTCAAGGAATGCTTACATGGGGTTATGAAAAGTTTGATAATCAATTTGCTATTACAACAAGTTTTGGCATACAATCATCAGTCCTTTTAGATATGATCAGTAAATTATGTCTTCAAAAAAAAATCAAAATATTTTGGATTGATACAGGTTACCTTCCTCCAGAAACATACCATTACGCTGAACAACTTATTGATAATTTATCCTTAGAAGTTGAAGTTCTGCAAAGTGAATTATCTCCAGCAAGAATGGAGGCCAAATACGGAAAACTTTGGGAAACAAATAAAGAGAGTGATTTAGATAAGTATCATGAATTGAGAAAGATAAAACCTTTAGAAAATGGTCTAGAAAAATATGATATTTTCTGCTGGGCAAGCGGTGTTAGATCAAGTCAAACAGAAAATAGAAACAAAATGAAATTCCTAGACTTAATTCGTCAAAGACTCTCTTTAAGACCTTTATTAAATTGGACAAATAAAGATATTTTTTATTATATGGAAGAGAATAATTTACCTGCCCATCCACTTTTTATCAAAGGTTATTCTTCTGTGGGAGATTGGCATTCAAGCAGTCCCGATGGAATTGAGACAAAGGGGAGAGATACAAGATTTGGTGGGATTAAACAAGAATGTGGTATACACACTAATAGTTAAATTAATCATCGAACAATGGTCGTAGATATAAATTTTTTATTAGTAGGCAATAGTAGGCTGCATTGGGCAAAATATTCTAAAAATCAATCTGAATTCTTCCATACCAAAAAAGATCAAAAAGTTCCCGAAAATATAGATCTTGATCAATTAATATGGGCTTCCGTAGGAAAACTACCAAATTTTTTGCTGAAAAAAGAAAATGAAATAAAAACAAAAGATATTCAGTTATCAAATCTTCCAGATTATTTTGGAGTTGATAGATCTCTTGCCTGTATTGCTGCTTTAAAAATTATTGAAAACCCTTTCAAAAAAGATTTACTAATTGCAGATTTTGGAACAATATTATCAATAACAAAATTGAATTCAAATGGATCTATTATTGGAGGTCAACTTCTTCCAGGTTTTCTAACTCAATTAAAATCAATGGAACAAAATACAAAAAATCTTCAAGTTCCCAAAAAATATGATATTCCAATCAAAGATTTTTTAGTTAATACAGAAGAAGCAATCTTAAAAGGAGTAATCAACTCTCTTAGTGGCGTGATTAATAATTTATTTAATCCTGCAAAGGATATTTTAATAATCTGTGGAGGAGACTCTCAATTACTCACAAAATCTCTAAAGACTCAAAAAGAAAATATTATCAATGCACCTAATTTAGTTATGGAGGGGATGATTATTCACCACCAATCCGTAAAAAAATTAGCTTAACCCAAGGTCTGCAATTATATGATCAGCCATTATTGCTGCTTTAACCTTTAAGTAAATTTTTTCAATGTTACCATCAGTACCGATCAAAAAAGTATTTCTCATCATTCCCATATATTCTTTTCCCATGAATTTCTTAAGTCCATAGCTGTCGTAATCAGAAGAAACTTTAAAAGGTTCAGGATCAGTTAAAAGAATAAAAGGTAAATTAAATTTTTCTATAAACTTCTGATGAGAGGATGCATTATCTTTGCTAATACCAAGCACAATAATATTATTGTTTTGGAGTAAATCCCAATTCTCTTTAAAATTACATGCTTCTTTAGTACATCCTGGAGTATTATCTTTTGGATAAAAATATAGTATTATTCTTTTACCTTTAAAGTCACTAAGAGAAACTTCTTTCTCAAAAGAATCTTTTAATTTAAATTCTGGTGCTTTGTCGCCAACCTTAAGAGCCATTGAAATTATTAAATGAGTATGAATATAAAATACCAAAAATTTGGTTTTATGAGATTAAAGGTGTGCAAGATATCGTAACGGCAGAAGAGATTAAAACTGCAAAAAATCTATCAAGTTCAAGATCAAAGATTTTTTTAGAAACAAGAGCTTACCTAAGACAATCACTCTCAACACTTTTTGATTTAGACCCACTAAACATTCCGATCAATGCTCAACCAGGAGAACCACCAAGTTTACCTTCAGGCATGGGAAATATAAGTTTAAGTCATTGTAAAGATGCCATTACTATAGTCTGGCATAAAAGCAAAATAGGGATTGATATTGAAAGAACAGATAGAGATTTTAACTATGAAAAATTTGCAGAAAAATATTTTTTTCATACCAATAAATCAATCCATAATAATTATTTGACAAAAAATATGATACTAAATCAATGGTGTGCTGTTGAAGCGGCTATAAAATGGGATCATGGAAAATTAGCTCAAGACATTAACCATTGGCAATTTTTTGAAAAGCCAAAAAAATTAATTCATAAGAAGAAAAACATACATTTAAATTTTTCACAGATTAACTTCCATAATTGGACTATTGCTTTAGCCTACGAAGAAAAAACTACTTTAAATCCTGAGATTATTTGTTATTCGAATAATTTTTAGTTTTCTTTTCTTTTAAGCAGTTCTTCATATTGAGTTTTTTCCCATCCATTATTATTTGGTTCCCATATTTTTAAACCTCTTAAAGATTTGGGAAGATATTCTTGTGAGACCCAATTACCTGGATAATTATGAGGATTGATATAACTATTAGAATTATTTTTTAAATGAAATGGAACATCAAAAGCACTAGTAGATTTGATTGTTTCAATTGCTTTAAAAATACTTTTCGTACTATTACTTTTTGGAGACATAGCTAAATATAAAGAGGCCTGCGTTAAAAAATATAATCCTTCTGGAAAACCAACTCTATCAAAAGCATCACAACAGGATTGTACAACTACTATCGCATTAGGATCAGCTATTCCAATATCTTCACTGGCAGAAATAAGTAGTCTTCTAAAAATAAAATTAGGATCTTCACCAGCCTCCAGCATATTCGCAAGCCAAAATAAAGATGCATCTGGATCAGAACCTCTTATGGATTTGATAAAGGCACTTATCACGTCGTAATGATTTTGACCATTTTTATCGTAAACAATATTTTTCTTTTGAATTGCATCCTCTGCTATTGAGAGATTAATGTTGATTTCTTTAGCATCACTTTCAGCAGTTGTTTCTATGGCCATCTCTAGCGCATTAATTAATGTTCTTGCATCGCCGCCAGAAAATTTAATTAAATGACTTATAGCATCTTGTGTTAAATAAACCTTTTTTGAGTCTTTTTTTTTAGAATAATGATTTATGACTTTTTGTATTATTTTCTGCAAATCATTTTCTGCCAAAGGAAGTAATGTGAAAATACGAGACCTACTAACAAGCGCTTTATTGACAGCAAAGAAAGGGTTTTCAGTTGTAGCACCGATAAAAGTTATAGTTCCATTTTCTATTGAAGGTAATAAAGCGTCTTGTTGAACTGATGTAAATCTATGAACCTCATCGATAAATAAAATAGTTTTTCTTTTTGAATTTATTAATCTATCTTTTGCATTAGCGATTTCATTTCTTAATTCTTTAATACTTGATAATACTGCATTTAACTTAATTAGCTTTGAACGGGTATTAAAAGAAATAATTTCAATTAGAGTAGTTTTTCCAACACCAGGAGGGCCAGAAAAAATAAAATTACCAATCTTATCGTTTAATATTGCACTTCTTAAAAGAGAATTCTCATTCAGGATTGGTTGTTGTCCAAAAAAATCTTCCAAATTCTTTGGTCTTAATTGATCTGCCAAAGGTGCATTACTTTCTATTTGAGAATAATTAGTAAACAAATTTTCTGAATGCATATAAATAAAATCTAAAAATAATTACTTTCAATTCTATGTAATTACTGTAGGAGTTTCCATTTGAGTAAGTTTTGAAATGTTTAATAAAGCATCTAAATCATTTATTAGAGGTTTCAAAGCGATCTGAGGATTTAACAAAAGATTCTGTTGGGGATTGAAAAATTTCTCAAAGTAAAGTCTTAATGTTGCACCCTTAGTTCCAGTTCCAGAAAGGCGCACAATTACTCGAGAATTATCATCAAGCACCAATCTTAAACCTTGATTTTCGCTTGTGGAATTATCAACTGGATCTAAATATGAAAAGTTATCTGCAACTTTAACTAAATGGCCAGCAAAACTATTTCCTTTTAAATTTTCGAGCATCGAAGTTAGTTTACCAAAGATTTGATTAGCAATATTTGAGGGAATTGCCTCATAATCATGTCTTGAATAATAATTCCTACCAAATTGTTTCCAATGGTTATGCATCAAATCACTTACCGAACATTTTTTCTCAGCTAAAACTTGTAACCAATACAAAACTGCCCAAAGTCCATCTTTCTCTCTCACATGATTACTACCTGTTCCGAAACTTTCTTCTCCACATAAAGTAATTAAATTAGAATCTAAAAGATTTCCAAAAAACTTCCAACCAGTAGGTGTCTCGAAACAAGGTATATTTAATTCTCTAGCAACATTATCAACCGCTGAGCTAGTTGGCATGGATCGTGCCACACCTGTAATACCATCTTTATAACCAGGGACACATTTTGTGTTAGCAGTGATAACTGCAAGGCTATCACTAGGATTTACAAAACATCCACTTCCTAAAATCATATTCCTATCTCCATCTCCATCGCATGCAGCACCAAAACTATAAGATTTTTTATTTAGTAACAAATCAGCCAAGTGGGATGCGTAAGTAAGATTAGGATCAGGATGTAAACCTCCAAAATCTTTTAACGGGTTACCATTCATGACACAATCAGGTGCAAGACCCATTTTTTCAACAAAAATATTTTTTGCATACGGGCCTGTAACAGCATTCATTGCATCAAAGATTAACGAGAAGTCTTTTTTTAAAAAATCACTAATTTGATCAAAGTCAAAAATTTTC
This sequence comes from uncultured Prochlorococcus sp., assembly GCA_902536555.1. GTDB lineage: Bacteria > Cyanobacteriota > Cyanobacteriia > PCC-6307 > Cyanobiaceae > Prochlorococcus_A. The sequence continues at coordinate 1,821 of CACAXR010000015.1, read as the reverse complement.
TCCATCAAATTGGAATAATCTGTTAATCCATCAATAATTTCTAAAGTAGTTTCGTCGTAAGGATAAGTTCCATATTCACTAAAATCAGGTAATTGAATTTTACAAATTTTATAACTAGTTAGTAATTGTGAAGCCTTGAAAATCTTATTAGTAATTATCTCAGGAGCTGGGCCACCATTTGAGATATTCAATTTCACTCCAAAGTCGCCATCAATCCCACCAGGATTATGGCTTGCAGAAAGAATAATTCCACCAATAGCTTTTTCTTTTCTAATTAAATGGGATGTCGCAGGAGTAGATAATAAACCGTATTTTGGAACAATAACCTTTCGAACTTTATGAGCAATGCATATTTGGACAATTTTTTCTATTGCTTCGATATTGCCATATCTGCCATCACCACCAACTACTAGTGTTGAAACTTCTAAATCATCCAATGATTGTAATATTGCTTCGATAAAAATTTCTAAATAATGCTCTTCATGAAACTTTAAAGTACTTTTTCTTAAACCTGAAGTTCCTGGTTTTTGATCTAAAAAAGGAGAATTTATATTAATTACATTAGGTTGAGTCATATTTTTAAGAAACTCTCAAAAATCTAACTAAATTAATGAGGCATTTCGGATGTTCTTAACATAGCGATAAACCATAATGAAGATATTAATAATGCACTTAGGATTCCGTAGTTAACACCAAATTTAGAAATTGTAATTGGAACTATAAGTGGAAAAGTTAGTGCTCCAAACAAAGGAGTAAAAGCAACAATTTTTTTTAGCATTAAAAATAGTAGATTAAAACCATTCAGTCTCAGCATTATCTTTTTCATTAGTATCGTCAAGTGGTGTAGTTCTATCAAATTTCATTGATATGCTTTTTTCTTGCTCACCAGATACATCTACAGCTTTAATATCATATTTTTGAGTCCCATCTCTAAATGGAACTTGAATTCTAAAAGTACCATCTGCAGCAAGAGGTACATCTTCACCACCTATTGTGAGCTTTGCAGAAGGCTCTGTAGCTCCATAAACAATCAGTTCGGCATCAGCAACGAGCCAAAAAGATCTATTTTTAACAATTCCACTTCCAGAATCATTTAAACCTGATGACCATTTACCAGCACCTGAGTCTGTAAGGTTATCATTGAGGTTTATCGAATTTACGTTTTCCATAAATTCTTCAGAACCAACTTTTCTTCTGAGAGGAATGTTAGTTGCTGCTTGGTATAACCTTTCATGCATACCATTTTGTTCTGAAACAGCAGTATTAGAAATATCTGGGATTGACTCAGAAGTGGAATCTAAATTAAAAGGTACAAATTTATCAAGAATTTGCTCAGAAGGATGAGAACCAGGAACATGGCTTGTCGAAGAAAATGCCAATGACATCCAGTTAAAACCATATTTGTAACCTAATTCAACTTTATAATCTCTATCTGCAAGTGGGATTGGCAAGTACCACTCAGTACTGTAACTATCAACTGCTATCTCCCTGAGAGTTCCTTGATTCAAGTTGCTTCCTTCAGAACCAGATGCATCAAATAATCGTAAACATAATTTATTGGCTCCCAGTGATTGTGCTTTTTCTCTATCTGCATCAGAAATTTGCCAAAAAACATAAGCCCAATCTGGATCTCGGGGTAAGAAAACTACATTTGTTTTAACTTCTTCACTACTGTTAAAAGCATTGGATTCGAAAGTATCTTCAGGTTTGGACTCAGGAGGTTTAGTATATATTTTTTTTGTAGATTTTTCTTGATATTTAAGTATTAAATCAACTAAAACAGCTTTTGTTTTGCGACTGTAAAGCGGAACCGATAATTTA
>CACAXR010000014.1 GCA_902536555.1 uncultured Prochlorococcus sp. | reverse complement strand
CCGCGGCCTTGGGAAGAATATAGAAGGGGCTGAAACTCTTCAAGAATTTGTTAATAAGCTAGAGAGACCTAGAAGAATTCTTATGATGGTAAAAGCCGGGCCAGCAACAGATGCTGTCATTGATAATATTTCTGGATATCTCGAGGAAGGAGATTTATTAATAGATGGCGGTAATTCTCAATTTAAAGATACAGAAAGAAGGGTGAATACTCTTGAAAGTAAAAGTTTTGGATACATTGGGATGGGCGTCTCTGGAGGTGCCAAAGGAGCTCTAGAGGGTCCAAGTATGATGCCCGGTGGTACTAAGGCTTCATATGATGCAATAGAAAGCTTACTAACAAAAATGGCTGCCAAAGTTGAAGACGGACCATGTGTTGCATATGTTGGCCCAGGAGGCTCAGGTCATTTTGTGAAAACTGTTCATAACGGAATTGAATATGGAATTGAACAAATACTTGCAGAAGCTTATGACCTTATGAAGAGAGTCAAAAGTATGAATGGACAGCAGATGTCAGAGGTATTTGGTATTTGGAATAATACTGATGAACTAGCTTCTTATCTTGTTGAGATAACAGAGATTTGTCTAAATACAAAAGATGAGTTAACTGGAGATGATGTCGTGGAAAAAATATTAGATAAAGCTGGCCAGAAAGGTACAGGTTTATGGACTGTTGTAAGTGCTCTAGAACTGGGGGTATCAGTCCCAACTATTTATGCATCTTTAAATGCAAGAGTAATGAGTTCTTTAAAAGAGCAACGTAGTGAGATTGCAAAAACTATTCCATCTAAAGAGATAAAGGATTTTGATTTGGGAAATATATCAGATGGAATGAAACCTTTATTTGATGCTGTAGTCCTTGCCACAATTGCTAGCTATGCCCAAGGTATGGATATTTTAAGAGAAGCATCTGCAGTATATAACTATGGTTTGAATATGCCCTCAATTGCTCAAATATGGAAAGGTGGTTGCATAATTAGATCAAAATTATTAAGTAAAATTCAAGATGCTTATAACAAAGACCCTAATCTAAAAAATTTAATTTTTGATGATTGGTTTAATAATGAAATTGCGACAAGATTAGATAACTTAGCTAAAGTAGTTTCTCTATCCACAAAGGCAAGTATACCAGTCCCATGTTTATCCAGTACTTTAGATTATTTGAATAGTTATAGAACCAATAGACTTCCTCAGAATCTTGTTCAGGCAATGAGAGACTGTTTTGGCTCTCATACATATGAAAGAATTGATAGGGAAGGTAGTTTTCATACTGAATGGATGAAATGATTGAAAAGGTCAAAAATGGATACACCTTAAATATATTCAAAGACAAGTTAGAACTATCAACAGCGGTTTTTAAGTTTATCCAAAGCCATATTATTCATACTTTAAAAAAGAAAGACAGATTCAAATTTTGTGTAAGTGGAGGTTCAACTCCTAAATCTGTCTATAAGCTTTTATCACAAAGTGATATTAGATGGGATATGGTTGATGTCTTTTTAGGGGATGAAAGATGTGTTGATCCAAATTCAGAATTGAGTAACACGCTAATGTTGAAGAATTCATTGTTAACTAATTTTGGATCTAAAGCTTTTTTTTATGAAATTTTCAATGATTTAAATGCTGATGATGAAGCTACAAAAAATCAATTTATTTCTAAATTATTTGAAAAATGCGGATCAAATCCTCCAACTTTTGATTTAACATTATTAGGTCTTGGAGACGATGGTCATACAGCATCACTATTCCCTTATCAAAAAAAAAATAATGTAGATGATTTTGTTATTTTTAATGAAGGTAAAGGTTTAAAAAGAATTTCATTAACTCCAAAGGTTCTTTCAGCTTCTTCAAAGATAGTATTTTTAGTTAGTGGAGCTTCTAAAAGAATTGCTCTTGAGAGGTTATTAGATGAAAAAGAGCAACCTGATAGAACACCATCAAAATTAATAAAATCTATTAATCAAATTTCAATATTTTGTGATCAGGAATCAGCAAAAGAATTAGAAATTTAGCTAAAGTCTATTAATAATTTAAATTATTTGATGAGTAAGAAAAAATTTTTATTCCAGAAAAAGGAGTTCGATGGTTGGAAAACATTAAATGATACTGTTATGGGCGGATCAAGTTCAGCTTTTTGTGAAATTTCAAATTCGGGTTTGATATTAAAGGGTAATATTGTCGAGAAAGCAGGAGGATTTGTTAGTTGTAGATCGTCAATATATAAACCTTCTTTAAATGTATCTGAGTATTCATCCTTTGAATTAAATATTGATGGACAAGGCAGAACTTTTAAATTTGCTGTCGCTTGTGAAGATGATCTACTAGGACTAACCGAATTTATTCCGGGTGGACTTAGATGGATTAAATCATTCCCAACAAAAAAATTCGGGACAACAAATGTTCAAATTCCTTTTAGTGAGTTAAAACCTTCAGTAAGAGCTAACAAAGTACGTTTTCCTTTTAAATTTAAGCCATCTAGAATTAAAAGATTGCAACTACTACACTCTAAGTTCGGTGATGATGGATTACTTAATAATGAGTTTAAACAGGGATCAATAAAAGTTTTAATTAAATCAATAAGTGTTATTTGAAAATCCACCTAAAAATATAGAGAGCTTAATCGCTAAGTCAGCAGATTTAACAAATAAACCTTTTGTTCATTCTGTAGTAAAAATAAATGGTGAATACGAATTCGAAGATGAAGATATTGATTTAACAGTTAATATCTTATGTCGAGATAAAGAAGGCAAAAGATTAGAAATTTATGATCTTGAATTAGAACTTTTTAAATCAAATAAAGAGTTGGTTTTAGTAATCTCTAAGCTTAATTTCCCTGATGAACCAATATTATGGTGTGGAGTTAAAACATTATGGATGAATAGCAATAATGGGAAAAAATGCAACTCACCAAAATACAGCGCTAGATTAGAAAATTTAGCAAATAGGATAAAAAGTTTTTGTTGATTGAGAAAATAAAATTTGAGCTGATTTATAAATCAGTAACAGCCCCTAAACTCGATGTGCTTACGATTCTCGAATATTTTGAAAGAATTCCTCTTTTGTATTTTTGAATAGGTTTTACCCAATCTTTTTTTCTTTTTTCTAATTCTTCGTCAGATAAATCAACTTCAATTAGTTGTTTCACAGCATCTACTGTAATTAAATCGCCTTGTTTTATTAGAGCAATATTTCCACCTACAGCAGCCTCTGGAGCTATGTGTCCCACAACAAGACCATAGGTACCCCCGCTAAATCTGCCATCGGTAATTAAAGCCACCTTCTCTCCTAGCCCTTGACCAACAATCGCAGATGTTGGGGCTAACATTTCTCTCATACCTGGACCTCCTACAGGACCTTCGTTTCTAATAACAACAACATCACCAGCTTTGATATCGTTATTTAATATCGACTTTAAACAATCCTCTTCACTTTCAAAAATCTTTGCGGGACCTGTTAATACAGGGTTTTTTACTCCGCTAATTTTGGCTACAGAACCTTCGCTCGCTAAGTTGCCTTTTAATATCGCTAGATGTCCTTTTTTATAAAGAGGATCATGTATGTCTCTTATGACATTTTGATTTGTTGGAGGCCTATCTGGAATATTCTGTAAGTATTCTGAGATGGTTTTGCCTTCAATGTTTTTGCAGTCGCCATGAATTAATCCTGCATTCAAAAGTATTTTCATTACTTGTGGAATCCCACCTGCCTTATGAAGATCCACCGTCACATATTTACCACTCGGTTTAAGGTCACAAATAACGGGTACTTTTTGTCTGATTCTCTCAAAATCATTAATGTTGATATCTATTCCTGCAGTATTCGCAATAGCTAGGATGTGCAATACCGCATTTGTTGATCCGCCAATTGCCATAATTACTGATATTGCATTTTCAAATGCTTTCTTTGTCATTAGGTTTAGAGGTCTTATATCTTTTTCTATTGCAGAGACTAATATCTCAGCACTTTTATCTGCACTTATTTCTTTTTCAAGATCTTCAGCAGCCATAGTGGAACTGTGAGGAAGACTTAACCCTAATACTTCAATAACCGCAGACATTGTATTTGCTGTAAACATCCCTCCACAACTGCCAGCACCAGGAATACAATTTTTCTCAACTTGGGTTAGCCTTTCTTCATTAATTTTGCCTGATGTTAATTGTCCAACAGCTTCAAATGCACTAACAACAGTAAGATCTTCTCCATGCAATTTCCCAGGTTTTATTGTCCCTCCATAAATGAAAATTGAGGGAATATTCATTCTTGCAATCGCAATCATGGCACCCGGCATATTTTTATCACATCCACCTATAGCAAGTACTCCATCCATACTCTGAGCATTGCATGCTGTTTCAATTGAATCAGCAATAACTTCTCTTGAAACTAGGGAATATTTCATGCCCTCTGTTCCCATAGAAATCCCATCACTTACTGTTATAGTCCCAAACATCTGAGGCATCCCACCTGATCTTTTTATTGACTCTTCTGCTTTAAGAGCTAACTTATTTAGACCCATATTGCATGGTGTTATGGTGCTGTATCCATTTGCAACTCCAATAATAGGTTTATTAAAATCTTCATCATTAAATCCAACAGCTCTTAGCATCGATCTGTTAGGGGACCTTTGCACACCTTGGGTTATTGCAGATGATCTGAGTTTATTCATATTATTTGAGAACCTTTTTTATTCTATTGCCCCAACTCTTCAAGTTGCCTCCTCACATCAGCAATTGCAGAATTAAGTTGCTCAACTTTCTTCTCCAGATTCTCTCCTTCAACTTCATTTATATTTTCATTTGAATCAATCGCTTCTGAGCCGTCTTGGATTCTGGAGGAATACATCATTGCTTTTTGTTTTTTTTCCTCCTTTCTTTTGTCTGCTTCGGATATTAACCACCAAGCTAAACCTGCTGCTCCAATAAAAGCACCGCTTATTAATGATAAAAGATTATTTGAAGACGAATCTCTGTATTCAGACATTGGTAAAATATTTACTCCTATATTCTATATTAGTTCTTATCTTGAAATATAGTACTTAAACGCGATAGAGGATTCCCAATACCAGGTAATAATAATTGTGTTTTTTCGTCTTCCTCATCTATGCAAGAAGTGTAAATTACCTGATTAGGGAGTAATTTCGCAATTTCATTTAACCCTTTATTTGAGCAAATAGCAGTTATTAAAAGAATCCTATTTGAATCAACACCTAATTCCTTTAATTTAATTAAAGTTTCTAATGTTGCTGATTTTGTTGTTATTTGTTCTGAATAAAATATAACTCCTTCATTTGATTCAATAGTTTTAGGAAGTTCTCCTAATGAGAGGGTTGAATTAGGAATTACTTCTTTAGATCCAAACCAAAGAGATAACCCTTCGGGCAACATTGCGAGCACTTTTATTGGATAATCATTATTAATAAAGAATCCATCTGCGTCTCCATTATCAGTATTTACTATTTCTTTTTTATATGGCAGCCAATTCCGCAATGCTTCATATGTAAGCCATTTCCCTAATTGCTCATATCCTGTTGAGTACAAAATATTTGGAGTATTTTTTTCTCGCAATATTGAAAGCCAATGTTTTATTAATGGATGAGGAGGAACAATAACCTTTAGTGACATTGCCATATATTTTCCTTTAAGATACTCTTACAAACTTTAAATACTTAAGTTCTAAAATACAGTCTTATTATGATTAAATCAATTGTTTTCCCCTCACTAAAGAATGCATTAATTACTTTGTTATTCGTTGGGATTTTATTTTTTAATTCTGTAAATTCTGCATGGGCTAAACGACCTCCTGAGATTAGAAACCAGCAAGACCTTAATTTAGAGCCAGATATGCATGGTCAAGACTTAAGCGGTAACGAATACGTTAAGTTTGATTTGAATGGGTTTAATTTCAGTGAAAGTAATTTAGAAGGTGCTGTGTTCAATAATAGTAAATTGCAAAACTCAAATTTTACTGGAGCAAATTTAAGAGATGCACTAGCTTATGCAACAGACTTTACAGATGCTGATCTTTCGAATGTCAATTTTACTAATGCTTTATTAATGGAGAGTAATTTTGAAGGTGCAAAAATAGATGGTGCAGATTTTACTGATGCTGTTCTTAGTCGTACACAACAAAAACAATTATGTGCGATTGCTAATGGCACAAATAGTTCTACAGGAGAGAGTACAGAATATAGCCTAGGTTGTTAATCATCAAACATGAAAAAAAAAATTCCAGTTATAGTTGTTTCAGGATTTCTTGGTTCAGGTAAAACAACTTTTCTAAGATATCTATTAAAAGAGAGTAATAAAAAATTTGGTTTAATAATTAATGAATTTGGTGATGTTGGAATTGACGGTGATTTGATTAAAAGTTGTGATAAATGTGATGGATCTGAAGAAGACTGTGTTATCGAATTAAAGAATGGATGTTTATGTTGTACTGTTCAAGATGATTTTGTTCCATCAATAAAAGCTCTCCTAGAATTTAATCCTGCTATCGAATCAATAATTATCGAAACAAGTGGCTTGGCACTACCAATTCCCTTAATTCAAGCACTTAACTGGCCTGAGATTAGGTCTTCCATCTATCTTGATGTAGTTGTTGGCATCGTTAATGGAGAATCAATGCTTAATGGTTCACCAATTAATGATTTAAATAAAATAACAAAACAACATAATGAAACAGATAAAATTGATCACAACGCTACTATAGATGAACTTTTTGAGGAGCAACTAGAAGTTTCTGATATCGTTTTAGTCTCAAGATCAGATATCTTAAATGATGATCAGTTTGACGTTGTAAAAAATAAAATTCAAGCAAGTCTAAACTTATCTACACCAGTCCTTAAATCCAAGAATGGCAAAATTGATTTAAATTATCTATTTGACTTTAATTTTAAAAAAGAGACTTATAAAAAATTTTTAACGGAAGAAGATGACCATAATCATGTTGAGCTTGTATCAAATTCATTTAAATTAAATTATTACCTTGAAAAAAATGACTTTGAAAAGGAGATGTCAAACATCTTAAATGAATTAAACATTCTTCGAATAAAAGGACGTATATGGATACCAAACAAATCATTGCCTTTACAAATACAAATTGTTGGAAAGAAAATTAATACTTGGTTTGAAGAAGCTCCAGATAATTGTTGGAGACCAAATGATAATGCTGGGCTTGAATTAGTAATAATTTCCTTTGATGAAAAATCTATAAAAAATTTAAATAGAAAAATTAAAGAGAAATTTAAGATTTTAAGTGAACCAAAAATAGCAATTTGACTTTATAGTTAGCTGCCGGGATACTAACTACAGTAGGCAGCCCAAGATGGAAAATCCAAAAATTACTTTAAAACAAATAATTTCTGACGAAGTTACATCAATTGATAAAATCAAATGTTCAAAATGTGGAGGGGCAGGAAATTTTAAAACACCTGAAAATTCAAGAAGAACTTGTTTAGTTTGTTTTGGTAGAGGCTACATAAACATTTAATAACTCAGAAAACCTTAAGATAAAAATATTTGTTTATTAATCAATAGTTCTTTTTATTAAAATTTAAACTAATCTTCTAGTAGAAATTAATTTTTAATTGGACCAATTTGCTGTAAAAGTTTTTGTAAGACTAAGACCCTCAGTTTTAGATCCTGCAGGGGAAGCTACCAAATCTGCTTCTATAAAACTTGGAGCCGAGGGAATAAAATCATTACGTATAGGAAAAATGATTGAGGTAAAAATAGAAGGTAATGGTGAAAACGAAGTAAGAGAAAAAATTGATTTATTGTGTGATAGGTTATTCGCAAATACTGTTATTGAAGATTATGAGTATTCACTAGAAAAATTATAGGATGGATAATTTTACTGTAGGAGTTGTTGTCTTCCCTGGTTCTAATTGTGATCGTGATGTTTCATGGGCATTGGAAGGTTGTTTAGACATAACAACTAAATACTTGTGGCATGAGTCTTCAGATTTAAGCTGTGTAGATGCAATAGTTTTACCCGGAGGATTTAGCTATGGTGATTATTTAAGATGCGGAGCAATAGCGAGATTCTCTCCATTAATAAATGCTTTGGATGACTTTGTGAAAAGTGGAAGAAGAGTTTTAGGAATTTGTAATGGGTTCCAAATTTTGACAGAATCAGGCTTTTTGCCTGGTGCCCTTACTGCAAATAAAAATCTTAATTTCATCTGTGATGATGTTGAACTTGATATTGTTTCTTCAAAAGGAGGTTGGTTTAATGATGGAGGCGAAAAACAAACTATTAAGTTACCAATAGCGCATGGTGAAGGAAGATATCATTGTGATACTGATACTTTTAAAAAACTTGTAGATAATGAATTGATCGCATTGAGATATAAAAATAATCCTAATGGATCTTCATTCGATATCGCAGGCATAACTAATGAAAAGGGTAATGTTCTAGGTTTAATGCCTCATCCAGAGCGAGCATGTGACGAGATAATTGGTGGGACTGATGGTCTCTTTACATTAAAATCATTAATGTTGAAATAAAAAAAAGACCCCCAATTTTGGAGGTCTTTTTTTATTTAATTTGGGAAGAAATTAAACAGTAGCTTTTACTTTTGGATCTAAATCGCCTTTCGCGTAAAGATCAGCAAAATAATTAGTGCTGTTTTGTTTGATCTTACTTGCTTGTCCTTCGCACCAGAACTGCTTGTATCTATCAAGACAAACTTGCTTCATGTATTTTCTAGCAGGCTTGTTGAAATGTCTTGGGTCGAAGTTTGCCTTATCAGCAAATGCTGCTTCTCTAACCGCGGCAGTGAAAGCAAGTCTGTTATCAGTATCAATGTTGACTTTCCTGACTCCATTTCTTATTCCCTCTTGAATTTCTTCAACAGGAACACCGTATGTTTGAGGAATTTCGCCACCATATTTGTTAATAATATCTAACCATTCCTGAGGCACTGAACTAGATCCGTGCATTACAAGATGGGTATTTGGAAGTGCTTTGTGAATTTCAGCAATTCTGCTAATTGCAAGAACTTCTCCTGTTGGTTTCCTTGTAAATTTATAAGCACCATGACTTGTACCTATAGCAATAGCTAATGCATCGACTTTTGTTTTGGCAACAAAATCTGCGGCTTCTTCAGGATCAGTCAAAAGCATATCTGTAGAAAGTTCACCTTCAAATCCATGGCCATCTTCTGCTTCTCCTTTCCCTGTTTCTAATGAACCTAAGCAACCTAGTTCTCCTTCAACACTAACTCCAACTGAATGAGCAAAATCTACTACTTTTTTAGTAACTGCAACATTATATTCGTAACTAGCGGGTGTTTTTGCATCTGCCTCTAGAGAACCATCCATCATTACTGATGTGAAACCATTTATTGCTGCTGAATAACATGTTGAGGGCTCATTACCATGGTCTTGGTGCATTACCACTGGAATATTAGGATATGTTTCTGTCGCGGCAAGGATTAGATGACGTAGGAATATTTCTCCTGCATAATTTCTTGCCCCTCTTGAAGCTTGGAGGATTACAGGACTATCAGTTTCATATGCTGCTTCCATGATTGCTTGAACTTGCTCAAGATTATTAACATTGAAAGCTGGAATACCGTAACCATTCTCAGCAGCGTGATCTAAAAGTAGTCTAAGTGGAACGAGGGCCATAATTAAAATAAGTTAAATGCTATAAAGCATATGTTTCAGCGAGTTTAGTATAAAGAGGTATCAAATGTCACGTCATTAGATATACAAAATACTAAATTAAAGAAACTAATTTTATGACCCAGAGTATATTTTTAGAATTTTTTAGTTAGTAAGTGTAGCCTGCCACAAACAATTGCTCATCAGATGAAGGTTGAGATCCTGCTACATAGGCACCTTTTGAAGCTTCAGAGTTTGCTTGAGCTCTCGCTATTAATGCCTTTTGACCTCCTTCAACGTTGCTTCCTTTCCAGGCCTTTAAGCATGAGTGCTGCAATGCTCTTCCATAAGAGAATGAAACATTCCATAAAGCTTTCCTGTAAAGAGTGTTCATATTATTTAAATAAATAGAAGCAGCTTCTTCGCTTAACCCTCCTGATAAGAAAACTATTCCAGGAACAGATGCTGGAACGCATCTTTCCATAGTTCTGATTGTCATTTCAGCAACTTTCATAGGATCGGCTTTTGTTGGACAATCTGCTCCATTAACAGTCATAGAGGGTTTTAATAGAGTGCCTTCTAGAAAAACTCCGTTTGCTTGACAGGCGATATAAACCTGCTTTATTACCTCTTCTTGGACTTCAGCAGTTTTTTCAATAGTATGATCGCCGTCCATTAGGATTTCAGGTTCAATAATTGGTACCAACCCAGATTCTTGAACCGATCTTGCATACCTTGCTAATCCCCAAGCATTCTCTTGAATTGATAGTTTTGAAGGGCAACCATCATTTGTAATTTGCAGAACTGCTCTCCACTTTGCAAATCTTGCACCTTGTTCATAATATTTTGCTGCTCTCTCAACTAAACCATCTAAGCCAGAGCAAAAAGTTTCTACAGCGCCTCCTCCAGGAAGTGGATTTAGACCTTTATCGACCTTTATACCTGGAATAATACCTAAATCATTTAGTTTCTTAACCATTGACTCTCCATCTTGGTGATTCTGATATAGAGTTTCTTCAAAGAGGATTGCTCCACTTATATATTTGCCAAGACCTTCTGTTGTAAAAAGCATTCCTCTATATGCCTTTCTATTGTCTTCAGTATTCTCAACGCCAATTCCAGCGAGTCTTTTGCCTACTGTTTTAGTGGATTCATCTACCGCTAATATCCCTTTTCCTTTGAAAGCTAGTAATTGAGCATTTTCTTTAAGCTCATTTTTGTAATAATTTAAAGCCATTCTTTAATAATTCAGTTCAATTGATTTTTCCAGAATATGAAAAAAAAATAAAATCAATTCAATACTTTATCGGGTGATAAATGCTACTTATAGATGTATAGCCTTAAATTTTCATACTTAAACCGCTTTTCGAAGATTCTCTTATGGCTTCACAAACTTTATGACTAGCAAGTCCCTCACATAAGCCTGGAATTACAGGAGTTTTATTAATTATACTATGAGCCCATAAATTTTGAATTCTCAAAACTGGAGCTATCCTCCCATCAGTCCATGTTTTTTCAAAATTAAAGCTTGAATTTGCAGTAAGATTTTGTATTTTATTTTCGTTGTTTGCATATTTCAAATTAAAACCATGGACATAATCTTTTTGGTTCTCGCTTTTAAGAATAAGTGAACCTTCGCTTCCATATATTTCTAAACTAAATCCTCTACCGTTTTTAGAAATCGATGATAAAGATACCTGACATGGAATAAGATTGGATCTGTAGTTTGATATTTCTATATTAGCGAGACAAACATCCTCGCTAGTAACATTATTTAAATCAGATGAATTAGGTAAAGGTCTTTTTTTAATTGATGTTGCTAACTTACCAGATACATTTATTGATTCTCCAAAAAACCAATTCAACATGTCGAATGCATGAGTTCCTAAGGCGCCAATAACTCCTCCACCTTTTTCTTCCAAAGAATACCAATTCCAAGCTCTTTTAGGATCGGATCTGCTCTCCATTAACCAATCTAATTTTACTAAATATATTTCTCCTAAAATATTTTCATCAATAAGTTTTTTTGTCTGAAGAAAAAGGGGTACTGCTCTATATTCGAAATCGACACATACGCTTAAATTATTAATCAAAGATATTCTCTGAAGCTCTTCAATTTCTGAGGAGGATATAGTAACAGGTTTTTCTAGCAGCAAATTTTTATTATTCTCAAGAGCTATTTTTGCTAATTTAAATCTTGATTCAGGAGGTGTAGCAATAATAACTCCATCGATTTCTGGAGATTTAACTAAGTCTTCCCAATCATGAAAAAAATCTAAACCAGTTTCTTTTTCTAATATCGATTTTTGTTTTTTCTCGTAATGATAAATAGCTACAGGAGTTAAGTAGTCAGACTCTTTTAATGCCTCTAAATGAACTTTTTTACCAAATCCTAGTCCAGCGATTGCTATTTTTAATTTTTTATTTTTAGTATTCATTTTTATCCATTAATAAACTCTGAACAGCTTTTTTCAATAACAATATCTATAAGTTCATCATTGTTAGAAGTTTGCCATTTTGAATTGAATTGAGGAATTCCATTTATGGAGGTATCTTTGAACTGTTTTTCATCGCAATTAATTCTCATTACATAAAGTGATAACTCTCCATCATCATCAGAATTAGTTGGATTTTTGAAGAACTTTGTTAATACATTTATTTCACCATTTGGAAGAGGCTTAATACTTCCTTTATCAAGCCATTCTTTTCCTTCATTATTTTCTTTTAGGAGGACCCATTCAACATTTCCTATTCCATATGAATATGGAGCAAAATTTAAAATAAAAATTAAAAGGCCTAAAGAAAGATAAAATAAATTTGAAATAATTCTCATTTTATATTTTTGCTTTTGTAAGTTCTTTTACACCATGAATTTTTAAAATTTTAGTAAGAGTATCCTTGAGATCTTTCCTTTTAACAATTACATCAACAAAACCATGTTCAAGTAGATATTCAGCTGTTTGAAAATTATCGGGTAATTTTTCTCTTAATGTTTGTTCTATAACTCTTCTTCCGGCAAATCCAATAAGAGCTTTAGGTTCCGCCAAAATTAAATCACCTAACATTGCAAAGCTTGCTGTTACCCCCCCAGTTGTCGGATGAGTTAATAAGGGCATATATAATAGATTTTTTTCTTTATGTTTTTTAAGTGCTCCAGATATTTTTGCCATTTGCATGAGACTTAACATGCCTTCTTGCATCCTTGCTCCTCCTGATGCGCAAACAATAAGAATTGGGAAATTTTCTAATGTTGCTCTCTCAATTATTCTTGTAATTTTTTCACCAACTACTGAACCCATAGATCCTCCCATGAATCTAAAATCCATAACAGCTAATGCTAGAGGCATTGAATTTACAGAACAAAAACCTGTTATGACACCATCTCTTAAACCTGTGCCTGCTTGACTTTCTTTAATTCGATCAGCATAAGACCTTCTGTCTTTAAAACCTAAAGGATCTGTAGGACTTAGTGAACTATCGAATTCTTTGAATGAATTTTTATCAGCAATTATATTTATCCTTTCATCACTATTAATTCTATTATGGTGACCACAATTACTACAAACATTGAAATTTGAAATTAGGTCTTTTCTATAGGCTACTTGCGAACACTCTGAACATTTAACCCACAAACCATCTCCTTCGTCAGTATCTTGGGAAACTTTCCCAACAAATTGATCTTTACGCCTTGCGGCAAACCAGTCGATTAATGACACAACGTTACCTGTTTTTTCTATTTAAATCTAAGTAAGGTACTTTTATCAAGAAAGATATATAAATATTTGAGATTTTCTAAATTAGAAACTCCTCAAAGTTAAAAATATAATAATTTGAGTTAATAATCGAAATTAATTATTATTTATTTTTCTCCTCAATCATTTTATGAATTATTGGAGTAAGAATTAGTTCCATTGCAAAACCCATTTTCCCACCATTTACAACGATACTTGTTGGACTTGACATGAATGAATCGTTAATCATTCCAAGCAAGTATTGAAAATCAATACCCCATTTCTCTCTTGCCCCTTTTCTGAAATGTATGATCACAAAGCTCTCATCAGGAGTTGGGATATTTCTGCATATGAAAGGATTTGAAGTGTCAATTGTGGGAATTCTTTGGAAATTAATATCGGTTTTGCTGAATTGTGGGCAGATGTGATTTATATAATCAGGCATTCTTCTCAATATCGTATCCACAATGGTTTCCGCTGAGTAACCTCTTTCTGCGTTATCTCTATGAATTTTTTGAATCCATTCTAAATTTGTTATCGGAACAACGCCAACAAGTAAATCAGCATAGGATGCCACATTATATCCATCACCTTCTACCCCGCCATGCAAACCTTCATAAAAAAGAACGTCTGTTCCCTCAGGAATATCCTCCCATGGAGTAAATTGCCCAGGTTCTAGGGATGTCCCAAGTCTTGTATTATGTTCTTCTGCTTCTTCAAGACTATGTAGATAATATCTTTTTTTACCTCCTCCAGTTTCACCATAGATTTTAAAAAGTTCTTCTAACTTGTCAAAAAGATTAGCCTCTGGACCAAAATGAGAGAAATTTTCACCTTTTGAAAGAGCCTCTGCCATAGCTTTTTTCATAGGCATTCTTTCAAATCTGTGGTAACTATCACCTTCTACAACTGCGGGAACAATATCTTCTCTGGCAAAAATATGCTCAAAAGCTCTTTTTACTGTACTTGTTCCTGCTCCTGAAGATCCTGTTACAGCGACTACTGGATGACGTTTTGACATTTTTTAAAAACAATATCTAATGATTCTGACAGGTCATATGCCAACTTTATGTTTTACTTTAAAATAATTTTTTATTTATTAATTTTTTTTTAAATTTCATCCATTATTTTATCTCCGATCTCACTGCAAGATAATACTTCGGAAGATCCATCAGCTAAATCTGCTGTTCTAAATCCTTTTGATAAAACTTTATCAATGGCAGTTTCTAAATTTTCTGCAGCTTCCTCTTCATTTAAGCCAATTTTTAACATCATGGAAGCAGATAAAAGCATTGCAATAGGATTCGCTATGTTTTTACCAGCTATATCAGGAGCCGAACCATGAACAGGTTCAAAAACACCTGGCCCATTATTGTTTAGAGATGCAGATGGAAGCATCCCTATGGAACCAGTTAACATTGCGGCTAAATCGCTTAAAATATCCCCAAATAAATTACTAGTTAAAATTACATCAAATTGACCAGGATCTCTTACTAATTGCATTGCTGCATTATCAACGTACATATTGCTTAGAGATATATTTTTATTTTTTGAGATGATATTTAAAACCGTATCTCTCCACAATTGACTAACCTCAAGAACGTTTGATTTATCAACAGAACATATTTTTTTATTTCTTTGGTTAGCAATTTTTATGGCTATTTCAGTTATTCTAACTATTTCGGCCGAATCATAAACCATCGTATTAAAAGCTTTTGGGATTTTTGTATTTGTTATATGTCCTCTTGGTTTACCAAAATAAATTCCCCCTATCAATTCTCTTACAACAATAAGATCTACATGCTCAACAATTTCTTTTTTTAAAGTACTTGCATCTAATAGTGATTTTCTTATTTTGACAGGCCTGATATTTGCGAAAAGGTTTAGGGCAGATCTTAACTTTAGTAACCCACTTTCTGGCCTTAATTCTCTTGCAAGAGAGTCATATTTAATATCTCCAACACATGCTAAAAGTACAGCATCACTTTTTTTGCATTGATCTAGTGTTTCATCTGGAGCAGGAGTCCCATATTTTTCATAAGCTATTCCTCCAAATAATTTTTCAATAATCTCAATATCGAAATTATGATTTTTTGAAAGCTTTTTTAAAACTTTTTTTGAAACTTCTGAAATCTCTGGTCCAATTCCGTCTCCTGACAATAAAACAATCTTATATTTCTTCATTTAAATTTTTGTTTAATAGAAGAATAAATTATTGCTTGTCTAGTTGTCTAAGTTTTTTTGCTAATTCTGGCAATTTTTTAAAAATACTTGAACTCCTTAGCCATGATTTATTTTCCATCGCGGGGAAACCACTAATTACCTTGCCATCTTCTATATCACAATGGATTCCGCATTTTGAACTCGCTATGACATTATTCCCAACTTTTACTCTATTATTGACGCCTACTTGCCCTGCCAAAATAACACCATCTCCAATATTTGCTCCTCCAGCGATACCAACTTGAGCTGCAAATGCACAATGCTTTCCAATTTTCACTCCATGACCTATTTGTATTAAATTATCCAACTTTGTTCCCTCATCAATAAAAGTAAATCCAACTGCGGGTCTATCAATACAACAATTCGTTCCAATTTCTACAAAACTCATTATTTTTACACCACCTTTTTGAGGCATCTTTACCCATTTGCCATTTTTAGGAATAAAACCAAATCCCTCTGATCCAATAACAGAATTTGAATTAATTACACAATTATTTTCTAGAGTAGTATTTTCGTAAATAACGCAATTTGGATGAATTATATTATTATTTCCTATTCGAACATTACCTAAAATTGATGATCCAGGAAGAATATGATTATTGTCACCAATTACGGTATTTTCCCCAATATAGACATTAGGTCCAATATGGCAATCTGCTCCAATGATTGCTGTTTTATCTATAACCGCTGAAGCGTGAATTCCTGGTTTGAAATTGATAGTTTTATATAAACTATCCAATATTTCTGCAAATGCAATTCTTGGATTTTTAACGATTATGTTTGATATATTGAGTTTCTTTAGGGTACTTACGATTTCATGGTTGTTAGTAGTTATTAATGCTGATGCTTTAGTTTGATCTAATTTTTCTTTAAGGATATTATTTTCTTCTAAAAAAGATATTTGATGTTTTACTGCAGCATCTAATGAGGCAGCATCATTTATATTTAAATCTTCAAAAATATTGGCACTAATAAAATTTGAGTTTCCTTTTTTTATTAGATCAACTAATTCACTTAAAAGCATTTTTCAGTTTTAATTTTTTTCTAAGAGAGAGCAAGAACATCTCTGTGTACGACAATTATCGAGGAGTTGTTTTTTTCTTTATTATTTAAAATAC
>CACAXR010000013.1 GCA_902536555.1 uncultured Prochlorococcus sp. | reverse complement strand
TATTCTTCCAGACTATTATTTTTATATTTTGATTCTTTTTGCTTTCATTTGGGGATTCTCTAAAAAAGAATCTAAAACTTAATCTGAGAAAAAATCACCTACTGTTGGCTTTAACTGTTGTATCAATTGATTTTTGCTAGATATGTTTTTGCCTTCAAGTTTTGCTTCTAATAAAATAATCGGATCAGTTTTAGTTGAAATTATCATTCCTTCATTCTCTATCACAGCAAGAATTATACCTGGTTTTGAATAATTGTTGATTAAAGGGTATTTTTCATTTTTAATTTCCTTACTCAAAACTTTGATTTTAATTATTTTTAGGTTCTTACCTCTGAAAGTTGTATTTGCTCGTGGATATAGTGCTTTTATTTTTTGAGAAATTTTAAATGCCTCATTTCTCCAAACGACTTTATAGTCTGATTTTTCAATCATTCTTGCGTAAGTAATTTCTCTACGAAGGATACTTTGTTTTATTAATTGAGAATTGGAATTTTTTTTAATATTTTCTTCGATTAAAGATGTAGCATTTAAAAATAATTTTGCCGATAAAATACTAAGTTTTTCCGATAGTGTATTTAAATTATCGTCATTATCAATTTTAATTATTTCTTCCAATAATAAGTCACCAGTATCTAGTTCCTCATTCATTTTCATAATTCCTACACCAGTAAATTCATCGCCTTTTATTAGGGACCATTGGATTGGGGCTGCACCACGCCATCTTGGAAGTAATGAAGCATGTGCGTTCCAACATCCAAATTTTGGGATTTCCAGTATCTCTTTGGGTAATATTTTCCCGTAAGCTATAACAATAAATAAATCACAAGATAGTGATTTAAGTTCATTTATAAATTGTATATTGTCTTTTATTTTTGCTGGTGTATAAATTTTTATAGATTCTTGCTCGGCAAAGCTTTTAACAGGTGAGGATATTAATTTATTTCCTCTAGATCTTTTCTTATCGGGTTGGCTAACTACTCCAATCACATCGTGCTTAGATTTAATAAAAATATCGAGGCTCGCAATTGAATATTCAGGTGTGCCCCAGAATATAATTCTCACGCGTCACCAGTTATTGATAATTCATCTACCCATATATGTGGAGAAATTCCACTTGTTGTTAGTTCCTGGTTTGATTCAATATTTACTATATTTTTCAAAAGATATTTGATATCACCTGCTACAGTTGCAGATTCTATTGATATTTTTTCACCGTTTTGATAGAGCCATCCATCAAATGGAAGAGAGAATGAACCTTGACTTGCTCTGACACCTGCATGGATTGCATTTAATTCTTCAATATAAACAAATTCTCCCTCATAAGTAGAGTGATCTAATGATGTTTTTAGATCTGAGTCTTCCTCTGATTTCTCGACTACTATCCAATCAGGAGATACTGAGACTTTTGATCCTAGTCCAGCGTGGCCTGTAGGGATTGTCTTAAATATTCTTGCAGTTGATTCGGAATGTATAAAATTTTCTAGTCTCCCTTTGTTAATTAAACAAAGTCTTTTGGTAGGTGTTCCCTCTCCATCAAATGGTGATGATGAAATATTCTTTTCGTGAAGACCATCATCATAAATATTAAGTGCTTCTGTAGATAGTTTCTCTCCAATTGAATTTTTATTAGATAAGCTAACTCCATCTAGTATGCTTCTAGCATTAAACATTGAACTAAAGGCATTAATGATCGTTAAAAAAGACTCTGGTGAAAAACATATTAAAAATTTATCAGTTTTAATAGATGAATAATTTAAATGAGAAATTGTTTTATTAGAAGCTTCTTTAATACACGACTCTATATCTATATCTTCAACTCCATATCCAAGTTTTACAGAACCTGAGCTACGAGGTTTCTTATTTTTCTCTTCTGCTCTTGCATATAAATAAAGTGCAGCTTGACTTTTGGTATAACTCCGAAAGGCACCATCACTATTTGCATAAACTCTCTCATAAAAACTCTCAGATAGACCATTATACGGAACAGATTTTATTGATTCATGGCTTTCCAATAGTTTTACTTCTGCTTTCCTTAAAAGCGTAAGTAATTTTTTTATTCCAACAGGATTTCTTTTCTTTAAATCCTTAACTTCAATAGGATCCTTGGCTAATGGTGAGAATTCTGTTCTTTCATTCTTGTTGCCAAAATCAGATGCAATATTTGCTTGATTTAGAGCTTTTTTAATACCAGATTCACTGATATCACTAGTTGTTGTAATACCAACTAAATTAGATTCGTTCCAAACCCTTATAGTTAAAATTTGCTTTTGTGATGCTTTAAGTTGTTTAGCCTCACCTTTATCTACTTGCACAGAAAAATCATTAGAAAAGCTTGCACCATAATCCCATTTTTTAAGATTTAGAGAATCTGCAGCTTCAGAGATTTGAGTTGTTATTTCTTTTGAATTCATACTCTATCTTCCGCCAACAGTAATTGAATCAACCTTAATATGAGGTTGTCCTACAGTTACGTTGACACTTCCACTGATGGATCCACAGAATCCAGGAGCTAATTCGAGGTCGTTTCCGCACATTGATATTTTTGGCATAACGTCTTTAGCCTCACCAATCAAAGTTGCTCCCTTTACTGGATTAGTTAATTTTCCATTTTTGATAAGATATCCTTCTTCTACCGAAAAATTAAATTGCCCTGTGGCACCTACACTGCCACCACCCATTGATTTGCAGTAAAGACCATCACTAATACTATTGATTAAATCCTCTTTCGAGTGCTCACCTTTAGCTATATAAGTATTTCTCATTCGCGAAGCTGCAGCAAAAGAATAATTTTGTCTTCTTCCACTTCCTGTTCTTTTATGGCCAGTTCTTAATTCGCCTGCCCTGTCAGATATAAATTTTTTTAAAATTCCATCTTTTATAAGTACTGATTTTTCGGGTTCCATACCTTCATCATCTACTGATAATGACCCAAAGGATCCTTCTGAAATTCCTTCATCTATTGCTGTCACAGATTCATGTGCAATTTTTTCATTCAATTTATTTTCAAATGGTGTTGTTCCTCTCTCTATTTGAGTAGTTTCAAGTAAATGACCGCAGGCTTCGTGGAATATAACGCCACCAAATTTATTAGCTAATACAACAGGCATTTGTCCCGCATCAACATAATCTGCATACAACATGTTCATTGAGCTTTCAAAAACATCATTAGCAGCTTTTTCGTGATCCCATAATCTAAATTCATTAGGCATTCCTGACGATCCAAATCTTCTACTTCCACTAGATCTATATTGGGCATCACTAGCAATTACATTGAGTCCAACTGTTTGATGCAACCTAATATCTGAGACATAGGTTCCGTCGCTGGAGGCTATAATTATTTCTTGAAGATTTCTTGAGTAACTTCCTTTTCTAGTTATTATTTTATTTTTTTTTAGAGACTTTGTACTGACTAATAGTTTTTCACTTATCTCATGAATCGATGGGACTTCATTAATCCATTTTTTCTTACATAAACTATAGTCCCTATGTTTATTTAAACCGTTAAATACTTCTCTTTTTTTATCAACTACTATATCTAACATCTCAATAGCCTGAGTTACCGACCTCATCAAGCCATGCTTTGTTAAATCATTTGTACTTACAAATCCATCCTTTTTTTCTTTGAAGATTCTAATACCAGCACCCCTTCCAAATGATGGACTTACACTTGTAATAAAATCCTCTTCAGCTAGCACAGTTGAGTTGTCAGTATTCTCTATAAATATTTCTACAAAATCAGCGCCAAGTCCAATACCGTAGAAAATTATTTCTTCTAATAAATCTTTATTGCAACTACCAAAAACTATTTCATTTGATTTGATTTGTGACGAAAGCATTTGAGTCTATAAATCTTCTCTTTATAAAAGATTATCTAATCGAAGGTTGGAAATCTTTGCTGTCAAGAGGTTTTAATAAGTATAGTCTTAATAACTGGTAACCGTTTGATAAATATTTAGGTAATTTTTTAAAAGTTTTAGATACTTTATTTCCTTTACTGCTTGCAATATCGGAAAGAACTTTATTATTCTCTACTATTTTATCTAATCTTCCATAAAAAGATTTATCATAAACGTCCATTACTACAGGGAAAACTCTAGCTGCAGTTTCATTCGTTTTATTAATAACAAACTGGTCGTAATCTCTGGCATCTAAACCTAATGAACTGTAGAAATCTTTTTTAATTCCCAAATCCCTTGCATACATAGTTGCAAATACAGCTAGTAGAAAGAATCTTGACCATAGTCTTGAGGTTAATGGAAGATTATTCAAAAAATATCTAAATCTATGGAAGTAGTCAATTAGAGGGTGTGTAAAGGTAGAGCCGCCAATGCTAATCTTTTGACTTAATGATTTAACAGTACGTGGCTGTGCTTTCATCAATGCATCAAAGAAATCGCCATGTCTATTTTCATCTTGACACCAATTTTCGAAGTAATTAAATAATGGAAAAATCTTGCTGTCTGGATTTTTTTCAAGATGCCTATAAATTGCGATGTATCTCCAATAGCCTATTTTTTCAGATAAATAAGTAGCATAAAAAATACTTCTTGGTGGGAAATAGGTGTAATCTTTATTTGCTGTTAAAAAACCTAAATCTAACTGTAATCCAAAATCACTCATAGATTTATTCAAGAAACCTGCATGTCTAGCTTCGTCTCTGGCCATATGAGCAAAACATTCAGCAAGAAGAGGGTTTTTGTCTTTAATCCTTTTGCTAAGCTCCTTATAAAGTAAAAAACCTGAAAATTCTGATGTACAACTCCCTTCAAGAAAATCAACAAAAAGTTCTCTTGTCTCAGGATCTAACTTTTCAGCAGCTCCTTCAAATTCACTATTTCTTACAAAATGGTGCCTATTGTAATCTTTTCTAAATTCCTCACATATCGCTTCTAATTCTTCTTCATTTATTGACAAATCCATATTTTCCATTGCCTCAAAGTCAGTTGTATAAAACCTTGGAGACAAAATTGTTTCCTTTGCTGGGGCTTTTCCTCTATTTATTTCTTTTTTATTTGTAGATTCAATAGTTGATTGAGACATCTTTAACTGATTTATTAATACTATTATTTACCATTATTTGTATTTTCGAGGGAAAAGTTAACTTGGTGTTATTCTTTTTTTAATTAACTCCTAACAATTTTTGTCCATTTAATCTCTGCAGTACTCTTGAAATAATTAATTTGAGGGTAATTCTTTTTTCGTCAATAAGAAATGATTCAATAATGCTAGGTTTTTGATTTGGTTTGGATAAAGAAATACTTTTTAATGAACTTATGTCCTCCTTCTCAAAAGATAGCCAAAAGTTGCAAGTATCTTTTATTTCACAGTTTATAACCCAGCATTTATCTCCAGCAATTGGTCTATTAGTATTTTTGAGATTAATATTATTGATTTTTAATCCTCTTTGGTTGATTTCCTCTTTTAGTGAAGGAATTAAATGGATGTTAACAAATTCTTGGAATGGCTTTTTTTCTATAGGTGGTTCTTTAATTGGTTTAGGAATAGTTTTAGGGGGTGTATCGTTTCTATTATTTATTTCAACTTTAGGAGGAGTATTATTTTTTGAGTTAAGAGAATTGGTATTAATATCAATTTCTTTATCTTTTTCATTAATTTTTTCTGTTCGAGAATTTTTTATTTCTTCCATATTGAATTTATCAACATTGTTTGAAATTTCATTGTTAACTCCATTTTTTGGTTCTAAATTTTCTTCCATAAAAAACTCTACCTCCTACCCCTCTACCTCCTAAATTATTTACTAATTACCAATCATTAACATCATTATCCCAGTCATCCATATTATTAGGATCATTTTGATCCCTTTTGAGATTGTTTTCTTCTATATTTTTGACTACCCTGTAATTAACAGAAATTGTAGGTTGAGCATCTCTAATATTCCTTTGAGGTGGCATCTCAATATTTGATTTGATATCAACTTCATTATCATTTGGGGATTCAATATTTTCTTCTATATTTTCGAAATTATTTTTTTTATAATTAGTTATTGTAGTGTTTAGTAAAGTACTAATAAAAAAACCAGAAAAAAATGAAAAACTTATCAATTTACCTATACTTATTTCTTGGGCAGTCCATTTAAAGTATTTAAATGAAGTTTTTTGATTATTATTTATAAATAACAATGTTTGAAAGATTATTATTATAAAAAGAGTTAGTAATAAAAATTTTCTCTTAAAAAGCATTTTAAAAAGTTATCTTAATTTTCTTTAGGAGTAAAGATTTTCATGAGTTATTTTTGAAAATTAATTTATGTTATTTCTAAATCAATTTGATATTTAAGTATATCTACTTTAACTATTTTAACTTCTATTTCATCTCCTATTTTATATGATTTCTTAGATTTTCTTCCAATTAATAAATTTTGTCTTGATCTATATTCATACCAATCATTATTAAGAGTACTTACATGAACCAATCCTTCAACATTAAGATTTGATATCTCAACAAAAAAGCCATAACTTTGAACTGACAATATAAAACCATCAAAGGTATTACCTATTAATGTTTCAGCCTTCCTAACTTTCTTTATACTTATCATATTACTTTTATATTGGTTTATTTTGTTTTTATAATCATTGATTTTATCGATTATAAATTTATTAAATAATGTATTAATAATCTTTGAAATTGATGGATTAAATATATCCCAATTTACTAAATTCCATGAATTACTCTCCATTATATTTATTTCGTTTGTATTGTTTTTCTTAGATTTCTTTCCATTTATTATCATATTATAAATACAATATTGATTCATAAGATTTGTGAAGTCATATCCTGGAATTGTCCATGGAGAAATAAATAGTTTTTCTGATTCATTATTATCAATATTTTTAGTAATCAGGAATACTTCATTTTTCTTAAATTCATTTGCTAAAAGTTTATTTAAAATTATTTTTTTATTTTCATCATCGCATGATTTAATTATTTGACTAAATGTTAAATTACCATCTTCATTAAGCTCAATATTATTGCCTAGAAATTCTGAATATTTGATAATTTCGTTTCCAGTTACGTAATCTAATTCATTTGAAGTGTATCCCGCACTTTTTAATCCATATTGATTTGAATGTTTGAACCATATTAAATTTCCCTCATGTAGTATTGGAGAAAGATAAGTTTGGCAATCTTCTTTTTTTAGAGGTTCTAAATATCCTTTTGAGTATTCAGCTGGATTGTGAATAAAAAAATCATTTAATGATTCTATTTTATTAAGTGGTGATGGGATCTCAACATTGCCCTTTAAAAGTTGTCCTTGTCTGAATGAAGTAGAAATTTCCAATATTTTATCTAATTCTCCGATATATTCTTTTATAGGCTTTATTAACCGTGAGGTTATTCTATTTTTATTTTTTCTTGATAGAAGCGCGTCAGTGTAATTACTATCAACAATAAGAGCGCATTTTACTAAAGTGAGATGAAATGACCATTCAGTTATTTCATTATTGCTATTTAAATGCATGCAGAGGCTTATTGCTTCATTTTTTTTGCCCACGTTAAATTCAGAAGCTTTTCTTATTGATTCACCAAAATAGCTTTGCCAATTACTTAATAATGGTAATGTTTCAAAGCTATTAGAGAATATTTCTAAGGATTTCTTGGTATTTAGATCTATTCTTTCTGCCAGATTATTTGTATGTATCCATAATTTAGTATTTTGATCTTTTTCATGCTCTATTTGAATCATTGGGAGCATTGGAGAATTATCAGAATTCCAACTTTTGAATAAATATGAATTTTTATCTGATAAGTCTATTCGTTCCCTTTTTTCAATCTTTTTAGATTTAATAAGATTTATATTTTCTAACTTTGCAATGTTGCTTTTAGATAAAACAAAATCTGTGTCTAATTCCTCATTATTATTTAACTTTAGTTCTTGAATTACATGCCCTAGTCCTTCATCTTGAGCTATTGGAAATCTATCAATTTCAACTTTAACTATGTTTTTATTTTCTGTTTGGTATGTATATCTCTTATCTTCTTTTGGAAGTTTTATTTTTGATAGAATCCTATCGTCAATAGGAACCGCATATAAATCATTATTGATTATTTCTACTTTTGAAAGTAGCGTTTGATTTGATCTTTCCAGAATACAATCAACTATTCCTTCTGGTGATCTTCTTCTATACCCTTCTTTAATTATCCTTACCAAAACTTTATCTCCATTCCATGCGTCATTAAGGAGATTTTCTTTGATATAGATATCTTCTTTGTTTTTTCCTCTTACTGCAAAGCAATAACCCTTGCTACTGCACCTTATTTTGGCAACGATATGCTCGGTATTTTCTATGTAAGTATATTCATTTTTTTCATTTTTATTTATAATTTCAAGTTTTTCTAATGCTTGTAAAGCGATATCTAATTTATCCTTATCAGATTTCTTTGTTATTTTTAATGATCGGCATAATTTTTTATATTCTAAACCTTCAGACTGATGAAGATTATCAATTATTAAGGATGATGTAAACATAGAATTTTAAAATTATAAATTGATTAGGTTTTGTTTATTCCATTATTACACCTTTTATCCAAGCTTAAAACTAATTATTTTCTTTGTTTTCTTTTTCTTCTTTACCAATAACGAACGAATTTATAAATAGCCTTAAACCAATAATAAAAAATGTTAAAGAAGCTATCGATTTAAGAACCACTTCAGGTAAAAAACCTGAAATAGAACCACCTGTCAAAGCCCCAAGTAAACTTGCAAAGATAAGTGCAGAAGATGATCCTAAAAAAACAGCAAATGGTTTATCTGAGGTCCCGCTTATAGTTAATGTTGCTAGTTGGGTTTTGTCACCTAATTCAGCTATAAAAACGGTTAGAAATGTTGAAAGTAATAAACTTAAAATCATTTATAAATAATTTTTGAAAGTATCGTAGGCTAAGATCACACTTATTATTATCATTAAAACACCTGTAGATAATGAAAATTTGCTTGGAGATATCTTTTTTGATAACCACTTACCAATAAGAACTCCCACAACGCTAGAACTTATCAAAGCTAGAGAACTGCCAAGAAAAACAATTATTGGTTTCCCTGATTCGGCAGAAAGCATTAATGTAGCTATTTGAGTTTTATCACCAAGTTCAGCAATAAAAATTGTTGTAAAAGTTGTAATAAATATAGATGAGAAACTTTTTTCTAAATTGTTCTCTTTTTTTTCTAAATTACTATTCATTTTTATTTTATTGCCATCTTAAAACTTTTCATCTCATTACTTTTATAACCATAATTTGATGAAATATGTTGCTTACAACAATCTATAAGAAATTTATCCCCTGATTTCAAATATTCTTTAAATTTTGTTGAAAATTCATTTACTCTGCAAAAGTGTGGTCTACTTTCGTAAATTAAGCATTTTTTAGTTTTTCTATCTAAATTTTTACACCAACCATCTTTAGCCGTCATTGAATATATTAATTCGATATCTTCTTTGTTAAGTTTTTCTTCTAAATCGCTTCTTTCGTTCAAGTTGAATTTACAACAAGCTCCGCAATTTTCTATACAGGTCCATGATTTCATGATTTAATTCAATCTTGTTACGTATCAGTACAGTTCTTTCATTTATTTGTAAAAATAGTATCACAAAACATATTCATTATCATGGCAACACTTATTCCTTTAGCTGTAGTTGCACTAGCAGGACCAGCAATTATAGCTCTTATATTCTATCGTAAATAATAAAGATATTTTTTTGTGGCAGCATATCTTGAAGGTGTTTATTGGGATTTAGATGGTACTATCGCAAATACAGAATTAGAAGGTCATTTACCTGCTTTCAATTATGCATTTAATGATTATGGTATTGATTGGAATTGGGATATTAATAAATACATCTACCTTTTGAGAATAAATGGAGGCAAGAATAGGATTGCTTACTATGCCAAATTAAATGATGCTGATTTATCAGATGACTTGATTACCAAAATTCATGAGAAAAAACAGCTTCATTATTTAGAGTTTATTAAAAATAATTGCATTAACTTTAAAACTGGAGTTTTTAGATTAATCAATGAATTGCATAAAAAAAATATAAGGCAATTTATTGTTACTTCAAGTTCAAGAATTCAAGTTAATCTACTTATTGAATATCTTTTTAATGGCTTCAACCCTTTTGAGTTCATTATTTCAAGTGAAGACGTTGAATTAAAGAAACCAAATCCATTACCATATTTAAAGGCAATCCAATTAAGTGGTATAAACAAAAACAACTCAATTGTTTTTGAAGATTCCAATCCTGGATTGAAATCTTCCTTAGCAGCTAACTTGCCTACAATTTTTGTTCCTTCAAATATCCCAATTGTTCTTGAGGAAAATATTAAATTAGATTGCATTTTAGACAGTCTTGGTGATGAGAATATTGTGGCAAATGTAATTAAAGGCCCTAAACTAAAAAAATCATATGTCGACTATAACTTTCTAAGTGATTATTTAGTATCTTTTAGTAATGCAAAAAACTAATTTTTCTAGAATTACCTACCAGTTAAATAATTTATTTTTTGGTTTTCTAAGTGATACATGGAGAACAAAATCTATTGGTCTAATTTCTGTTTTGACAGGTTATTTTTTGTTCGCAAATTTTATTACAAAATTTATATCTGAAGGTAAAAATGAGTTGATAATGGTCCCTTTAATTATTGTTCTAATTGAAATCATTATAAGAATTAAACCTGGCGCAAGTTCAAAGTTTTATTATCTATGGACCATAGTTGATAAATTAAGAATTGGTGCTATTTATGCTGTTGTACTTGAAGCATTTAAATTAGGGTCTTAACAGCTATTCTTCTTCTTCTTCTTCAATAGGATAAACAAATCCTTGAGCTTTCCCAGTTAAAACTGATTTACCTAAAGATATAGCTTTTTGAGCTGCTATTGCTGCTTTCCCTTTCCAAACAGCGTGCCTTTGGTTTCTTTTACTCTTTGATTTTTTCTTCTTTGGTACAGCCATTCTGTTTCTTTATTTTCATATAATAATATAACCTTTAACTGGTTATCTCCAAAACTTTTGAGTATATTTTGTTTATATACGTCAATTTTTTTAATAAGCATATATGCTTTATTAATCACTTATAAAGATTAGTGTTTAGATCAAAATTCTCATATTCAGATTCTAAATCAAGTTATTCGGATCTTCTAGAAGATATAGAGACGGGGAAAATAGAATCAATATTTTTTTATCCTAGGCAGAGAGAAATTGATGTTCTATATAAAAATGGCGATAAATTGAAAATACCTATCCTTTACAACGATCAATTAATCCTTAAAAAGGCTACTGAAAATAATATAGATCTAACTATTAACAATAGTAGAAAAGAAGCCTCAGCTGCTAATTCATTTGCTTCAATAAGCCTTTTCCTGATTTTCATATTAGCTATAGTCTTAATCTTGAGGAGTACATCAAAATTGGCTTCCAGAGCTTTTGGTTTTACCAAAAATCAAGCTAAATTTGTAACTATTGATGATGTAGAGACGAGATTCGATGATGTAGCTGGCGTCCCTGAAGCCGCTGAGGAATTAAAAGAGGTAATAACATTTTTGAAAGAACCAAAGAAATTTGAAAATCTTGGAGCAAAAGTTCCCAAGGGAGTTCTTCTAATTGGCCCTCCCGGAACAGGTAAAACATTATTAGCTAAAGCAATTGCTGGTGAATCAGGAGTTCCTTTTCTCTCAATATCGGCATCAGAGTTTGTAGAACTTTTTGTTGGTGTTGGAGCAAGCCGTGTGAGGGATCTATTCTCTAAGGCAAAGGAAAAATCTCCTTGTATAATTTTCATTGATGAAATTGATTCCATTGGTAGGCAAAGAGGGTCTGGGATCGGAGGTGGAAATGATGAAAGAGAACAAACCCTCAATCAGCTTTTAACTGAATTAGATGGTTTTGCTGATAATTCTGGGATTATTGTTTTAGCAGCCACGAATAGACCAGATATTTTGGATGCAGCATTATTAAGACCAGGTAGATTTGATAGAAAAATTGAAGTATTGCTTCCAGATTTAGATGGAAGAAAAAAAATTCTTTCAGTTCACTCACTTTCCAAACCTCTTTCAAGCGAAGTTGACTTAGGATATTGGGCTTCAAGAACAGTTGGATTCTCGGGAGCAGATCTTGCAAATTTAATGAACGAGAGTGCTATTCACTGCGCTAGAGATGAATCTAAATTAATTAGTGATCTTCATATAGAAAATGCTCTTGATAAAATTACCATCGGCCTGAGAAGTTCATTAATAACTTCTCCAAATATGAAAAAAATTATTGCTTATAACGAGGTAGGTAGAGCGATTGTATCCGCTGTTAGAAATGGCATTGAATCAGTTGATAAAATTACGATCTTACCTAGATCTGGATCTATAGGAGGATATACAAAAATATGCCCTGACGAAGATGTGATTTCTAGTGGCTTGATTTCAAAAAAATTATTATTTTCAAAAATTGAAATTGCTCTAGCTGGAAGAGCAGCAGAAACGATAGTTTTTGGTGAAGGTGAAATTACACAATGCTCAATAAATGATATCTCCTATGCGACAAATATCGTAAGGGAAATGGTTACAAAATATGGATTCTCAATTATTGGTCCAATTTCAATGGATTCTGATAATAATGAAATGTATTTAGGAGATGGATTATTTAGAAGAAAGCCACTCATAGCAGAAAATACCAGTTCTAGAATAGATAATGAAATCATAAATATTTCTAAAATTTCATTAAATAATTCAATAAAAATATTGAAAAAAAATAGAGTCTTATTAGATAAATTAGTTGATATACTTTTAAATCAAGAAACTATAGATAAAAAAGTTTTTAAATTAACAACTTCTAAATTGTTGAAAGTTTGATTTAATTGTTTTAAATTAAAAAAAAAATTTTTCTTGATAATCAAAAACAATACAACGAAGTTATTAGTTACACTTTCATTTTTACTTATTCTTCCATTTGTGCAAAAACAATGGTTTAATTTGTATTCTCTCAATATTAATGATATTTCCTTTTATTCAATCCTTTACTATTTGAGCGGTTCAATATGTCCATCTTTAGTGTGTTTAAACTCTTTAAAAAACTATACATACTATAGTTTTAATAATGATAAATTCCATAGTATAAAAATAATTAAAGGAAAAAGTTTATTATTCTTAGTATCAATAAATTTAATATTTCTCTCTTACTTAATAGCTGATTATATATATATAAATTTTGATCTTATATTTAATTTATATCTTGAAGGAAATAATGTACCGAAACAGGATATTCCACAGTTAAGTTTTTTCATATTTTTAATTTCTATCTTATTAATTTTTAAGAAATCTAGGTTTCTGTTAAAAAAAATAATATTGGTAAATTTTCTTTTGGTTTCTCTCCATCTTTGGCATCTTGAAATTAATAATATTAGTGTTGATGATCAGTTTCATATTTATAGATATTTTGGTTTAAATGACTTAAATTTAATTAATCTTTTTATCCTAGTCGCCATAGAAATTTCTTTTTACACGTGGTCCTTCCTATCATATAAAACTAATTTAAGTGATTGGATCGTGCCCAAACCTCAAAAAAGGGATGTTATCCCCTTTTTGAATATATTTATTTTTTATTTTTTTATAATTATTTACTACTCAATACTTACTTAAATGTTTTTAATCCTTCTATAGCGCAGAAAAATATTCCTTACTGCCTTTAGGGTCCTCTAACATTGTTTTCTCCCCGGGGGTCCAGTTTGCAGGACATACTTCATCTGGGTTTGCTGCAACGTATTGATAACCTTGAAGTATCCTTAGCGTTTCATCAACATTTCTACCTACAGGAGCCTTGTTAACAGTCGTATGCATAACTACTCCTTCAGGATTGATAAGAAATAAACCTCTATCGGCCTCTCCATCATCATTAAGAACATTGTACGCCTGGCAAATTTCTCTTTTTAAGTCAGAAACTAACGGATAGTTAATATCACCTATTCCGCCTTCATTTCTTGGGGTTTGTATCCAGGCCAAATGACAGTGTTTGCTATCAACTGATACCCCAAGTATTTCAGTATTTAGAGCTGAGAAATCTTGGTATCTATCACTAAATGCAGTGATTTCAGTTGGACATACAAATGTAAAATCTAGTGGGTAAAAGAATAAAACAACCCATTTACCTCTTAGACCTGAAAGTGTAATCTCCTTAAACTCTTGATCATATACTGCTGTAGCACTAAAATCTGGTGCTTCTTGGCCAACTCTTAAGCTCATGAAAAAATTTGTCCTTATTTAAATTATGTATGGTCTGAATGACCGTAATAAGTATTATAATTTTATTAATAATGAATTAGCAAGTTTTTTTTTAATTCAATGAATTGGCATTATTCCTTTACTAGAAAATTTACAATTTTGAATCACAATAAACTTTTAAAAAATCTCAAAAAGGAGTTAATTAAATATCCCATTAACAGGCTTGACAATAAAAATTCGAGTTAAAAGATATTTTATTTTATTTAAGATTCATTTAAATCCAACTCTCTATAATAAAAATATTCTTTTTAATATTTTTATAATGGCTAAATATATTGAAAGACTAAAGGAGAAAGTTAAAATAAAAAAATTTGATTCTGATCAGCCCATTGGAGCTTGGATTTTCGTTGTAATATTGAATATAGTTGGATTTGCGGGTTATTTTTATTTAAAGGTAAATCATATACAACTTGGTAGTTAAAAACTTATCTTATTTCCTTTTTAATTGAGCGACAAAAATTTTTTAGTCTTTCATTTCTCGTTAAGTCAGGTAAAGTCCAAATTGATTCTGTTTCTGGTAATGGGTCTTTACTCCATTCTTTGAATTCTTCCATTATCGAAGCATTATTTAATTTTGATGTATACTTTTTTCGTTTTTTTAAATATTTTCTTATCACTGTAAGATTTTCCTTAATATATTCCCTCATAATAAATACTTAGTCTTATATTAATTTATCATCTAGCAAGTTCTTCTTTAAAGATAAGATTAATTAGACATTTTGAACTGCTTGAAAAAGTCCAAAGGAATAACCTCCTATTAGAATCCAGCCAAGTACACTTGATATTATTGTAGATCTTCTATTGTGTCTCCTTAAAGCGGATTCAATCATTTCATTAACTTCATCTCTACTAAGGTATTCTTTGTTAGAGTTTTTTTTCATTTTTTTCTTTTTACAATAAACGAATTTATAAGAAAGTGAGCTAAAGATTTTTACTTATCAGTAAGAGTTTTATTTTTGATGATTTTTAAAATATTTTTTATTTTTGACAATAAATATTAAAGTTTTTTTCAAAAATATAAGGTAATGTATGGGAATTGAAGGATCATAGTTTTTTTCAAACAATGAATATCAATGATAAATCTGTTTTAGAAATTCTTAATAAACTTATTGCTATAAATAGGTTAAATAAAACTCAAATTCTTCAAATGGTTAATTTAGTTTCAATATCAAATGATTTCAATGATTTAAAGGATAATTTGAAATGGGAAAATTCTAAATCATTTCATCAAAATATTTAAAATTAATAAATTCTTTTTTTGATAATTATGAATTCTTAAATTTATATTAGAGATAAATAATATTTAAATGAATTAACTAAGAGTTTTATAAATATTTTATATGCGCTATTCAAATTATTTTTTTATAAAAATTTTTCTTATAAGTAACGAGCTCTTGATTACTATAAATATGTGTTGTTTTCTTATCCTTGTTTAATGATTTAATTAATATTGTGGAAGTGATTATTATTATTAGTATGATTAGTAAATCTCCAACAGTAATCCCTCTCTCCTTAAGATTCATAATAAAGCATATATTTTGTTTAAATATAGCCTTTTTTATTTGATAAACTAATTTTTTTTACAAACCTGCTAAAAACACATTAAGGAAATATAAAAAGAATATAAAAAAATTAATACCGTAACCTTTTAAGTCATATAAAAAAAATAGATTAACTAATTATATGGAAGTCAAAAAAAAAAATTAGTAGTTCTAATACTCCTTATTTTTTCTCTAATGAGATGATTATCACAAAAAAATCACTTAACGAAAATCAACTTAAATTTACTTATCAAAAACAGTTAATCTCAGATCTAGATATTAAACACAAGGAATGGTCAAAATCGATTGACAGTAAATTTTAAAAGCTCTCGTTTATTATATTTAAAAGTTTATTTCTTTTAATTGTATTTTTCTCTTCCCAATGAAGTTTTACTTCATCATTAATGATAGGTTTTGCTTCATAAGCTAGATACCAAAGAACAAATCCGAAGGGAAATATTAAAATATGCATAGCAAAATTAGTTGACTTAAATCAAATATAGTGCAACACTTGTAATGTGCAAGTGTGACACTTATTTTTTTTATTATGCCCTCTCCGAGGAAAAGAATTGGGTTTTTGCCAAGTGAGGAAGTTCATGAAATTATCGAAAAATTTTGTATAGCTAATGAATTCAGTCAGTCAAAGGTCACAGGTTTATTAGTTGAAGAGGCGTTGAGGTCTAGAGGTATATTAAATGAATCTTTTGGTCAAAATCAAATCGAAAAAGAAGATTTCAGCAAATTTTCTTTTGATCCAGAAACATTCTCTGAAAATAATAAGTATCAAGTTAAAGTTGACAACTATGCAGTTAATAAAAAAATATTATCTGAAGATATCAAAATGATGCATGAATTTATTGAGTTTAAGTATTTTAAAAAAGTTATGAAGAGGAATAAAAATATTATTGAATAAATAGTGTCACACTTATAATGTTTATATGATATTTCTTTTTAAAGTAGTTTAGAAACTAAGTAATAAATATTTTTGACTATTTCTAATCAACTTCTTAAAGAAGGATCCAAAATAAATAGAATATTTAAAAATTCAGCGGACTAAATCCTCGTGGAGATATGAACCTTAGCCCGCTTTAAAAAAATAGCAATAAAAAAATATAAATACAATAAGTATGTAAATTTACTTTTGATTTAAAATTGGAATATTAAAACTCTAAATATAAATGGCAGTAAGTGAATTAAATGAGGATACACTGGATCAAATAAGTGATCTTCTTGAAAATTTTCAGCAAATTGAGAAACTTAAAAATAAAGATATTCGAATTTTGGTTGATAAGATAGTTAGAAAATATGGAGGAAAAGTAGTAAATAAATGAAACGCTTATTAATCCCACTATTAGTTTTGCTTACTTTACCAAGTGTTGTTCATAGCTCCCACTTGAATAAAAATAGAGAACTTACAATAACGTCAGAAAGCACTAGAGAATCTATCGAATTGGCAAAATACCTTAAAAATAATGGTGTAGTTAAATATTCAGCATATTGGTGTCCTAATTGCCTTAATCAAAGTGAATTATTTGGTAAGCAAGCTTATAAAGAACTTAATATAGTTGAATGTGCGAGAGATGGCATAAACAGTCAAACTCAATTATGCATTGATAAAAAAATTAAAGGGTTTCCCACATGGGAAATAAATGGAAAACTAATTTTAGGTGTACTTTCACTTAAAGAGTTATCAAAGTTGACTGGATTTAAGAATTAAGGAAAATGTAAGATGATTAATGGCTAGATATTAAAGGTTATTTCTTGCGTACCTTTCATACATCCTCCAGCTGGATAGTTAATTACTTTTTTTGATATTAATCCTATACTTATTGCAACTATTCCAATACCAAATAAAGCTCTTGATCTTTTGCTTGAGATGAGATACTTCATTGGGTATTTATAAGTATTAAATAATAGGGATTATTAAATTATAACGTGAATTTTTTTTTTTAAAAATAATAACAAGTAACCCTAAATCTATAGATTTTTAA
Source organism: uncultured Prochlorococcus sp. (assembly GCA_902536555.1). Taxonomy (GTDB): domain Bacteria; phylum Cyanobacteriota; class Cyanobacteriia; order PCC-6307; family Cyanobiaceae; genus Prochlorococcus_A. Next base: position 6,041 of record CACAXR010000013.1, on the reverse strand, counting down.
AATAAGTTTTAGATAATAGATATCTATAAATCCTTAATCAATAAATGCTTATCTATTTTTTTTCAGTATTTTTATTTTGTATTTGACAGTCTTTTTATATTTAAAATGAGACTTTTATTTTTTTATGAAAAATAAAGAATTTAATGTGACTCAAGGAATAGCTTTGTTACTTTTGAAGCAATTAAATTCACCCGCTAACTACGTCTTAAATCTCATGATTTATATAACTAATCCTAGTAACAATATTGGATACTAATAATCTTCCCAAACTGGTTTGGTTCTCCTCCAACCTTGAGCGATTAACTTTCTCCATTTATCCCTAGCTTTATCAACTTTAAGTTCTTCTCTGGTTGTCATAAGAGGTGGCTCTTTTCCTAAAACACCAAGAATTCTTCCGGAGTCAATAAACATATATTCAAAAAATTTATCTTTATTTTTATTATTCTTTAAAAATCTTTTAACCCTCGTACGATTCGAATTTATAAGCCAAAAATTTTCTGTCAATTTTAGTAATTTTATGTTTTCTCAATTGGAGCCATTGTTAATCCTTTACTGAACAGTTGCTCATGATATAGCTCTGCCTGTTCAAGATTACCTCTCCACACCTCTGCAGATCCTGTCTTGTCAACTTCGATGGTTAGAACCCATGCCCTATGTTCAGTCATGCTTGGGATTATTGTTAGTAGACAATTTGCGACATGCTGAAAAGTATTAAAATTGTCATCAAGAACTATAACTCTTGCTTCTGGATATTTTGCTTTAGATTTTTTTGGATCTAAGACTGTACCGCGTGAATTAAACATTATAGTCTTTAATAGTTTAATTAAATTAAAATTTCACCTATGTTCTTGAATTGAAAAGTATTGAAAATGTCTCGAGCGTGACTTGAACACGCGACCTGCGGGCTATGAATCCGCCGCTCTAACCAGCTGAGCTACCGAGACATGGGAATATTGTAAGGCATTGGTTGTACTTAATTACCATTTTGAAAATTTATTTGTTTGTGGGCCTCATATATAGCAATTCCGCATGCTACAGAAAGGTTTAGACTTCTAACACCTTTTTGATCATTGTTTCTAGTCTGTATATTCGGCATAAATATTGATATTAAAAAGTCGCTTTTATCAATAATGGAATCAGGCAATCCTGAATCTTCTCTCCCAAATAGCAAAATATCATCTTGCTCAAATTTAAAATCCTTCAAATATAATCCATTTTTTTTACTAAAAGAAATTATTCTTTTAGTTGATTTTGACGATAAAAATTTTTCAAAATTCTCATACTGATTAACAGTAACTAGAGGCCAATAGTCTAATCCTGCTCTTTTTAAATATTTATCTTCTAGCTTAAAACCCAAGGGCTCTATAAGATTTAGAGGTATATTAAACGCAGCACATGATCTGGCAATATTACCAGTATTTTGTGGGATTCTAGGTTCAAAAAGAGCGACTTCCAATTTTAAGTAGATATTTCAATACTTATTTCATCTATTTTGATTGCTCTGCCGTTTATAGCCAGCCAATTATTTTTTGATATTTTGGTTATTCTCTTTTGAAGTTCGCCGATTCTTTCAATATATGTATTACCAATTTTATATTCAGAGACCAGACTCCAGCCTACTTGTTCTCCAACAATAATTGTTATGCTTTTTCTTTTCATTAAGATACTTATAAGTGAATTCATTTCTGATGACCATTCATTTTGTTCCTTGCCAATACTTTTCATAACGAATCCGCCAATAGAATCTATTAATAATGGACCTTCTTCTTTTCTTAATATATTTAATAGATCTGTCCTTTCTATTAATTTCCAATCTTTTGGCCTTCTTTTTCGATGTAAATTAATTTTATCTTGCCATTCTTTATCATCCAAATTGTTTTCAGATAAGGCAACGTAAGTTAATTTTTTTACCTCCTTTGCAAGATGCTCAGCGAATTCACTTTTGCCACTCTTTGTCCCCCCTGTAATAAAAATTATATAAGATGAATATTCTCTGATACTTAAATCCTTAGAATTCATAAATTCTCTATTATTTAGAGAAATACCACCATGTTGCTAAAGGGATAATTGTAGCAGCAATTAACAAACCTACAACTATATAAGTAGCAGTTGAGCTTTCAGTATCTTTTGATCTCATAGTGTTAAAATTTGGATCTACTACAGGGTTGTCAATAGATGAAGGCTGACTTTTTTCGTAATTTATAATAGTCTTCTGTTGAGTAATACCAAAATATTTATTTATATTAGGAATTTCATTTGCGGATGTAGTCGAGGGGTTAAGAATAAAAATTAAGCCAGTAAAGATTAAAGAAAGTATATATTTATTGATGTTTAAGTTCATGTTAAAAGGTTTTGGTTAATTATATATTAAAAACCATATTATTGAGTAATATTAAATGTACTAAACAATATAATATTTGCATAATTTAATTAGAAATAACATATTTAAAATATGGGATTCAATGGGAAATCATTAATATTAATCGGTGTCATACTCTTTATTTTTCAGATAGCAAATTTTATTTCAATAGAAATAATCACTCCAGAGCTTGAAAGAGCACAAGTGTTAGCGGCAATAGCTTCATTAATTATTATTTTGATAGGTTTTTTATTTAAACAATTCGAACCATTAGCTGGTGAGAAAGCTGCTTTAAAAGGAGAAAATAAGTTTCTTTTCGATAGAAACATGCCGGATGAAGTTATTAATGAACTTGCATGGGGTTCTGAAGCAATATTAACTTCTACAGCAGCAGCAGCAATATTAATCCACAATGATGGCGTTAATATACTGAGGAGGGGAATCACTTCAAGTAATGATTTTAAACCTGGGGAAACTTGTCTGAGATCTATAAAAGATATGAAATTAATATCATTAGCAAACACTAAATTTTATCCTGGAAGAGATGAATTTATTAATTTTTGTGCCGAAATTCCATCTATCTTAGTTGTACCTATAAATAGTAAGGCTTTTATATTGATTGGAGGCTGGAGTGCTAAGTGTTTTACGAAGTCTGATGAAAAATGGATTAATAACTGGTCCAAAAAAATTAATAACATTTTTTCAAAAAATAAAATTTAAAAATAAATTATTGATTTTACTCTTTTATCTTTTGCTTTAAAACTTACTGATTCAGTAGTTAAATTATAATAAGCATTTTCTGAATTTATTTCATATTTATTTTTGTTATTTTCATCTTTTATTATATATTTTACTGGATTGAAAAATTCTATTATGTTATCTGAACCCAATATGGCTTTTCCTGAATTTAAGATGATATTTTGATTTTCAAATCTTATATTACCTTCTAAAAGATAGTTAGTATTTTCTATATTCCAAATAAAATTATCAGCATATAAAAAATCCCCATCTTTTTTAAGAGTTTTTAATTTAACATTTCCTTTCAATCTCAGGATTTTATTGTTGTCTGATAATGTAGATTCTTCTGAACTAATAATATATTTAGTTTCTTCTCCATTGAGAATATTAATGATAGGTTTTTTTAATTCGAATTTTAATTCAATATTGTCATAACTTGAATTTGGACTGATTATTGAATATATTTTTTCTCCACTTTTAGAGAAAATTGTCATATCTAAACTTTCTATTTTTTGTATTACTTTATTTTCATCAATTACATTTGATGCACAACCAAGCATAAATAATGGAAGGAAAATTATTAATCTATAAATGCTGCTCATACTCCAGTTTATTTATAATTGGAGTAGGTTTAGGAAGACTTGAATTACTTACTAATAATCCCCAACTTAATTGTTGTTTCCATGGAATTTCTTCTGTGTATATAGAACCAAGTTGCTCATTAATTTTTGTAGATAATTCGGGTAATAAAGGTATCAATAACAATCCTATTATTCTGGTACTTTCTAAAACGTTATAAATAATTTGTTTAACTAGAGGTAAATTATCTTTATCTTTTATTAACAGCCATGGCTGATTATCATTCAAATACAAATTTGTATTAATTGCTAAGCTAAGGACTTCATTAGCTGCTAGATCTAATTTGTAGTTATTAAAGTTATAAATATAGTTTTCGACTGCAATTTTGGCTGAATTCTCTAATTTATTTTCACTTAAAATTTTTTCATTATTTGGCACTTTATTATCAAACCATTTTCTAGACATAGATGATGTTCTATTTAACAAATTACCAATTGTATTAGCTAAGTCATTATTGATAATGTCAACAAATCTTTTATCTTGAAAATCCCCATCATTTCCTAGTGATATGTCTTTAATGAGGTACCACCTTACAGGATCATTTCCATATTTTGTAAGCAATAAATCAGGGTCGAGTACATTTCCCAAGCTTTTCCCCATTTTTTGCCCCTCTCTTGTAAGAAACCCATGCCCAAAAACTTTTTTAGGAACTTTCATATTGGCAGAAATGAGCATTGCGGGCCAATATACAGCATGGAATCTCAGAATATCTTTACCAATAAAATGAACATCAGCTGGCCATCCTCCATTAATTGATTTTTCCAATGAATGTTCTTTCGCGTCAGAGCTAATAGCACTTACATATCCAAGTAAAGCATCAAACCATACATAAAAGGTATGGTTATCGTAACCAGGGACAGGAATTCCCCATGAGACATTTGTTCTTGAAATTGAAAAATCCTTTAAACCTCTAGATACAAAATTTATAATTTCATTCTTTCTTTCTATTGGCTCTATAAAAGAAGGTTCGTTGATTATTTTCTCAATTTCTTTTTGATATTTTGAAAGCCTAAAAAAGAGATTCTCTTCATTTTTCCATTCTAGATTTTTTTGATGTATGGGGCACTTGTATGTTGATGAGTTTTCTGGATTATCTTTAAATTCTTCACAACCTACACAATACCAACCTTTTTGAACTCCCATATAGATATCATCTGATGCTTTTACTCTTTCATAAAATTCATTAACAACAAATTCATGATTTGTTGAGCTTGTTCTTATAAATTTATCAAAGGATATATTCCAATTTTTCCAATTATTATTAAAGACTCCTGAGATTTCATCACAATGTGATTTTGGTTCAATACCCTTTTCATTAGCTGTTCTTTGTATTTTCAAACCATGTTCATCAACACCAGTGATGAAAATAACATCTTCACCTGCAAGCCTTTTATACCTAGCTATTGAGTCACATATTATTGTTGTATATACACTTCCTAAATGAGGTTTATCATTAACATAGTATAAAGGTGTAGTAATGACAAAAGTCATAAAGCTTTTTTTATTAATACTAACAGAAATTTTTTAAACTAATAACAACCTAATATATTTATTATCTTATTAGTAAATAAATTCTAAAAGATTACTATCGTTTATGATATATTTAACTTTATATATTTTATTACTATATATTTCTATTGATACAAAAAGAGTAATAAGTATTTCTAGAGAATAATCAGGAAAATAAACCAAAGCAATATTTTTTTTATGATTAATCCACTTAACGAATATTATATTATAAAAAGGTTTTTTTTCATTCTTAAAAAATAATTTTAAATACTTAAATTTATCATTTTTAAAAATATTATTATTTTCTGATTGTCTATTTTTTGATAAATCTATAATCTTAGAGACTGAATCTTTACTTAGAACTTCGTAATTATTAATTTTGTTATAGACTTGCCTTTGTATAATTAAATCAAGATATCTCCTTAGTGGTGATGTACATTGTACATACATACTTAGTCCTAAAGATTCATGGAATCCTGGTTTAGTAGTTATGTAACTTCTTCCCATATATTGTTTTAATATTATATATTTAATATCACTATCTTTGTATCTATTAAGTATTTCTGATGGATTACAGTTTATTTTTTGAATCCTAAATGCAGCCGCTAAATTATATTTATCTATAAATAAACTTGTTACATAACCCATTAATATCATTGATTCTGCAACTATAATTTGTGATATTGTTTTCTCTAATTTAGTTAGTATAATCTTATCCTCATATAATTTAATTTTATTATTAGGACTTTCAAAAATAATTGCTCCTTGTTTCTTTCTGAATGTAATACTTTTTTCT
>CACAXR010000012.1 GCA_902536555.1 uncultured Prochlorococcus sp. | reverse complement strand
TAGTGTAAAAAAATCTTTTTCATATCTTAAGATTAAAAATTTTTCATCCAAAGTAGTGTCTGATTCCCACTCAACAGGTGAAGAGAATTCGCGAAAATAAGTTACCAAGGGGATTTGGAGTTGAGATCTTAAATTCCTAAAATAAATTCTTGGTTTTTTGTTTTTAAAATAACTGTTTTTTCTATTGTTTTATTTTCAGTGCAAAATATAGCTAGTTTTATAGGAATTATTAGAGGTAAATCATTATATGGGTTCTTCTTTATTGGATTACTTTGAGAGACTTGAATTGTAAGTTTTTCTTCTATTTGATCCCAGATTCTCTTTAATTTAACTTTTGGTGTGCCATTTTGCTTGTACCATACTTTAAATTCTTTAGGATCGATTTCCTTATTTTGCTCCAAAATTTTATCGACAAATTGGTCTATTGTTGCTGCCTTCCCATCATATGCTGAGATGTAATTACTAAATCCTTTATAGAAATTTTCATCTTTTACAAGCTTATTTAGCATTCTAATTATTTCTGCTCCTTTTTCGTATATCGTGGTCGTATAGAAATTGTCTATTTCTTGATATTTATCTGGCATTACAGGATGAGATGTAGGACCAGAATCCTCTCTAAATTGATTGCTTCTAAGAAATTTTGCATCCTCAAGCCTCTTGATTTCATGATTATGAAGGTCTGCAGTAAATTGTTGATCTCTGAATACTGTTAAACCCTCTTTTAGAGATAATTGAAACCAATCCCTACAAGTTACTCTATTACCTGTCCAATTATGGAAGTATTCATGGGCGATCACACCTTCTATTCTTTCTAATTCCTCATCAGTTGTTGTTTCAGAATTAGCGAGTATTAGTTTTGAGTTGAAAATATTGAGACTTTTATTTTCCATTGCGCCCATATTAAAGTGCCTGACTGCAACAATATTGAACAATGACAAATCGTATTCAAGGTTATATTTATCCTCGTCCCACTTCATAGATTTCTGTAAGGAACTTATTGCATGTTGAACATATTTTTCATCGCCATACTCAACATAAATATTTATTTTTATTTTTTTATTCGATTTTGTTATGAAATTGTCTTTTACACAATTAAGTTTCCCTGCTACCAATGCAAATAGATATGAGGGTTTCGGATATGGGTCTTCCCAAATTATTTCATGTCGATTATTTTCAAGATTATTTTCTTTTACGACGTTACCATTTGAAAGCAAGACAGGATAATCATTCTTGTCTGCTTCAATTCTCACGGTGTATTTGCTTAGAACATCAGGCCTATCAGAGTGAAAACTTATTCTTCTAAATCCCTCAGCCTCACATTGCGTAGTTATAATTCCATTACTCTCATACATACCTAAAAGGGACGTATTTTCCTTCGGTTTAATTATTCCTTCTATTTTTAATAAAACAGTATCTTTGTTTATATTTTCAATTTTTAAGTTATTTTTTTGCTGTTTGTAGTATTCCTTTCCCAGTAGTAAGTCATCTATAAATATTTTTTTTATTAATATATCTGTACCATCTAAAATAAGATTTTTGGTATTATTATTTTTTTTTACCAATTTTAATTTCGTCGTAACATTAACAGCATTTTTCTTTATTACGAAGTCCAAAAAAATTTCTGGAATTTCATAATCAAAAACTTTGTAATCTTCAAGTTTTACATATCTTGAAATACCTTTTTGTTTTTTTGGTTTGTTCATCTTTATAAGGGAGTTCAGAAGTTAAATAATCTAGAATAATTATCCTGAAATTATAAGTTAGAACTTTTTTCTTCTGATTGACAAAAATGTGCTTTAACTTCTCCAGAAGGAAGTAGTTCGAATAAAGAAGGATTATTAATATCAGGAGATCCGTCTTTATTAAATTGGTACCTCCAGTCCCACTTCTTATCTGTAAAGGAAATATAATCTTTTCTTAGAGAGTACGGAAGCATAAGTTTTTTTTTGTTCCAATTAATATTTATAAATGCGCCTGGCTTTAACTCAGATATATTTTCTACTATGGAAAAGTCACCGTTTACATTATTTCTCATCACAAGATCAAGCTTTGAATTTTCACACATATAGCTACTATTTAAAGCTAATAAAAGTATTGAGCTAATAAGAAAAGAATGAATTTTTTGAACTCCTTTTAAAGTAGATTTACTTTCAAGCTAAATGACTTAATTAAAGATCTTTTTTGATAGATTTAAATCATAATAGATTGCAAACATTTTAGATCTACAAGATTACAATTTAATACCTCTTCGTAATCCTGAACTGAAATAAAATTATTTAAAAAACCTGAATATTTTGCATCTCCGCCTACGGTGCTTGAAAGTATATATTTTGGATTGAATTTGTTAATCAATTTAGGGATTACATCAGCACCTTTTACAAAAGAACCAACTAGGGGTAATTCTAAATTTTTTGTAGGTGTAATTACTGCATCAAGACATTGCTTTTTTAAATTTTCATCAAGATATCCATGGGGTTCTATATAAAAACCATTATCTTGATCGTCTTTAACAATATATCCGTTTTCTATTTGTGGCACTGGAGCCCCAGCAGTTGCTTCAAAACTTAAATTAAAAAGATTTGTCTTTTCAGTTGGCTTAAGCATTTTAATTGAACTAAAACCAATTTTTTTTAATGTTTCAACAGCACTTTTAGGACAAATTATAGGAATATCCTTTCTGAACATTTCTAATGTTGGAACATGACAGTGGTCAGGTAATCCTTGGGTTAACAAAATAATATCAATTTTTTTATCTATTGAAATTTCTTTTTCTAATGATCCTTTAAAAAACCACTCACCTGGTGGAAATATTAAATCTCCTTTGAGCCAAGGATCAATAATTAAATTGGTTTTTTTAAATTTTATATCCCAACCATTTGAACCAAGGTATGTCGCTTCAAAAGTCATTATCAATTAATTGTTTTAATTGACTATAGGGTAATTTTGGCTTTATCGAGAAATTACTAATTTAGATTAGTTTGCTTCATTTAAGATTTGAAATGACTTTCTTTTTAGATTAAATATTAAAACTTGATTATCTTTATAACTAATCTCAAAGTTTTCTTTTTCTAGCATTTGTATTGATATTAGAGCTGATCCTCCTGTTCCTGAAAATATGATTGGCATGGTACTATTTTTGGTCCCATTCATTTTTTGTAAGTCAATAGCTTGAGAAACTATTTTTCTGGCTTTATCAAATCCGTAGTCTTCTATTAATTCAGGCCATAAAAAGTTAACTAATTCATATTTCGAAAACTCAAATTGTACTGTTTTCATTAAAAAATAATAGATATATAGTGATTAATTAATTACGATATTTACTTAATTAATATTTTTAAATCTATCCATGACTAGTTGCAACATATCCACTACATCACCATCAGTTAAATTTAAATCCTTCTTTAAATCATTGCAGGTTAGATTCATTTCAAGTGCAGCTTCAGCCATATGATTAACTTTTTGATTATCACCGCCCAATGAAATAAAGGGATTGAAGTTTTCTATCATTTAATACTTGTTGTTACCCTCTAGTTCTAGCTAAGAAATAATTAATTATCATTTATTTATACAGAAGCTTATAAATATGTTATTTAATATTTAGAAAGTTTTTATTTTTAAACTAGGGATATTGATATACCTTTTGATATCAAAGCGAATCTTCTGGCTCTGACTAGTAAAGGAAATATCAAATTTGTTCGTTTTTTTGATTTAAACACTCTAGAAAGTAACAAAAGTAAACTACTTGAGGGATTATTTATCTGTTTGCAAATAGTATTAATTGCATCTGCTCCATGAAAGATATCTTCATCTTTGAGGAGTATAGCTCCTTTATCTAGATCATAACCTTTATCTAATAGGGATTTAATAAGAGTTAAATTTTTACGACCATCAAGAATTTTAATATTATTTAACTTGCTTTTGATCTCAAGGAGCTCAGCAAAATGATTGCAGAATGGGCATTCTCCATCATAAATAAAGGTAAAATCGGAAATCATTAGAAAAAACAGTTTTGATTGTCTTAAAGTGCGCCAACAAAATAGTAATGCCTCGATAATAAAACAAATAATAAAAATTTTGTGGATTTTTTATAAAGGGATAGTTAAACGATTCTAATAATTACGAAGAAATGTCTCAATATAGGTATATTTTTCATAAAAATCTGTATGCTAACTCGGAGATATTATGTTTTAAAATCATGAATTTATTAGCTTCTTTTGCTTTAGGTGGTTTCAATCCATGGGCAGCAGGCTTTGGAATTGGTTCTTTAGTCCTTTTTGGTCTTGTTGGTCTTGTGGCGGGTCCAAACTTAAAGAATTTTGACCCTGATGCATAAATCATCTTGTTTAATATAGATTTTAAAAGACTCATTTGAGTCTTTTTTTATGCGGTTTTCTAAATTTATTTTTAGAATGAAGTCAACTCATACACCGCTAAAGAAATGTTGTTAAATCCTTTTTATCCATTTAATTTTTTGAAAATCTCTTCACTTAAAGCGACTATTGTTTTTTTATCAATACTTTTAATTAAATCTAATTTGCTTAGATTAAAAGGGGGCCTAATAGGAGGTCTTTTTGCCTTGATACTCATATCGGGGATTTTTGCTTCTAGTACCATAGCTTTAGGATCTTTAGTTTATGCCTATCGATTAAAGAAGAAATCTAATTCTGATGATAATCAAATGCAGGATTTAGAAACTGTTAATGTTTAAGATATTTTGTGCATTAAATTCAGTTGGATAACCTAAAATGGAGTTCCAGGTACAAAATGCAAGACTAAAAATCCAAAACCGGCAGCAAAAACTATTGATACTGCGATAATTAGAAGACCTGATGCCATCCCTCCTTCGTTAAACGCCATTTAGTAAGTTATTTTTAAACTTATAATAGAACAAATTTGTTCCCAGGTAATAGTTCTAATTACTCATATATCATCCAAATTTATTATTAATGGTGAATAAAAGTAAAAAGATGGAGGTTAATGAGATGATAAAACCAAATATTATTAATGGTTTAGATTTGACGTTTTCTTCTTTCTTAAGCTCATTCTTTGCAGGAGGAAAATTTCTATCTTTTTTTTTATAAATAAGATTGGAAAAAGGTTTAATCACGATAAATTTTAGATTTAAGCCGATCACCCTAAAGTTTTAAACAAACTTTTATGGTAATCAACAATATTTTGACAACTTATTACAGGTGTAAATTCCATATGAATGCCAAATTTGGCTCTCCATGGAGCAAAATGCTCGAAAATTTCTTTATCACTCTCTGCCTTACATAAACAAACTACTCTACCCTCCCCTGGAGCATGAACTCTAAATAACATCTCAAATTTATCTGTTTTATCTGATTTTGCAATTTCACCGTTTTCCCAAGCTTCTACAAATAATTGATAAGCTTTTACTTGATTCTCAATATCTGGGAATTGGCAGTCAGCAAGAAATAATTGCATTGGAGTATTCTTAAGAGTTTTATCCATTATCCCTCAAATATTTATTTATTAATGGGACTGTTTGAATTTGAAGATCAGAAAAAGAATATTTTTCTAAATAAAGTGAGATGAGAGAGTCTCAAGGAATTTTCCAATATCTTTTTTATATAAACTATCTGTGATTTTTAGAGAGAATAATTCATAATCATTTATATCTTTTTTTTTATCAAAATTAATATTTCCCTTTAATGAAATATTTTTCATGATTTTATTGATCACTATTTAAAATCTAAACAAATATAAGTAAAAGACAAATTTCTTTACATTATGTTTTTTATGAGGGAAATTTCTAAGGCTAATTAATAATAATTAATTAATTTAAGAGTTAATAAATTTCACTATGATGTATAAGAAAAAATTAGTTAATGAAAAAATTACAGTTAATAGAGATGCAATAACGGGTAATAAATTGAACCACAATTGCGAAGTTTTCATTTTTGAATCAATAGGCAGAAAATTGGTTCTTTTTTTAATTCTTATTTGTAACCAAAAAATAGATAATGGATAGATAATTCTTGAGAAAGTAATTATGAATGAAGGCAAAATACCTTGGTTTGAATAAAGTATAAATCCTGAAAAAAAGTATAACGCCCAAATTAGAAGCCTTTGAATCAGAATTAATCCCTTGCTTTTGCCAGACATTATTAATTAATTTTTATAATTTTAGTCATTTTATATCTTTCAAAAAAAATGTTGTTTATAATTACTTTTTCTTTACGTATAATTTTCCATTCATTTTTAAGAAATAATTCATAACTTATTAAGCTGGCTTCTGTATACAGAGTATCTAAACATTCTTTCTTTGCTTCATCTTCTAATTTATGAAGTAACTTAGAACCATAGCCTTTTCTTTGGAATTTACCTTTACAGTAAAATAGCGCAATTCTATCGGCGGGATATCTTGTGGCAAAAGCAATAATAATTCCTTGTTTAATTATAAGCCATCCTTTCCCTTTAATTATTGACTTATCAAAATTTTTGTTATTCCAAGCTTGGCCTGACCAGGCTCTTTTTTGTTCTTGACTATAAATTTTTTCATCTAAAGATTGAATTGAATCAAAATAAACCTTCTTTAATTCCAGTTGATCTTTAATAGTAATTTGTCTTAAATTCATATACAAATCTTTTATTTAATATGCCTAGTAAAAATATAGTCGCAATTGGGGGTGGAGGGTTTGGACGTTCATTAGGCTCTCTTGAAATTGAAAAATATATAGTTTCTTTAACTAACAAAAAAAGACCTAAAATTTGCTTTCTTCCAACAGCATCTGGCGATAGTAGTTTGTACAAACTAAATTTTTATAGAGCATTTTCTAAACTCGATTGTATAACAAGCCATATTGATTTCTTCTCTAGAACAGAAAACTTAGAAGAGAAAGTTTTAACTCAAGACATAATTTACGTTGGCGGAGGAAATACAAAAAGTATGTTAGCTGTTTGGAAAGAATGGAATTTAGATAAAATTTTGCTAAATGCTTATGAAAAAGGAATTGTAATGAGTGGTGTAAGTGCTGGGGCTATTTGTTGGTTTGATAAAGGTATAACTGATTCTTATGCTAAAGAATTAGCCATAATTGATTGCTTAGGCATAATTGAAGGTATTGCCTGCCCGCATTTCGATGAAGAGAAAGAGAGGGAGCCTTACGTTTCTGATGTTATTCAGAGAGAAATTATTGATTCTTGTATATGTATTGAGGGCAATTGTGCCTTGCATATCAAAAATAATATTGAATATGCCTCAATTGATTTTGGAAATGGTAAAAACTGCTTTAGAGTTACAAGGGAAAATAATATTGTAAAAAAAGAAATTCTTTGAAAAGAAAATATTTTTAATATATTTTAGATCTCCTCATTCTTCGAGATAGAAGTAAATTCAATCCCTTTATATTTTACGAAAGATGCAGTCCATACTTCTTTTGAGAGATTGCCAAGGTATTTTAGAAACTGTTGTGTATCTCCATCTCTTATCCATTCAGATTTAATGAATGGAAGCTCTTTCTGCATTCTTTTAGGATGCATATGAACAAGGAGCAAACCTTTTTCTTCAGAAGCCCTTTTTAAAGCACCTTCATCACTTCTTTGAAACACTCTCATTAGAAGATTTAAAATTACCTCCTCCCCAAGTTTCTTGAAATTTTCTGATTCCTCTAAATTATCTTTAATTTCTTTCCCTCCAAGAGGCATTGCTCTAACTAAGTTTTGCTCTATTAAAGCTATTGCAATTAAATAATCTTGGCTAGCCATATTCTAAAATAATACTTTTTTTGTTATTCTAACCTCTCGAGTTCATGAAAATCTTTCATGGATTAAATACCTGTGATAAGAAGAAAGGAAATAATTTATTAATTATTTTCCAATATAATTGAACTATTGTTTTTTATTTCAATTAGTAAAATCAAAATTTTATTTTTTATGAGGTTTTTTTTATTTTTATTTTTCGGGATTTTTGTAGGTCTTTATTTATCATGGCCCGGTTTATTAATACCAGGAAATTGGAAATGTTTTAATCAAATTATTGTAAAATCTGCAGAAGATAAAATTTCTTTAAAAGCTGCATTAGAGATTTCCCCTAGTTATTTTCTAAAGGCTAAGAATAAAAAGACGACTTCTAAAATAAGAATCGTAGCAGATGCGTGTTTTCGTTAATATGTTGAGTGATTCAATATGAATACTAAATAATGAACAATAATATAAGATTTGAATTATCATTTAAAAATATTTCTCAGTTAGACAATAAACTTAATTTTTGCAAATTAAATAATATAAAATATATAAATATTCCATGTAAAGGACTTATAAAGAAGGACTTATTTAATTCAACTATTAAATATATATCTAAAAACTATAGTGAATTAAATGTGACCTATCACTATAGTCTTTATCATCAATATTCAAAAAATAAAGAAAAATCGTATCAGGATTTTTTAGATTTTGTTAAAAGTTCTCAGACTAATAAAAATAATGAAATTCTGCTTGTGTCGGGATCAAATAAGAAAAAAAACTTTGACTCAATTGATGTATTAACTTGTTTAAAAAAAGAAAAAAATTTAAAAGTTAAATTAGGTATAGCTTACAATCCATATTTGAAAAAATATTATAATATTTCTTCAGAAAGAGAAAGGTTCGAAAGAAAAATTTCGACTGGATTAATAAATTCAATTTGGTTTCAATATGGCACAGATATTAAAGTTCTTCAGAATGAATTGACTTATCTAAAGAAAATAGTAAAAGATGAAAAATTTAATATATTTGGAAGTTTATTTATTCCTTCTAAACAATTTATAGCGCGATTTAAATTTCGTCCTTGGAAAGAGGTATACATATCAGAAAAGTTTTTATTTGCCTTAGATAATTTTTTTGATTTTACTAGTGATTTAGTTAGTTTTTATAAGAATAATAATATTACTCCTGTAATTGAATCTGATTTTTCATCATTAGAGAAACTTGATTCTGTTTATAGTTTTTTAGAAAATGAAAGATAATTTCTATCAATATTAAACCTATGAAAAATGATGTTACATATGATTTATTAATAATTGGTGGAGGTATATCTGCTTGTGTTTTCGCTTCGAAGTATCTGAAAAATAATATTACAAAAAAAGTTGGATTAATTGAAATTGGTCGTGGACTTGGAGGGAGATCAAGTACAAGAATAAGCAAAAAATATAAAGGATGGAAACTAAACCATGGTTCTCCAAATTTTAATATATCTAATAGTAAAAATAATCTTCTATTAAAAACTTATATTGATGAATTATTGGAATATAAATATATAAAAATAGACGACTCAGACTTATTTTTTATAAATGAAGACTCTAATTTAGAATTAATAAAAAAATCTGAATTTTCTTCCGGTGTTAATTATTTGTCTTTAGATTCCATGAGTGAATTATCGAGAAAGATAATTGAGTCAAATAATTTAAAAGAGAAAATTGATTTTTTCTTTGAAACTTTAATAATTGATATGAAGTTTTATGGTAAGGAATGGTTACTAACATCAAAAAATGGCAACAAATTCAAGTCAAAATATCTAATTTGTTCAACTAATTTGTTGTTACATAAGAGGTCTTTAAAAATATTAAACGTAAATCAAATTCCATTAAGAAAAGCTATTCCAATTAATAATGATAAAAAAATAGATTTACTATTAAATTTGTTAGAAGAACAAACATTTATTCCCAGATTAACTTTTTTAATTTATACAAATAAAAATTATAGTTATAAAGATTATTATTCAAAAAAACAAAGGTATTTTTATTTAAATAATAATTTAGAAAAAAAATATAGATTTGAAAGAATTATTTTTCAAATGCAAGATAATAATAAATTAGGAATTGTATTACATTCAAAAGACCCAGATTTAATTAATGCTTATCTAGGTGCAAAAGATGAAGAAGTTTTTAAACAAAAAATAATTACAAATTTCAATAAACTGTTTGAAGAGAATTCTGTAGTACACAAATTAACTTTTGATGAAAAAATAGTTGTTATGAAATGGAGAGCTTCACAGCCTTCTGGCCTTGCCGTACCATTATCTTTACAATTTAGTCGAAAATATAGAATTGGATTTTGCGGAGACTGGTTTGAAGGAGATGGCTTTGGCAGAATTGAAGGCTCAATTTTAAGTGCTTTAATATTAGAGAAAAAAATTAAAGACTTAATTAAATAATTTTTTCAGAATGTGATCTATATCAGTGTTTTTTTTAATAATAAATTTATTTGTATTATTTTTTATGCTATTAGGTTTGAATTTTTCGTAATAAATGCTCCATGATTTTAAGAAATCATTCTCAGCTTGTTTTTTATCCTTTCCCCTTTCTTTTATATCTCTTTGGACAACTCTTTTCATGCACTCATTTTTTTTAGTTTTTATTTCTAAAAAAATATAATCCTTATTATTTAAAGTGTTTGAGAATTCTCTAGCAAATATACCCTCAACAATTAAGAAACTAATATTATTTGTTTCATTTAAGATATTTTGAATTGTTTTCTTTTTGAAATTATAATAACGATCATATATTGAAATTCCATTCTTACAAATAAAATCAAAATCTTTTTTAAATAGTTTGTTATTAAAACTAATACTTCTATCAAAAAAACCTTCTACAAATTTTGGTAGTAATTTACTTATTAACCCTGTCTTATAGTAATTGTCGGTACTTAAAACAATACCATTTTTATTTTTTTTTATTATTTTATTCGATAAAGTTGTTTTCCCGCTTCCAGAAGGTCCACTTATAAAAATAAGCTTCATTTTTATGATCTTTTCTTTAATAAGATTTTAACTTTACTAATAATAAATACCTTTAAATTTTGAATATACATTTATTCTTTTTATTAGTTTTTAAAATAATCTAGAATTCAATGCAATGGCTCGTAAGCTTGCATAAATATTAAATGTGTGTCTTTATATAATTGTAAATAAATTATTTCTATTCAATTAGTTATTTTATAGTTATTAATTCCTCTGGAATTTGATAATATTAAATTGAAGATCTAATTTTATTACTTATATATTGCAATGATTTCTAAATTTCTCAGCAAACTAAAATCAATTTTATTTAAAAGTGCAGTAACTCCTGAAACTCCTTTAAAGAAAGAAAAAAAAGTAGCAAAGTCTGCAAAAACAAAAACAAAAACAAAAACAAAAACAAAAACAAAAACCAAAGCGGTAAATTCTAAGAAAAATATTGAAACTTTGACTACTCTTCCAGGTGTTGGAGCAAAAAGCGCAAAAGCTTTGTATGAGGCTGGATTTAAAACAACAAAGGCAGTTATCGCTGCTGATGAAAAAGATCTTCTCGCTGTCTCAGGAGTTGGAATTAATCTTGTTAAGAAGCTTAAAAAGCTTAAATAGTTAAATTTTTTAAACCTCTATGAAAATTAATAATATTAAGAATTTACAAAATAATTTATAAGTTCTAGGAGATTATCTTCTTCTTGCTTTTCTTCTCTGTTGAAGTTTTCTTTTGTATTTTTCAATAGGTGTTTCGTGATGCCTAAGTCTTTTTAAATCTGCAAAGATTCCAGATTTAGATACTTGTCTTTTAAATCTTCTAAGGGCTGACTCAATTCCCTCGTTCTCTCCAACTGTTACCTGTGTCAAAATTTTCTAAATAAATGTTATTCTAACACCTCATTAGATAAATTTAAAATTCAGAGTTCAAATCAAGAATTGATGGTTTATGTAGCTTTTTTTTTGCCCACTCAACAAATCTTTTTTTATTACTTTTTATATCCTGTAATGATTCAAAATAATATTTTTCCCAATCATCTTTTGGCAGTCCAAGAAATAACATTAGATTTAATGGGTATTGATCGCTATCGGAACAATTTCTAAAATCATCTCTGAATAAAAAGATTTCCTTTTTTAATGCAATTGCGATACCCAATTCAATCATTACACCTTCATCTGGTGGATTTCCATTTACAATCGCAAAAATACAATCACATTCTTTTAAATCATGGAAATTACTTCTTGCAACATCATATGCCCATTCACTTTCTTGTTTTATTAATGGTTTTGTCCTCTCAAAAGGTTCAAATACTTCTACATTTAAATCATTGAAGATTTCAATAAATTCATGTAAGAGAGTTTTAGTTTGTTTTGAAAATCCATAGGGATTTGCCAAATATAATTTCTTTCTCAACTTAAACCTCTTTTTTTGATGTATTCTTCGCGGTCACTTTTTGAATTTAAAGTGTTTTCCCAAGGGAAAACTATCCATTGGCTTTTTTTTGAAATAAATACTGTATTCCACCATGTAGGTTTAATTTTACTAAATAATACAAAAAACACAGCTCCTTCAATATCTTTGAAGGTCGTTAATGTAAGACCAGTTTCATAAACATCATCTACTATTAGTGAATTTTTTATTGGTTTTGAAATTAATTTGATTTTTAATTTATGGCTTAGTGCTACAGCAAGACATAATCCACCCCGAGGAACTCCATATATTCCAGAAAACTCCTTAAACCTACATTTATCAGCTATTTCTTCTACGCTCTTATCAAATTCGCTCCAAGTAAAATAACTTATCATCTTAATTTTCGCTTTTTTTTGTTGTAGTAGCGTAATTTGAAGCAATTACACTTAAAAGTGCTACTACTTGCTCATTTGGACAATTAGTTATTTTTTTTAAATTTTCACATTCATTTATTATCTTGGCGTATGTATCCTCAACTATCCCGTTCATTTGATCGATACTAAAAGAATATGGTTTATTCATTTTAAAATTATTTGTTATTTTATTTTTACTTAAATATCCAACGAAGTAAATATTTTTAGTATTTAAAGATAAAATTATTCCCACATGGGGTCATTAAATTTTTCATTTTTAAGTGAAGAAGGAACATAAGTATGTAAAGTTTCAATTTTTATAGCCCATTTTTTAGAGTTTCCCTTTAAACTTTCGCTTTCAATTAGGTTTGTTAGGGGAACCCTTTTTCTAACTTTAAGAAGACCTAGACAAGTTTCCCATGCTTCTTGATTTTTATAGATTTCTAACCAAAAATCAAAAATATTTTCCAAGATTTCTAAAGGAATATCAAATGAAATTCCCATTGAAGGTCTTTCAATTAAATAATTTTTGTTTCTTAGTTCATTTAATAAATTATTTACGTTTAAATTAATAGCTAAAAGAATATCTTTTGCTGAAGCACTACCTAATAATTCTTTTCTATGGCAATCTAAAAGATTTTCATCCGCAAGGATATTTTCATCGCAATTTTTTATTCCCACACTCCAAAATCCTTCTCCATTATTAACTCCACTAGCAAGAAATAAATATTGAGGTGAATTCTCCAAGATATCAAATCATTTCTTCCATTTTTAACATTTTTTGCTTTATGTGAAAAATAATTTTGCTGTGCAATTAACAATATGAAGTCCTCGTAAAAATAATTTTGTTGTTATAGTAAAATTTTGAGATGTTTGATTTAAGAGAACTAAAACTTATGTTTTTGGATCCTACTGATTTAATTATTAATAATATAAATAAATACCTTTATAGTAATAAAGCAATTAAATTTATTTTTTCTTAGGAAATAACTTTCCTATTTTCTCTTTTTGCAAGTACTCCTTTTTAGTTCTTATTTTTTTGTCTTCTAAGGATTCTTTATTGGTACTTACAGCATAAATAATGTAGAAAATCATACCAGTAAATATTAATCCTACAAAAATTATGAATATTCCAATAGGTTCACCTGGACTTAATATTTTAAGATCTAAAGCTGTATTTAGCGAAATTATCATCAATAAACTAATTCCTTAAATATATTTTAAGGAAATCTAATTGATTTCCTCGTATCCAAAAAATGTTGCATTGTCAGAATTCTTATACCCATTAGCAGCCTCCTGTGGGTTTTGACTGTCAATTTTTCTTGCTTTAGCATGAATCATATTGAATGGGAAAATCACAGCTCCTACAAAAAAATGAAGAATTAAGAAATCTGAAGGTAATCCATTTGTCCAATCAGGAAAAAATAGTAATGTCATCAATGATTCGTACATATTTGTAGTCAAATAAACCTCTGACTATTATTACTGAACTTATCGCAATACTTTTAATTATTAATAAATTGAAATTTAATTTGCTTTTAATAATTATCAGATTTAATTGAAAAGATAATTTTAAAATACTATTATATTACTTATAGATTATTGACTAATAGCTGTTGTTAAAATTATTTCTTGTCTTACTTTTATTTATAATTTTTCAATTAAAACCTGCTATAGGTTTAGCTTTTGATACATCAGATCCTAGTGTTAGTTTGCTACAAAATAGGATCTCTAATAGTTTCTCTAAGAAATATTGCAATGCTATCAAAAATGGTCTTTCTAAAGACGAAGCAATGAAATCAGCCATAGTAAAAACTGAAAACATTATATCTTTCTCTTACAATCCTCAGAAAAAATGGATTGAGAAAAGTGACTTGGCAAACCAAATTTCATTGCAAGTAGTAAATGATTGTGGATGGTCGTTTGGATTAATTGGAAAGGAGGGAGTTAATTATTTTAAATCATACTTTCTAGAAATTTACGAAAAAACTACTCCCGACAAAAATTTTTCAAGATAGATTAGGTTAATGAATAATATTTCAGACAAATTAGTGTTGACTATAATTTTGATTACTATTCTTTTTGTATTTGGATTGATTTTTTCAGTAAAATCACCAGAGAGAAAAGTTATAGATTCACCAATAATGTGGAAAGATGATTATTCTAATATCTCAATTTTTAAGAGCAATAATATTAATTCAGAAAGAATAAGAATAATTTAATAAAAACTATACTTATTAAAATAAAGGGTCCTATTCAAGGATATACAAAAATATTTTTTTGAATCCCAATCAATTTATCATTCATTGTTTAATTTAAGTAGTTCAAAAGAACTGACGCTAGTTTTAAATCATCATTAAACCATGCTCGTATCGCCATAGCTCTTCGAGGATCATAAAAATTTTGTTTTCTGTACCAACTAAGAACTTCTGAATCTGATTTCTTCCCATTACATGACAAACAACATGGTACGCAATTATTTGAACTGCTAATCCCCCCTTTTGACATTGGGTGAAGGTGGTCAAGTGATTCTGAGGGTTTACCGCAATAAATACATTTATAATTAGTTAGTTTATTAAGTGACTCTTTCCAATTTTTATTACTTATCTTGGGACAAAACTGATCAAGGTAAATTGCATCTTGTCTATGCATAAAATTCTTGATAATTTCTTTGATATTAACAGTTTTTTTTAAAGTATGATCGAAAAAGATAATATAAAACTTCTTAAAGCAAATGTTTCTTATGAAAAGAATAATTTTCACTTATAAATAAAAAGGGAAATTTATAGTTAATGCTTTATTTATTAACAAAAATATTAGGAAATTTTGATCATTCTTTATTTAAAAGTATTTACATCTTTTTGATATCGTTTTTTTCTAATACGTTCTCAGCAATTTCTGGTGGAGGAGCAGGATTATTACAATTGCCTGCATTGATTTTATCTGGAGTTCCTTATTATCAGGCTCTTGCTAGTCATAAATTGGCAACAGTAGCACTAGGAATAGGGGGTTCCTTAAGAAATTACAAATCTTTAGGTAATGATATAACTGTTGCTTGGCAAATTTTAATTTTCGGATTACCTGGAGTAGTTTTGGGGGCTTCTGTAGTTGAATATATATCTGAAAAGTATTTGTACTTAATTTTAGGAATAATATCCATATTATTAGCTTTTTACTCATTCCTTAAACCAGATTTAGGTCTAACATCTGGTAATAAAGAGCTTAATTTTGTTCATAAAATTAGATTTTTAATTTTTATTTTTCTTATAGGTATATTAAATGGTTCTATTTCTTCAGGAACTGGATTGCTTGTAACAATACTATTAATAAAAACTTTTGAAATGGATTTTCTTCGAGCAATAAGTATGACATTTTTTACTGTTGGGATTTTTTGGAATTTTGTCGGAGCAGTATTTTTGGCAAGAATAGGATCGGTTCCATTAAATTTATTGATAGTTTTAATAATTGGTTCCTTTGCAGGAGGGTTTTTCGGAGCTCACCTGTCAAAATTAAATGGGAATATACTTATTAAGAAAACTTTTATAACAGTTTGTATTTTGGTTGGTATTAGCTTATTGATTAAATCTATAAAAAGCTTTTTATAAAATAATTGGAGGATAGCAGTAAATTTTGGTTTAAATTCTAAAGTAGGGTAATAAATTAAAAAATAAATTATCTATTATCATTTATCTTTATTCGTTATCAAAGGAGTTAACGAATTACTCGTTTTATTTAATAATACTTTTAGGATTTATTTAAAAACCATAAAAAAAAGGCCTCACATATGTGGGCCGGGTGATGGGGAACCTTATTTTTAAACCAATTTCTTAAAAAATGCAACCCCCTATCTGTAGCGCAAACATTATCCTTTCCATACACTACAGATAGTGCTTTAATTATTTTCTTGAATATAAATTTAAAATTCTAAAAAAATTTTGTAATTTTAAGTTTATGAGTAAAAATTCTATTTTATGATTTCAAATGTTTTTGGGTAATTTTACTTGTTAAAAATGTCCCGCACAGTATCATTCGTAAGAACTTTGCTAGTAAAAAGCTTTAATGATTGAATTAACTTTACTAACTCTTTTAAATTATGTTGGGGATAATTTCTGTGAATATAGAAATCTAGGTCATGATAATTATAAATCTTTACTTCTTTCCTACAGTGATGCGAGTAATAAATTTGGACCATTAGAGGTTAAAAAGGTTATTGAGAAGTCAGAGAATTTTAAAGTTACGGCTGTTGCAATTGCTGCAATTAAGTGCCCTCAGCATATAGTTAAGTAATGAAGTTTGAATTAAAAACTGAAAATGAAAATTATTCAAAATCAATTTCACAATTTTTCGGTATATTTTTTTTTATCACTTTAATAATAATCCTTTGTAATGTTGCACTCAAATTAGGAATCATATCTAGAAATCATAAAATCGAATACAACTGTAGGCTTTTATCTGTTGAAAAATCTAAATCACATTTTAAGAAATTATCTAGGCTTTCTAATCTCAAAAGTAAACAACAAATTTGGGAATTTTGCAGGGAGGTTATTAAATAATAGTTAGCTAGATGCTGATGAATAGAATTTTAATGCAAATAACCAGAACTTTCTTGAAGTTATAAGAAATACTAAAGCAACAATAACTTCAAGCAATATTTTCCACAATTGAGAAAGTCCTAGAAAAACTTCAGAAGGAATTGTAGTTATAAAAGCAATAGGAATGAAAACACTAAAAAAAATTCTTAAAGAAAATGAAAATGAATTTAGAGGAAATCTTCCAATATAAAGGAATGATCTTAATACTTCAATTGCATTCCACGTCTTAACAAACCAAATAGTAGTAGTTGAAATAAAAAACCATAGGCTATACAAAATACATATCGAGCAGCTTATCGTAACCAAGGATAAGGTCACAAAACTCAAATTTAAATTGATTTGATTTATTCTTATGCAGAAGAATAACAAGAAAAATCCAAGCATTATTTCTAAAAATCCAGATGGATTTAATTTTTTTAATGAAATAAAAAATTGACTATCAATAGGTTTTAAAAGTACGAAGTCTAATGTTCCTTCTCTTATATGTTTAACTATTTCTGTAAGATTAGGATTGAACCATGTGTTTGTTATTCCATTCAAAATCGTATAAATAGCTTGGATTATTAGTGCCTGTTCAAATTTCCACCCTCCAATATATCCACTATTTTGAAAGAAAATAGATAATAGAAAAATACTCCCTACTAAACTTAAAATTGCAGTAATTAAATCAACTAATATATTTGCCTTATATTCCAATTCAGAAGCTAAAGAAGTATGTAAGAATTTTTTATAAATTGTTAGATATTTTCCTAAATTCATGATCCCATTGCTGTATATTTTTTCGTTCCTTCGGACCAGATTTTCTTAAATAAAGGATAAAGTAAAAAAATCCATAGAATTTGCATACCTAAGCCTCCACTAATATTTGTTTCATTACCTGACATTAAGTTCGCAGGGAAATCAATTAGATATGGAAAAGGAGTTAAATAAATCCAAGATTTAACATATGCGGGAAATGAAACTACTGGTGCTAAAAGTCCTGAGAGAAATAAAGTTGGAATAAATAACAATCTTTCTATTGAGGATGCTTTCTCTGTCCAGAAACATAGACATGCAATAATTGACTGAATTAAAAATTGAATCAAGAAGGATAAGAAAGTAGATACTATCGATAAGAGCAAAATACTTAAATTTGGTATCCATAAACTTTCCGGATTAATAATAAAAAAGAAAAATGCTATTATCAGAGCGAAAGGAAATCTTGTTATTTGTTCAGCAAGATGTTGTGCAAAATATCTGAAAAATGGATTTAAAGGTTGGATTAAATACGGAGATACTTTCCCCATAAGAGAATCCTCTTCAAAACTAAATACAACCCAAACTACAGAAAACTGTCTTACAAAAAAAGCACATAAGAAATACCTAGAAAGCAGAATATCACTAATGTTTATGGATTCATTTAGATTATTATTCGTCCAAATGTTTAACATGAAAAAAGGAATAATCCCTGAAATTGCCCATAATGCAATTTCAACCCTATATTCCAACATGTTTGAATATTGGACTTTTAATAAGGTGAATATTTTACGGTTAATCAGATTAGATATCATATTCTTTTTTGATTAATACCTTACCAATAACTTCATCTATAGGTGGTTCATTTATAAAAAGGTCTTCAATATCAAAATTATTTAGGATAGATTTTAGTGAGGGGGTAATAGATTCGTTTTCAATTTTTATAGTGATTTCATTCTTTATTTTATTTTTGACAGTAAAACCAAAATTTTCTAATTTACTTGCATCCTCTTCTGAGCGACAAACTATTAATATTTCTTTAACAGGAGAAAGTTTTTTTAATAATAGGTCAAGTTTTCCATCATAAGATATCGCCCCTTCTTGCACACATATAACTCTCTTGCATAGCGATGTAATATCTTTCATGTAATGACTGGTTAAGCATATCGTTGCATTAGTTTCCTTATTATATTTTTGAAGGAATTTTCTTAAATTTCTCTGAGCATTAATATCTAATCCAAGTGTTGGCTCGTCTAAAAATAGAATATTTGGTTCATGTATCAAAGCTGCTAGTAATTCTGATTTCATCCGCTGACCTAGTGAAAGTTTTCTAACAGGTATGAATAGCTCTTCATCAATTTCAAGCATTTCCGATAGTTTTTTTATTCTCTTTTTAGCTTCGAACTTGTCTATGTCATATATTGATGCATTCAAATAGAATGATTCAATTGGCGGAAGATCCCAAATAAGCTGTTGCTTTTGTCCCATTATTAAGGTGATATTCTTTAGGAAATTTTCTTTTCTCCTGAAAGGTAAGTGTTCTGAAACCAAAATCGAACCTTCACTTGGATAAATTAAGCCACAAAGCATTTTTAATATTGTTGTTTTCCCAGCTCCATTAGCACCCAGAAAACCTACTATTTCTCCTTCTTTAATTTCAAAACTTATATTTTTGATAACTTTTAAACTTTTTGTTTGTCTTCTAAAAAAATGTTTAATTGTTCCTTTTAAGCCTGGTTCTTTGGAAGAGATATCAAATGACTTAGATAAATTTCTTACATCGATAATATTTTGTACCATTTAAATTTTTAATTACTGAAATTTTTTTATTTAAATTAATTATTAAATTATTTTAGAGAATTTTTTAACCAATTAAAAAATATCTTTAAACGATACAACCAGCCAGATAAAAAAGTTAATTGGATTAAGTAACTCGCTTACTTTATTTTTATTTTCATAATTAAATCCTCTTAAAAAATCAAATATAAAATTGCTATTTTTTTTGCTATGGTTATTTTTTTTTATTACGTTACCATTTTCGTCGAGAAGATCAATTTCGTCCTCAAAAAACCATTGCTCTTTCCCATTATATAATTTCAAGACAACGCCAATACCTTTGCCATCAGTTATTCTGAAATCACTGATCTTACCTAGGGAAGAGACATTTAACGCATCAATAGTTTCTTTGGTAAGTCTATCCTTAGATAGTTCTAGGTTAACTTGAACAGAATTTCCTATCTTAACCTTATCTAAAATTGACATTTTTAGGTTATTATACCTATTGATAAAGGATTTTCGCGATTAATTCAGAATTATTGATTTATTAAAATATTTATGATTTTTTGATAATCGCTTCAAGAATTCTTTTTATTGAAATTGTTAATACTCTCAAGAAAACAAAAAATAGTCCTAACCATCCTAGGATGACAGCTAGTGATAACAAGCTTGAACCTAAATCACGCTGTAGCAAATTTTGCATATAATTTTTCTGAAGTATATAGATATAACTCTACTTTATTAAATTATTTATTCAATGTGAACATCATCTTCATTCAGATGTATTTAAATTATTTGTTATTGGCATGTTTAATAGAAATGATTTGTGAGCTAATATTTAGTTAGAAAATTAATTCAATATTTTGGATCTATCTTTGAACTCATACATAGGAATATTATTTATCATTATTGGTCTAATAGTTAGATTTGACTTGAAATTCTCTATTGAAAAGGATCTCAAATAATACCTATTAAGCTCTTTTTAGTACGATATAAAAACTTCAATTTTATTATATTTTTATAAGGGATGTAACTATTGCAAAGACTAAAAAAGCACCCCTTAAGCTGCTTTTAAATGGTGGCGGGGGGGGAGATTTGAACTTCCGACCTTCGGGTTATGAGCCCGACGAGCTACCAGACTGCTCTACCCCGCGTCATATACATAGCATACATCTGAAAGGGTTATTTTTTCCGTTTTTTAGGATTCTTGGAATTTTAATTTACCTTTAACTTCAAGTCGCACTCCTTCAGAAAAATTAAACACCTTTTCTTCAATGTCTTGAATTCTTAAGTCAGATATCCACTCTAACTGTTTAAGTAAGTGAAGACTAACAGCATGCTTGGCTCTTTTTGAGCCATCTTCAACTTTTAAAGCCAGCCCTATCCCTTCATTGACTTTGCATAGACACTGTATCCCTTCGGCACCGCCTTTACCTATAACTTGTCCATGAGAAGCCTTAATTATTTCTGTATCAAATCTATTGTAGTCACCTATCATTATTGGGTTAGTGGTCATAGCTCTACTTATTTGCTCTAATTCTGCATTATCCGAGCTACTTAGTAGAGAATATAACATTGACATTTCTACAAGTTTTAAAAAAAGAGTTGGAGCTCCACAATCATCACGTTCCGCTTGTATTTCAGAAATGGGGATTTCAAGTAATTCGGAAACAATTCTGAATATTTCAATTTGAAGTGGATGATTTCCTTTTAAGTAACTATCCATTGGCCAATCCATTTTTTTGCATGTAGCTAGAAAAGCAGCATGTTTGCCTGAGCAATTATGTTCTAATGAACTAGATTTTAATTTTGGACATTTCAAATTATTAATGTCGATATCGTATTCCCATAAAATCCTGAAAGCTTCTCTTGAATGGAGTTTTGATCCACTATGTGAGCCGCATGCTAATGCAATTGATTTAGAAGCATTATTGATTTTTGAAGCAGCGCCACTGCTAACAAACGGTATTGCCTGGAATGGTTTTAATGCTGACCTTATGAAACTCTTATATTCTGGATTTCCTGCGCACATTAAAACTCTGCCTTTCTTATCGCTAATAACAGCATGAATTTTATGAACTGATTCAATATTCGAACCTCTCATCAAGGTTGCTTGTAAAGGAGGATTGTTTGATGTGTAAAGGTTTTTAAAGTTTTTACTCATTTAGAAATTGTTATATTGAAAAAGTAAAATTCCTGACAAAGCTAAGGCTAAAATAATAGAAAAAATTTGAATTAAATTATTTAAGATAGGCTTTACCTCATTAAAGGCAATAAGTGATTCTTTTTCTTTTAAAACTAATGGTTTGATCCATACTTTACCGTCATACCAGCCTGATTCTTCATATTCAACTCTTTCAGAATTCAATCTTTTAAATACATGATTCCAACCAAGATATAACCTTATAGAAATTAAGAGAGGTATTGATAAGCTACCAAAGAAACTTAATAGAATATATTTTAATAGTTTTATTTTGAAATATATACTTCCAGAAGAAATAACAATAAATAAAACAAAAGCAACCAACCAGAATTTAATCAACACAAAAATTAGTGATTTTTTTGTTTTTGCCCTCGAAAAAATTATTGATCTTGATAATTCTATGAATTCATTTGTTGGTTGTTGTTCCTTAGGGACAGGACATTTAGATTCGTTCATAAAAAAAATTAAGGAAATACATGATTATCACCATTGCTCCAAAATGATTCAAGGTCATAATATTTTCTTATTTCTGGTTGAAATATATTTACGATCAAATCACCATAATCAAGTAAAGCCCATTTCGCCTCGGTGACTCCTTCTTTTCTTAATGGTTCAATTTTTGCCTTTTCTCTCAACTCTCCCTCTACAGAATTAGTTATAGCTCTTACCTGTATATCAGATAATCCCTCTGCAATTAATATCCATTCGCTTATAAAGGATACCTTGTCTATTTTTATAAGTGTTATATCTTTAGCTTTTTTTTCATCACAAGCTTTAGCTGCCATTAAAACCAAACTTTTATTGTCCATAGACATTTTCACTTGATACAGAACTTTCTGAACCCTCTTGCTGAGACAATTCTGATCTAGCTTTTTCAGCACTTTTTCTTAAGGCATCTAATCTATTCTCAAAGAAACTTCTTTTTTTCTTTTTTCTTGTTTTCTCAATTAGTTCTTTTAATGCTCCCCCTAGACTTTTATAAGCATTTGGGATACTGTATCCAAATCTACAGGCAAGGTCTATTGCTCTTTCATCTGCAAAAATGGCATCTTGAAGTTTCTTTTCAGAATTATTTTTAATATATAACCTATATCCTGCAAAACTTGATAAACCAAGTGCGAGTAGTAGAAGTAGCCCATCTTGCACCCATAACTCCCCTATTGCTCCTCCAAGTCCAATTGCAAGAGCTGCCATCTCCCACCCATCTCTGGGTATTGTGTCATTTTGGATTTTTCCAATTTCGTGCCAAAACAATAAATTTCTGTGGTCAATAGCTAAGTTATCCCATTCATCTAAATCTATTTGTATTTCAACTTCGTCACGACCAATTTCCTCAAGTGTGATTAAAGGCGGGTCTATAGCAGCAGCAGCTTCAATAAATACCCAGCTCTCATTTTCTGGAGGCAACAAACTCTTAAGTCGCTGAAGTTCGCTCATAAAAAATTAATATCTTTCAATAATATAGAAACAAATGTTGCTTTTCAAGTAACTTGATTAACATCTGATGATTTATAAGTAGCATGAAATAAATGAAGGTTTTAAATTATGCCTCAAAGAGGTGATCTTAAGAAAATTCTTATTCTAGGTTCAGGGCCAATTGTTATAGGACAAGCTTGCGAATTTGATTACTCTGGCACCCAAGCTTGTAAAGCCTTAAGAAAAGCTGGTTATGAAATAATCCTTATCAATTCAAATCCTGCATCTATAATGACAGATCCAGAGGTTGCAAGCAAAACATATATTGAACCATTGACTCCTGAAATTGTGTCTCAGATTATTTTAAAAGAAAAACCTGATGCTATTCTTCCTACGATGGGAGGTCAAACTGCTTTAAATTTAGTGGTTAAATTATCAGATTCAGATTTTTTAAGGAACAATAATGTTGAATTAATTGGTGCTGATTTAATAGCTATCAGTAAAGCCGAAGATAGAAAATTATTTAAAGAATCTATGGAAAAAATAAAAGTCAATGTATGTCCATCTGGGATAGCATCAAACCTAGCTGAAGCAAAAGAAGTATCTAAAAAAATAAATTCTTATCCTCTTATAATAAGACCTGCATATACCTTGGGTGGTGTAGGAGGAGGAATAGCATATAACCGTGAAGAATTTGTCGAATTGTGTAATACAGGTCTAGAGGAAAGTCCAAGAAATCAAATATTGATTGAAAAATCTCTTATTGGTTGGAAAGAGTATGAATTAGAGGTCATGAGAGATAAAGCAGACAACGTTGTAATAGTTTGCAGTATAGAGAACTTAGATCCAATGGGTGTTCATACAGGAGATTCAATTACTGTAGCGCCTGCTCAGACCCTAACAGATAAAGAATATCAGAGATTGAGGGACTTATCTTTGAAAATAATTAGAGAGGTTGGAGTTGAAACTGGTGGGAGTAATATTCAATTTGCAATAAATCCGAAAAATGGAGAAGTTATTGTCATAGAAATGAATCCCCGTGTAAGTAGATCCTCTGCCTTGGCAAGCAAAGCAACTGGATTTCCAATAGCAAAAATTGCAGCATTATTATCTGTTGGTTATACACTTGATGAAATTATTAATGACATAACAAAAAAAACACCTGCATGTTTTGAACCATCAATTGATTATGTAGTCACAAAAATTCCTAGATTCGCTTTTGAAAAGTTTAAAGGGTCTTCGAATATTCTAAGCACTGCCATGAAATCTGTTGGCGAGTCAATGGCAATCGGTCGCTCTTTTGAAGAATCTTTTCAAAAAGCATTAAGATCCTTAGAGATAGGTATTAACGGATGGGAATGTGATTCACTAGATCTCTCTGATAACGAGAGCGAATTACAGAATAGTTTAAGAAACCCAACATCTGAAAGAATCTTAATTGTTAAAAAAGCAATGCAATATGGGAAAACTAATACTTATATTCAAGAAGTTACAAATATAGATTTATGGTTTTTAGAAAAATTACGTAACATCATAAATTTTGAAAATGAGTTTTTGAAAGAAAAAGAACTTCATGATCTTGATAGAGATTTAATGCTCCATGCTAAACAATTAGGTTTTTCAGATCAACAGATAGCAAAGTTAACTAATTCTGATTTTTTTGAAGTTAGAAAATATAGAAAAGATTTAAACATTACACCGATTTATAAAACTGTTGATACTTGCTCAGCAG
>CACAXR010000011.1 GCA_902536555.1 uncultured Prochlorococcus sp. | reverse complement strand
ATTTTCTCAAGCGGTAAAACCGTAGTAAATGCTGCTTTTTTACTAGAAAAAAAACTTGGTAAACAATGGTTAGATTATTTTGATCAGATTAAGTTGTTATCTATTGGACCTCAGACAACAAAAATATGTAACAAGATTTTTGGAAGAGTTGATAGTCAGGCACAAAAATATACCTTTGAAGGACTGCTAGATCTGGCAATTAATATTTTTAGTTAGAAAAATTTTTTGAATAGTTCTTTTCAACTAAATCTTTGAACCTATCAATATTGGCCTGTAATTCGTTTGTTACCATTTTGCCTAAGATATTTTCTTCCATAAACCTTGCAATCATTTTAGGTAGCTCATAAGTTATTGCTAAATTTACCGTTGTGATTTGATCAGTTTTACTTTCGAAAACTACTGATCCCTCAGTTGGTAAACCTCCTATTGATTTCCATTTAAGTTTGCTTTTTTCAACCCTTTCTGTAATTTGAGCTTTCCATTTAAACCTAAAGCCATTTGCAGCTAAAGTCCATTCTGTTAAATCTGGTAACGTATTAGTTTCTTCGTTAACTGTTTTTACAGATTCAATCCAGCTCATCCAAAGTGACATTGAGTCTAAATCGCTCCATGTGTCCCATACATTTTCAAGAGGCGCATTAACAACTGTTATTACGTCATGTTTTAGCCAAGTACCCATTAATTAACTTACTGCAAGATTTTTTGCTAATTCGGCTTTCTTCTCTAAAATTGCAGCGGCAGCTAAATGACCACTCATTGTAGCTCCCTCCATAGAGTCAATATAATCTTGTTTTGTATAACTACCAGCCATGAAGAAATTAGATATAGATGTTTTTTGATCGGGTCTGAAAGGTTCCATGCCAGGAGCTTCTCTATAGAGTGATTGTGGAATTTGTACCACGTTACTCCAAAGCAATTTAAGGTTTTTTGAGGATGGGAATAGACGGCGAACTTCTTTATCAATTTCTTTTGTAATTCTTTCTGTGGATCTTCCCATCCATCTATCGCCAGGAGTTAAAACACATTGAAGAAGCGATCCCATATCTTTTTTTCTATAGTCTGCTGGACTTGCTAGTGCTAAATCAGCGAAACAACTGAAAGAGGCATCAGCAGAATAAAGAAGGTTATCTAGTCCTATTGGTTCGTTTCCAGTATTATCTTTTTGTAATTCAGTAACCCAACCGTCATATCTTAATTGGATTGTGGCAACAGCTACAGCTCTAAGTTTTTTTAAACCTTCAAATTCTTTAAATTGATACCATTCTTTTGGAATTATTTTTTTTATTCCAGGAACATCACAGGCAGCTAGAAATTTATCTGCAAACACTGCCTTAACTCCTTCAGGAGAAGATATTTTTAATTGATTTACTGAATAAGAGGATGATTCCTTTTCATAGATGATTTCTTCTACCTTATGGTTAAGATGTATTTTTGCTCCTTT
Organism: uncultured Prochlorococcus sp.; assembly: GCA_902536555.1. Classification (GTDB taxonomy): domain Bacteria; phylum Cyanobacteriota; class Cyanobacteriia; order PCC-6307; family Cyanobiaceae; genus Prochlorococcus_A. Next base: position 28,762 of record CACAXR010000011.1, on the reverse strand, counting down.
GTTTGTGATGTAGTCGACGATAGGTTGCGTTAACCACTTATGTGGGGAACCTTTTAAAAGGTTAAGTTTTGAGGCTTCTGTTTTTGAAGCAAACATCATGAATATAGTTAGCATGCATCTTGCTGAAATATCTTTGCAATTAATAAAACCTAATGCATATGCGATAGGATCCCACATCCTTTCTAAACTTTTTTCACTTCCACCATGGTTTAAAAACCATTCTTTAAAACTAATTTTATCTAGATCTCTAATTATTTTCATTGCGCCTTCATAGTCTATCAATCCTCTAACGATTGGACTTGTCCCTAAAGCTAAGGCATTTCTGAATTTATCTACCCAAGTAAGTTGTTCGGTGGTAAAAAAAGCTTTAAGTCCATTAAATGGAGCACCTAAAGGGAATCTGAAGTCTAACGATTTTAAATTACCACCATTATTGATAAATAGATGAGTATGGGCTTTCGGGAGTAAATTGTTTATAGCTCCCACTTTTTTCATTAATTTAAAAAGATTTGCATAATTGTAAAAAAATACATGTAAACCCATTTCTATGTGGTTGCCATCCTTATCTTCCCAACTTCCGACTTTACCTCCCCAAAATGACCTGCTTTCGTAAATTTCTACTTCGTGGCCTTCATCAACTAAATTGACTGCTGCTGTAAGACCAGCTAATCCAGAACCAACTATTGCAATTTTCACTTTTTCTTAGAATTATAACAAATCAAGTTTGGATAACGTTTGTTCTATGCATCATATCGATTAAGTTTTTATATTATAAATAGTAAAAATCCCTTGTTTATGGAAAATGTAGAAGTTAAACAGGAAACTAAAAATTCTGATGATGGCAAAGGTATCTTAATTACAAATGATGCTATAGAACAAATTTCAAATTTATTGAAGGGCCAAAGTGATAAAAAAGCATTAAGGGTAGGAGTAAGATCTGGCGGATGTAGTGGGATGAGTTATACGATGGATTTTATAGGAACTGATGAAATAAATCCCGATGATAAAGTTTATGATTATTCATTAAAAGCTGATCAAAGCTTTCAAGTTGTTTGTGATCCTAAAAGTCTTTTATATATTTATGGAATGCAGTTAGATTTTAGTAAGGAATTAATTGGAGGCGGTTTTAATTTTGTAAATCCTAATGCCTCTCAAACTTGCGGTTGTGGAAGCTCTTTTGCAGTTTAATATATAATGAATAACGAAATTAATCCCATCGAAGAGGATTTTAATACAGCTTTATCAAGATATAAAGCGGGGCAAGATTTAATTCCAATCGTTAAAGATTTTCAAAAAATTATACAGCAAATTCCAAATCATTTTGCTGCTTGGACTTGTTTATCATGGCTTCAATTACTTTTGAAAAATAATGAAGAAGCTTTGTCAGCTGCCAGACAAGCTGTTCGATTAAATCAGCAAGATCCACAAGCAAGAATGAATTTGTCTTTAGCTCTTTTGGCTACCAATAATAAAGGCGTTAGGGATCATATTGAGTTAATAAAAAAAATGTCTATGATGATGCCAGATTTGAAAAGTGAGTTGAAAGAATCTGTTGAAGACGGATTAAGTAGATATCCAGATTGGCCTGAGTTAACCAAAGTAAAAAAATGGTTGGAATTTTAAATTGTTTAAGATTTTAATTGTAAGTAATGGGCATGGAGAAGATCTATCTGGCAGTCTAATAGCTAAACAATTCGTAAAAAGTGGTTATTCTGTTCATGCTTTGCCAATTGTTGGTATGGGAAACCATTACAAAAAAGAAAGAATTAAGATTATCGGTAAAACTAAGGAATTTAGAACTGGAGGAATTGGTTATAATTCTTTTAAGGGAAGACTTACTGAGATATTTGGAGGAGAAATATTTTATCTTCTAAAAAGATTATATTTAACTTTGAAAATAAGAAAAAAATATGATTATTTTTTTGTAGTTGGAGATATTGTGCCAGTTTTTTTTGCATGGGTTTGTAAGAAAGATTTTTTTACATATCTAGTTGCTTATTCCAGCCATTATGAAGGTAAGTTGAAATTACCATGGCCTTCTAAATTTTTCTTGCTCTCACAAAAAGCAAAAAAAATATATACGAGAGATTCTCTTACAGCTAGTGATTTAACAATGCAATTAAAAAAGAAAGTGTCTTTTTTAGGCAACCCATTTATGGATAAGTTTTTTCCTAGAAACAAAGAATTAAATAAAGATCAATTTAGTATTGGATTATTTCCAGGAAGTAGATTCCCTGAGGTTTTAGATAATTTTGTTTTGATTTTAGAGGTATTAGAGGCATTGTCAGATTTAAGATATTTTCAAAAAATTCAGTTTAATTTTGCAATAGTTAATGCTCTAACTGCATCAAAAATAAAGAAGATATTTCAAAAAAGAGGATGGTTAAAAATTGACAATATAAAAGATAATAATCTCTTGAAATTCCAATATAGATTTTTAGAAGTGAATATATATTGGAATAATTTTGACAAAATACTATTGAAAAGTAGATGCTGTATTAGCATGGCAGGAACAGCAGCAGAGCAAGCGATTGGATTAGGAAAACCGGTTATTCAGATTGAAGGTAAAGGTCCACAATTTACAAAAACTTTTGCAGAAGCCCAAAGACGTTTGCTTGGAAAATATGTTTTTTGTGCCAGTAACCATAAAGACAAAAATGATCAAATCAATCAGTCAATTAAATTGATCATAAAAATAATATACCTAATGCAGCTAAATAAGAGGTTTATGATCTCATGTAATGAAAATGCTAAAAAAAGACTAGGTGAAAACAAAGCTTGTCTTAAAATGGTTGATGATATGAATATTGTTATGAAAAATGACTAAGGAGAATAATCAAAATAACTTAAAACAAGTTATCGACAATTTGTTATTAATAAATTTATTTACAGTTATTTTTTTTGCAATATTTTTTATTTTTGCAATCATTATGCAATTTAATGGGATATTTATTTTTATTAATTTTATTCAAATAGTTTGGAATCCTCTTGTAGTTCCATTGATAACAATTCTTATTATTGGTGCTCTAGTAAACGGTATTAATTCTTGGTGGAGGCGTAAATTGCTTTCTCAAGAAGAGGATATTTAAAATTATAATTTTTGATTTTACTGCTAATTACTTTTTGTCCTTCTAAAACAACTTTCGCTCCATCTCCTAACAATATTTTTAAAACCGCTCCAGGCACTGGAAGTAAATTAGGTCTATTAAGACATTTGCCTAAAGTCTGAGAAAATTCTCTCATTAATACTGGATTTGGTGCAACAGCATTAAATACTCCCGAATACTTTTTATCAACTAATGCTTGAATAATTAATGCACATAAATCAGTTCTATGAATCCAACTCATCCATTGCTTACCATCTCCAATTGGTCCACCTAATCCAACTTTAAATACAGGGAGCATTTTCCCTAATGCTCCTCCGTCTTTCTCTAGAACAATTCCAATTCTGAAAATAACTAACCTTGAGAAAAATGGTTTTTCAGCGGCGACCGCTTCCCATTTTTTGCAAAGATTAGATAAAAAGTCTTTTCCTCCAGGACTATTTTCAGTAAATTCATTAGACAAACTTGTACCGTAATAACCTATAGCTGATCCATTTATAATGACTTTTGGGTTTATTTTTAAATTTTTAAGGGTCTTCATCATAAATTTCGTGGTGTTAATACGACTATTTTCAATCTCCTGTTTTTGTTCAGAAGTCCATTTTTTTTCTGCTATGGGTTCTCCCATCAAATTAATAATTCCATCTGTCTCTCTTAAAATGTTTAGAAGATTTTCGTTATTCCAGTTTTTTTCTTTTGATAAATCCATTTGAAAAAATTTCAACTTATTGAAATCTAAATCAAGCTTTAATTTACTAATGGGTTTTCTACTTACAATGTATATTTCGTGATTTTCATTGAGAAGTGTTGGTACTAATTCTTTACCAACAAATCCAGTGCAGCCAAGTAGTAAAAGACGCATATCTTATAGATGTTTATCATTTAAGGCTATTAAATTTTTTAGATGTTTGTAATTATTATTCCCGTATAAATTTTTTTCAATAGTTTTCAAACAAGTTTTTGTATAATAAATTTCAAATAACTTTCTTGAATTTATCATGACAGATTCTATTCCAAAGAAACCTCTCAAAAAAGGAAGCTTAGTTTTTGTCGATAGAGAAAATTATATAAAAAGTATCGAAGCGCTGGCCAGTGATAATGATCTACCTAATTATGTCTTTGAAGGTCCTGGAGAGATTCTCTCACTCAAAGACGAATATGCTCAGGTTCGATGGCGCAGACCCGTTCCAGATGTTTGGTTGAAATTAGATCAACTTAAAGAATATATTCAATAAAATTTTTATATTTAAAAGTTTTTATTTTTTTTCTCTGTAGACATCTTTGATTGGATTCTTTTTGCTTCTTTGATCATTTCTTTGCCGTCAAATAAGTAATTATCTACGTAGCCTTGTGTATATCTATCAAATTCTGATAGCGCATCTTTAACTTGTGAAAAACAATGATAAAGATCGAGGCCTAAAGCTGAAATTGACTTTGGAACTATTTTTTTGTTATAAATTTTTTCAACTTTTTCTATTTTCTTTTGTGAAAGAATTATGTAATTGCAAAAATTTTCCATTAGTTGGTCATCATATGGATCCGCAGATAATTCTTTTATTTCGTTATTCAAAGGTTTAATTATTTGACTAATTAATCTATTTATCGGACTAAAAATCTCTTTAATCCATGTTTCAACTTCTTTGTCCTTAATTGAAGAATTATGTTTTTTTGAATTAAATTTCTCTTCCCAATTTTCATTTAATGAATCAAATGATGAACTGGAAGAGACAAAACTTCTATCATATTGTTCTTTTTTGATAGGGTCATTTAGACTCTCCCAGGCATTTTGTATTGCAAGAAATCGTTCTTTTTCCCCCCCCTTATCAGGATGATGTTGCTTAACTAAAGAACGATATGCAGATTTAATTTCACTTCTGGTTGCATTTTTTTCGAGCCCTAATTCTTCATAAAAATTTTTTTCCATTTAAATGAGGTATTAAAGATAACCATCTTTTCTGGCTTGAATTGAAGTATTAGATTCAAACATTGCTGTTGATAAATATCTTTCACCAAAACTTGGAAGAATAACTATTAATCTTTTGTTTATTAGTTCTCTCCTTTCACCGATTTTAATAGTTGCTGCTAGAGCTGCACCGCTGCTGATGCCAGATAAAAGGCCTTCCAATCGAGCTAATAAACGCCCATAATAAAATGCTTCATCATCATCTATTTTTATAATTTCATCAATTAATTTAGTATTAAGTACTTTCGGCACGAAACCTGCTCCTATTCCTTGAATCGAATGAGATCCTGCTTTTTCTCCAGAAATAACAGCACTTTTTTTGGGCTCTACAGCATAAATTCTGCAATTTGGATTAACTTTCTTTAAGAAACGTGCGCACCCAGTAATTGTTCCTCCTGTTCCTACTCCTGTAACCAGTCCATCTAAATTCTTATTGGATTGAGACCATATTTCTTGTGCCGTTGTTCTTTCATGAATATCTGGATTAGCAAAGTTTTCAAATTGATTAAATTGATAGCTATTTGCAATGGTTGAAGACAACTCATTAGCTAAATCTAAAGCTCCTTTCATTCCTTCCTTACCAGGTGTTAGCTGTAATTCTGCTCCATATGCTCTCAACATTGCCCTCCTCTCAATACTCATCGTATCCGGCATAGTTAATATCAATTTATAGCCTTTTGCTGCAGCAACCATTGCTAATGCGATGCCAGTATTACCACTTGTTGCTTCAATTAACGTTGTTTTATCTGGTGTTATCAATCCCTCTTCTTCAGCTTTACATAACATTGAATAAGCGATGCGATCCTTTACAGACGCTGATGGATTAAAACTTTCTAGCTTCGCTATTATTTCTGGATAACAATTAAAGTACTTTCTGATTCGATTTAATTTAACTAATGGGGTATTTCCAACCAAAGAAGTTATATCATTTGCTATTTCCATGAAATGATTATTTAAGTTGCAAAAATTAAATCTCCTATTTCTATGTTAATTGTATTTAAAGATCTTTTATATAATTTCCTCAAAAGAATTTAATTTATAATAACTTTCTGCGGTAAATATATTTATTATTATAAAGGTAGTTTTTATGATGATTATGTATTCACTGGAACTAAGTTTGAGATATTCACCTTTTCCACTTTCAATTCAGAAAAAAGAATTTGATGAAGTTAAAAGAATTTATGACGAAATAAAAAGTTCTATGAATGAAACTTTAGAATCCTCAAACTTGATCGAATTAAGGTGTGACAAAGTTCAAGATAAATTAATTGCTGTCAGAGCTAAAGAAATAATTTCTGTTCAGATATATGAAAAATCATCAGTAGCAGGGGGAGCTAAAAGACCTGGATTTTCACTCAACATAGATTAACAGTATTAATGCGAGATTCTCGAGAAAATGAAATACCTCATATTCATTTCAAAGATGTCTCCTTTTCATATCCTGGGAAAAAAGACAATTTAATTTATAAATGTAATTTTTCAATAAAGAAAGCTGGATTTTGGATGGTCGTTGGTAAAAACGGGAGTGGAAAAAGTACCCTTTTAAAATTAATAAATGGAATAATTAAACCCAACAATGGAATCGTTAGTTGCAAAGCAAATATTGGGATGGTATTTCAAGACCCTGATCATCAAATATTGATGCCAAATTGCAGGAGTGAGCTCTTGATTAACATGAATAAAAATTTTAATAACTTTGAAATTACTAAAAAAATTGGCTACGTTTTAGATCAAGTAGGACTGACTGGTTTTGAAAAAAGGCCTATTCATACTTTAAGTGGTGGGCAGAAACAACGCTTAACTATTGCGTGTGCTCTAATAAGTAATAGAAATTTTATCCTTTTGGATGAGCCTACTGCATTACTTGATCAAAACAGCCAATTAAAAGTTTTAAAAACTATTAAAAATCTCACAACTGACAATGATAACCCCCTTTCCGCTTTATGGATTACTCATCGTTATGAAGAATTAATTTATGCTGATGCAGTAGCAGAGTTGAAAAATGGTATTTTATCTAACTGGCAGGAACCATCAAATTTTAAAAATAATTAACTTTTTTACTTGTCATTTGGCACTTTAAAGAGTTAAATTCATTTTATATTCCTCGGTAGCTCAGCGGTAGAGCGATCGACTGTTAATCGATTGGTCGCAGGTTCGAATCCCGCCCGGGGAGTTCAATCTAGAATTCCAAAGACTTCAAGTTAATTCACTTGGGGTCTTTTTTTAGTGCCTGATTACTGTCTGAAGAAAAAGCGTAATGCTGACAAATTGAGAATAACTCTAATTCACCAATTTGGCGCTGGTGATGTGCTGGTGAAGATAATTTTGGTGCTGGTGAAGATATATTCAGAGGTAGTAAATTTTCTTAATGATGATGTTAAAATTGAACTTTTCTTCTAAAACCTACATTTTGGAAATAGTTTAAATTGAATTTATTGAATAAAAAATTAATATATAGATCTGAAATAGACGGACTAAGAGCATTCGCGATACTTGCCGTAATTATCAATCATTTTAATAAAGATATATTACCTAATGGATATTTAGGAGTTGATGTGTTTTTTGTGATCTCTGGATATGTGATCACGCTTTCACTTTCAAAGAAGCAATATAAAAATTTTTTGGAATTTATTTCAAATTTTTATTCTAAAAGAATTAGAAGAATTCTTCCACCCTTATTGTGCTTTGTTTCATTCGCAAGTCTTTTAATAAGTTTATTCAATCAGTTTCCAATCACAACTTTAAGAACAGGAATAACTTCTTTATTAGGGGTTTCAAATCTATATCTTCTTAGTAATTCAGTTGATTATTTTGCCCAACCTACTCAATTAAACATATTTACGCATACCTGGTCACTTGGAGTAGAGGAACAATTTTATTTAATTTTCCCCTTCATACTTTGGTATTCAGGTTTTATCCAACATCAAAAAGAAAGTGGTAAAAGATTATTTCTCATACTTATTAGTTTGATAACAATATCTTTAATAGTTTTTTTTATCACTTTTCAAATTAATCAACCATTCGCATATTTTCTCATGCCAACTCGCTTTTGGGAAATGGCAATGGGTTCTCTTGCCTTTTTATGCTTTTATCAAAAGAATTTGTTAAGAAAAATTCATTATTTCTCAGCACCAATTTATTTATTTTTCATAATCTTGATAATGTTTCTACCTTATGGAGGTTTTGGTTTATATAATTTTTTTGTTGTGATCTTCACAGCATTATTAATACTTTCACTGAATGAGAAAACAATATTATTTAGAATTTTTAATAATGACAATATTAGATACATTGGAAAGATCTCTTATTCTCTATATCTCTATCATTGGGGAGTAATTGTTCTGAGTAAATGGACAATTGGCATTCATTGGTGGACTATACCATTTCAAGTTTTTTTAATATTTTTACTTAGTTGTTTATCATATGAAATAATCGAAAAAAGTTTTAGATATAAAAATAATTTTAAAAATACAAAGGATATCGCCAAATTTATTGGATTAAACTCCTTATTTTTAAGTTTTCTAGTAATTTCTTATAAATCATATGACAAACTCTTTCTCTTAGATAAATTGGTTTCGCAAAAGGAGATTCATCATAATAAAAAAAGAGATTGTTATAACAGCGAAATAATTGTTGATAAGTCCAAACTATTGAATTGTATTGTTCCTTCTAATAAGGAAAAAAGTAAAAAATCTGTATTTTTGATAGGCGATTCTCATGCGGGTTACCTTGAGGAAATGGCAAATATTGCTCTAGAAAAATCAGACTCTAAATTATATTTTTTTGCAAATACTTCAGATAAAGAATTTTTCCCATTTACATTATTCAATACAGACAAAAACAAATTTCTAAGAAATTTAATATTAGATAATGTAAAAAAAGATGATTTTGTAATTATACATTTTTATAAAGCAAGATTTAATAATTCTAATTTAGAACATTCAAATAATTTTCATAAGTTCAAAAAAAATACTAAATATATGAATGCCTTATTAAACTTAAGTAGTTTCGCAAAGGATTTGGACCGGAAAGGTGCCAAATTGATTTTGATAGAAGATATACCAATAATGAAAACTTATACCCCAATCTCTATTTGTGAAGTACAAAAAAAATTATTTACGTGGGATAATTGCTCTGTTCCAATAGGAATGGATAAAGAAAGTTCTTTCTTTCAAGAAAAACTTTTTAGAAAAATTAATAATAATTTCTCAAATACATATATATGGGATCTAAAAAAATTCTTTTTTGTCCAGGATGGAAAGTATTCTTTTGCTGATAAAAATGGAAAAACTATTATGGAGGATTTTAATCATATAAATCTTGAATTCTCAAGATATCTTGCGGTTCCTTTTCGTTCGTTCTTGTTAGAAAGAAACCTTTTATAAATAGTACGAGATATTGTGGTTTCAAGAAATAGACAATAATATGAGTATTCATTTGAATAAATATAGAATCTTAAAATCCTTTTCTAAACATGGTTAATTATCTAAATTTAAATTCATGTGCTGGTGATGTGCTGGTGAAGATCAGCAAATCACTCAATTTATAAACTTCAGACTCAGGCAGGGACTATCAGATGAACTCGACTATAATCCCGCCCGGGGAGTTCCTTAACAAAATCAAGAACAATCAAGAGACCTCATAAGTCTCTTTTTTTGACTATAACTAGAGTTAGAGGAGAAATAGATATTCAGTACATTCCAATAATAACCATAAGTTTTTAAAAATAGTTAGTGTAAAATTAGTGTAATTCAGCAAATATTGAGAAAAAGATATTCAGGAGTAGTCATATGAAATCATTAGAGTTGTACGAAAATCGCCCTAGGAGTTCAATCTCGGAATATTAGGACTTCAGATTATGTTACCTGAGGTCTTTTTTAATGGTCTGAATGCTGTCTGAAGAAAATGAGTAAATCAGATGCTATAAGAATATGACAAATTAACCATTTAGGTTCAGGGGATATGCAGGTGAAGAATAGTTTAATTAGTCAATTTATCCAAAAAGGAATCTATGCGATTTAGTTGTCTTCAACTTCTTGTTAGTTTGCCCCAAAGTTTGACTTCTCAAGGAAATAGTCAAGATTATCTATTTAATTTCTTTCAGTTTGAATTATTACTTTAAAGTGATTCTAGTCATCCCACATATCTTTTTTCTCTTGATCTAAATTATGCCTTTCAAGAAGTTCTATCCTTTGTCTTTGAGAATCTATTTCAGTATCAAATGAGTTTTTTTCATCAGTATATTTTGCCTGTATTTCTAAAATGATTATCTCAAATTGTTCTCCAAAAAAATCTGACATTTCTCGCCAAGCTTCCATTTCCTCTTCTTTGTCAATAGTATCGTTTACTTGATGAGAAATAATTTCCAGAACATATTGCTTAAGTTCTTGATGACTCATCGATTCAACTTTTTTTTGAACATATAACTCTTTAAGAATTTCCAGTTGTTTTTTAGATAAATCAGAATAAATAAGTGACTTCTTTTTCATAAATAATTATTTTTTTAATTTAAACAAAAATCTTATATTAAACATAATAAAGCCATTCAATATCATTCATTTAATTTAAAAATCTCCATAATCAAATTTTTATTTGATAATATTTCAATTATTTTTTAGCACCTTAGTCTGATGATTTTCCTCAATTTATAATTACTTTTTTCATCAATTCTTCCAACTTATTAAGAAAAAGTTAACAAAATCAAAAGAAATTATAAAATTTAAATTTTAAAAAAATTCGTAATTTATCTATAATCCCATGCTACAACTGAAGTTGTATATGTATCACATTGATAAAATTGTTTACATTAAATCTGCGATCTTATTGAATTCTTGAGAGAATCATATTACAAAATTTAATTTTTATTTAATAGTATATAAAATATGAAAATTTCAATTCTTTTAATAGAAGATGACCGTGATATGCGTGATTTGGTTGCAAGGCATTTAGAACACTCTGGTTTTGATGTGCAAAAAGCTGAAGACGGCATCAAAGGTCAAGCATTAGCTCTTCAATATTCACCAGATTTAATACTCTTAGATTTAATGTTGCCCAATGTTGATGGGTTAACTTTATGCCAGAGACTCAGAAGAGACGAGAGAACATCAAATATTCCAATTTTGATGATAACAGCCTTGGGTGGACTTAAAGATAAAGTTACAGGATTTAATTCAGGAGCAGATGACTATATTACTAAACCATTTGATTTGGAAGAATTATATGTCCGCATAAAAGCATTATTAAGGAGAACTAACAGAGCACAGTTGAATTCTAGTAATCAACAAGAAATTTTGAATTATGGTCCACTCACTCTTGTACCTGAAAGATTTGAAGCTATCTGGTTTGAATCTCCTGTTCGTTTAACTCATCTAGAATTTGAATTACTTCATTGTCTTTTACAAAGGCATGGTCAAACAGTATCACCTGCATTAATTCTCAAAGAGGTATGGGGATATGAACCTGATGATGATATTGAAACAATAAGAGTTCATATAAGACACTTGCGTACAAAATTAGAACCTGATCCACGCAAACCTACTTATATAAAAACAGTATATGGGGCTGGATACTGTCTTGAATTGCCTATTGGTTCTCAAGTTGAAATTGCCAAGCAGGAATTTTTCAAAGCGAAAAAATCAGACTTAATTAATTCTTCATTAGATTAAATTTATATTATATCCATTGAAATTTTTAAAAAAGTAATTTCCCAAGCTAATTTCGGCTGAATTTTTTTTCTTAAGTGAAATTTTAAATTTTCAAGTTTTTTTATTAGATTAATATTCTTTGTGTTTCTCCACCAAATAATCTGAATGAAATTTACTAAACAAACTTGTTGATTGATCTCTAGTTGTTCAGATATTAATTTAGATACTTCTAATATTTCTAAGCTATTTTTTAGTGGAGAATCTAATTTACTTGTAATTTCAACTGATAATTTATTCCAAATCTCAATATTCTTTAATAGCTCAATTGGAGAACCATTTGAGAAGTTTATTAAATCTTCAATTTTTAATTTCGTATTATTAAATTGAGAAGGATCTAAATAGTCTTTTAAGGAAGATTTTATTTGTTTCTCAGAAAATGATCGAAACCTGACTATTTGACATCTTGAGATAATGGTATCTAAAAGAAAGTTTAATTTTGATGTCAATAAAATAAAAATGCCATTACTAGGTTCTTCTAAGGTTTTTAAAAGACAGTTAGAGGCTGCTTCGTTTAAAAGGTGTGCATCAATAATTAAAACAATTTTTTTCCCTGAGCTTATTGATTTTTGACTTAGAAAAGTTTTGATATTTCGTATTTGAGCAATCTTAATAATCTCAGATTCATTTTTTGTTATTTTCTCAAGATCGGAAATTTCTGATCTTTTGGCTGCCAATATAGATTTAGGTTCGATAACTAGAAAATCAGGATGGTTATTATTGTTAATTTTTTCATCAATTTTTTCGCCTGGGCAAGATTGTTTGAAGATTTCTTTTATAAATTCTAGAGCAGTTTGTTTTTTTCCTACTCCTTCAGCACCATAAAATATATAACCATTAGAAAATGTTTTGTTTTTAATTATGCTGTTTAGACATTTATTGACTTCTTCATTAAAGAAGAAATTATTTTTTTTAACTTCAATCATTATTTAGAAAAATTTTCTATTACAGTTTCTCTAATTTGATTAGAAATAGTTTTAATATTTTGTGAGGCAGATATTATTTTCCAGTTTTTCTCTTTGGCAATAAGTTTAAAGCCTTCATTTACTTTTTCTAAAAATCTAATACCTTCTGATTCTATTCTATCTGGTATTTCATTTTTTCTTCGCAACATACTCTCTTCTGGAGAAATTTCTAAGAAGAAAGTTAGGTCAGGATATTCTCCTTGACATACAATAGATTCGATATTTTTAATTATTTCTAAATTTATGTTTCTTCCATAACCTTGATAAGCAAGGGTGGAATCGGAAAATCTATCACTTATTACCCAATCATTGTTATTTAAAGCAGGTGAAATAATTTTTGAGACGTGTTCAGCCCTATCTGCTGAATAAAGTAATAATTCCGCAAGCGATGAAGGATTAATATTTTCATTGTTATTAAGAATCAATCCTCTAAGTTTTTTCCCTAAAAGACTGCCTCCTGGCTCTCTTGTGGTAATTAATTTAGAACCTTGCTTTATAAGACCACTATTCGGTAGCCATTTAGATAGTTCATCTATTTGGGTGGTTTTACCACATCCATCAATACCCTCAATAACGATAAATTTTCCTTTCATTTAATCCAAAGATAAAGCATTAATTACAACTGTTATGGAGCTAATAGCCATCAATAATGCTGCTATTGAGGGAGTAAGAAGAATTCCGTATTTAGGGAATAAAATGCCGGCGGCTAAAGGTATAGCTAGTAAGTTGTAACCAAAAGCCCATGTTAAATTTTGCTTTATTTTTCTTATAGTTTTTTTTGCAAGATTTAAGGCGTAGGGTAATCCATTTAGTTGATCTCCCATTAATATTACATCTGCATTTGCCTTGGCTATTTGAGTCCCTGATCCCACCGCAATTCCTAAGTCTGAAGATGCTAGGGCTGGGACATCATTAATACCATCGCCAATCATTGCTACTTTATTATTAATTTTTAAATTTTCTATAGTCTTTAGCTTCATTTCAGGAAGAAGATCCCATTGAACTTCTGTCTCTTTACAACCAATTTTTTTTGCTAAAGCTAAAACTGTTTGTTTCCGATCTCCACTTAAAATATTAATTTTAAATTTGTTTTCTCTTAAATTTTGTACTGTTTTAATTGAATCATCTCTGAGTAAATCTCCTAAGAGGATAAAGCCTAATAACTTATCTTTGATGCTTACTCCAATGATAGTGTTCGTTTTTGTCTCTTCATTTTCAATAGTTTTTTTCCCATCACTATCAATAATTATTCCTTTATTGAGTAGCCATTCAATATTTCCAATTCTGATAAGTCCATCAATTGACTCTAGTTCTCCAGAAATACCTCGGCCTGAATGAGTGAAAATTTTTTTTATTGGAAATAAACTTAAATTTTCTTTTTTTGCCTCTTGAATTAAGGCATCTGCGATTGGATGTCTGCTTTCCTTTTCTAAACTGGCAGCTATTCTTAATAAAAAAGAATGATCATCATTATTTTTATAATCAATGATGAAAGGCTTACCTTTTGTTAAAGTACCTGTTTTGTCAAAAATAATGTGATTAATTTTTGAAGCCATCTCTATTTTGTCCCCGCCTTTAAATAAAACTCCTTTTTGTGCTGCTTTGCCTGATGCGACAGTAATTACAGTTGGAGTGGCTAAACCTAATGCACAAGGACAAGCTATTACTAAAACAGCAATTGACAGTTGAATGGCTAAACTAAGGAAATTCTCAGCATTACTACCAAGCGAACTATGAAGTGTATGGCTTGAGTGAGTAATGAATTGATGATTATGACTTAGTAAATCTGGCCAAATGTTTATTGCCCCCTTCCACCAAAAGAAGAAAGTTAAACTAGCAAAAATAAGTACAAAGTAAGTAAATTTGCCTGCAATTTCATCAGCAATTCTCTGAATGCCGGGTTTTCTAGCGTTTACAGACTCAATAAGATTAACTAGTTTTGCAAGAGAAGAATCCCCTCCGACTTTTTGTACTTTAAGTTTAAGAGTTGAATTAAGATTTAAAGACCCACTAGATAGATTAGCGCCTTCTTTTACCTCGATAGGTTTGGATTCTCCAGTAATATGTGAAACATCAACGTATGAATAACCTTGAGTAACAATGCAGTCAGCAGGTAATCTGTCTCCTGCTAAAACTTGAATCTCTTGACCAGGTCTTAAACAGTTTACTCTTATTGACTTTATTTGATTTTCTTCTGTGTAGATACTTGCCATTTCAGGTTGCAGATCTAATAATTCTCCAATGGATGAACCAGTTTGAAATCTTGCTCTTTCTTCTAAGAAACGCCCAATAAGTATGAAGCCTAAAAGCATAACTGGTTCATTAAAAAAACAAGGAAAACCAGTGGCAGGAAATATTAAGGATAGAAGACTTGTAGTATATGCGCTTATTACTCCAAGAGCTACTAAAGAATCCATATCAGGATGGTTCTTAATAAATGACTTAAATCCATTAATAATTATTCCTCTTCCAGGAAATAATAGAGCTAATGTTGCTAATGAAGCGTGAAAAAATATATTACCTAGTATTGGAAAATTTATATATTTTCCCTCTGCCAGATGTCCTAAACCTGAAAATAATAAAAGGAATAGAGCAAAAGTTAGTTTTTTCCATTGATTATTCCACTTCTTTTTTTTTTCTAATTCTGCTTTATTTATTTTTTTTGAAAAATCATTTATGTAAATCTTTGATGGAAAACCATTTTCTTTTAGATTTTCCAGAACTGTTTCTATTTCTATGTGTTTCTGGGTAATTTCAAAATATGCACTTTCAGTAAGCAAGTTAACAGAAACATTTTCAATACCATCAGAATTATTTAATATTTTTTCGACAGTACTAACACAACCCCCGCATTTCATTCCTGTAACGTTTAATTGAATGCTCTCCATATTTTCACTATAGAAGCAAAGTAATGCTTGATATTATTTTTAACTATAATAATAAATGTAATAGACTTTTTAAATAGTTATTTTTTAAATTACTATAATAAACTTTAGTAAGATTTAGAGCAGTGCCTAGTAATCAAAACAGAGACAACTTTATTGATAAAGCTTTTACTGTAATTGCTGAATCTATTGTAAAAATAATGCCTATCGCTGACAAAGAAAAAAAGGCATATATTTATTATAGAGATGGCTTAGCTGCGCAAAATAATGGGGATTATTCGGAAGCATTAGAGTATTACAAAGAGAGTTTACTGCTTGAAGAAAATAAAATTGATAGGGGTGAGACTTTAAAAAATATGGCAATTATATATATGAGTAATGGTGAAGAGGATTTGTCTATTGAAACTTATGAAAAAGCATTAGTAGAAAATCCTAAGCAGCCATCATGCTTGAAAAATATAGGTTTAATTTATGAAAAAAGGGGAAGATACGCTGAACAAAATGGTGATTTAGATCAAAGAGATATTTGGTTTGATAAAGCTGCTGAAGTCTGGTCTAAAGCAGTAAGACTATATCCAGGTGGGTATCTAGATATTGAAAATTGGTTGAAAAACTCAGGCAGAAGTTCAATTGATATGTACATTTGACTTCTTTTCATAAAGAATAATCAACTGCTTCTTTAATATTGGATATTTCTTTGATATTTATTAAATTTTGCAAATTATAATTTAGTTCCTCCTCTGATTTTGGTACTACGATATTTTTGATCCCTAGTCTTACAGCTTCTTCTATCCTTGTCCTAAGTTTATTCGATTTTCTAACTTGACCACTCAAACCCAATTCCCCAATAAATGAGGTACTAGCCAAAGGAGGAATATTTTTCAAACTTGATAAAATTGATATTGCTACACCTAAGTCAGATGAGGGATCATTAATCTCAAAACCTCCACCAGTAGCTATATAACAATCAAATTCTGATAATTTTATCCCTACGTGTTTTTCAATAACAGCAACAATTTGATGCAATCTATTTATACTAATTCCAGTTGTAGTTCGTCTTGGGTTACTGTAGAAAGTTTTATTGACCAGTGCTTGTATATCAACTGCTAATGGTCGAGTGCCTTCATTTGTGATCGTAGTTGTTACACCTGAAATATTTTCTTTATTTGTAAAAATTGAACTTGGGTTTTTTATCTCTCGTAAACCCTCTTCAAGCATTTCAAAAATTCCAATTTCAAAGCTCGATCCAAATCGATTTTTTGTACTTCTTAGTAATCTATGCGATGAAATATTATCTCCTTCAAAGTTTATTACTGTATCAACTAAATGCTCAAGAGTTTTAGGGCCAGCTAAAGCACCATCTTTGGTTACATGACCAATTATTAGAAATGCAATATTATTGTCTTTGGCTAGATTTTGCAACTCAGACGAACATGCTCTAACTTGGGATACCGATCCTGGCGAACTTTCCATTTCATGATTATGGATGGCTTGAATACTATCAATAATTGCAAAACTTGGATTTACACGTTTGACCTCTTCAATAATTAGGGATAAATTGGTTTCTGCAAAAATTTTTAAATCTAAACTCTTTTGATTTAATCTTTCCCATCTAATTTTTACTTGTTCTAAGGATTCTTCTGCAGTTATGTATAAAACTTTCTCATTGAGAGATATTTTCCCTGCTGCTTGAAGAACTATTGTGCTTTTGCCTATACCTGGTTCTCCTCCAAGTAAGACAACAGATCCAGGTACTATTCCACCTCCAAGAACTCGATCAAATTCTTTAAAACCACTTGTAAATCTTGATATTTTTTTTGATGAAATTTCATTAAAAGGGATAGATTTCTTATTGTTTTTAATATCTTGATGTTTAGATCTCTTGCTTTTAATTTCTTCTACAATAGAATTCCATGAATTGCAATTAAGGCATTTCCCGAAGTATTGAGAAGTTTCAGTTCCGCAATTTTGACAAATAAAAGTCGACAATTTGCTAGACATTTAGTTTTTGAATAAAGAATTAGAACTAGAATGTTTGGGATATTGCCCCTCTACAAGTTAGATTAGGATAATAATTAATTCTCTTACTGATTAGCTAATAGAAACAAATGGCTCTATCTAGTCAAACTAAAGAAACAATTCTTGTCGCAGATGACGAGGCAAGTATTAGAAGAATTTTGGAGACGCGTCTCTCCATGATTGGCTACAAAGTCGTAACTGCAAGTGATGGTAAAGAAGCACTAAAGTTATTTAAAGATTATGAGCCTGATTTAGTCGTACTTGACGTTATGATGCCAAAATTAGATGGCTATGGAGTGTGTCAAGAATTAAGGAAAGATTCTGATGTTCCAATCGTTATGTTAACTGCATTAGGAGATGTTGCAGACAGGATAACAGGTTTAGAATTAGGGGCTGATGATTATGTTGTGAAACCATTTAGTCCTAAGGAATTAGAAGCTAGGATTAGATGCGTTCTAAGAAGAATCGACAAAGAACAAATTCCTGGAATGCCTAATTCAGGATTAATTTTGGTTACTGATATAAAAATTGATACAAATCGAAGACAAGTTTTTAAAAGCGATGAGAGAATAAGATTAACTGGTATGGAATTTAGTCTTTTAGAGCTTTTGGTAAGCAGGTCAGGCGAGCCATTTAGTAGAGGAGAAATTTTGAAGGAAGTTTGGGGATATACACCTGAGAGACATGTAGATACAAGAGTAGTCGATGTTCACATATCGAGATTAAGATCAAAACTCGAGGCTGATCCAGCAAATCCTGAATTGATATTAACAGCAAGGGGCACCGGATATCTTTTTCAAAGGATTGTAGATATTGCTCCTTTTGACGGTAAATAAATGGGCAAAGAAAGTGTACAAAAAATTAATAAGCCCAGAGCTATCAGAAGATTAGTTATTTGGTACAAAAGAAACTCTGCTGTAACTTCAATAGTAGATACTGCTGCTAGTTCTGCGGTAACGGCTAGTAATGTGGCGGGGAATGTAGTTTCTGGTGCCGGTTCTGTTGTGAGTACAGCTAGTAATGTTGCGAGTAATGTTGCAGGTAATGTGGCGGGTAATGTAGTTTCAAGCGCTGAATCTGTCGTGAATACTGCCAGCAGTGTTGTTTCAAATGCTAGTTTAATAGCTAAAAATACGTTACAGCCATTAGTTTTTGACCCATTAAGAAGATTACAAAATAACGATAATGTTTTAGAAAGGGTAGAGGACTCTCAATCTAAAAGAATTTGGATAGCAGTTGATGGGATGGGTGGAGATTATGCTCCTGGTCCAATTCTTGAAGGTTGCCTTGAAGCAATAAGCAGATTTCCAATAAATATAAAGTTTGTCGGCAAAATTGAAATAGTTAAAGACGCAGCAGAAAAAACTGGTTTAGCAGAATTATTAAAAAATGAAATAGAGAATAATCGTCTTGAATTAATTGATAGTGAAGAGCCTATTGGGATGAATGAAGAAGCTACTGCAGTTAGAAAAAGGAAAAATGCAAGTATAAACGTTGCTATGGATTTAGTAAGAAATAATAAAGCTCAAGCTGTCTACTCAGCGGGTAATTCAGGTGCCATGATGGCTTCTGCCATATTTAGAATTGGGAGATTGAAAGGTATTGATAGACCAGCTATAGGAGCATTATTCCCAACAAGGGATCAAACTCGGCCGGTATTAGTTTTAGATGTCGGTGCAAATACTGACTGTAAGCCATCTTATCTATATCAATTTGCTCTTCTAGGTAATGTTTATGCAAAAGATGTCTTACAGATAAAAAAACCAAGAATTGGTCTTTTAAATATCGGAGAAGAAGAATGCAAAGGTAATGATTTATCCTTAAAAACATTTGAATTATTATCTTCTGAGAAAAGTTTTGATTTTGGAGGTAATTGTGAAGGACGAGATGTATTATCAGGAAGTTTCGACGTAGTAGTCTGTGATGGGTTTACTGGAAATATATTATTGAAATTCCTTGAATCTGTTGGAGGAGTTTTATTAGATATTTTGAGATCTGAGCTACCACGTGGAAGGCGGGGAAAAGTTGGTTCAGCTTTTTTAAAAAGTAATCTACTCAGAATTAAGAAAAGGTTAGATCATGCGGAACATGGAGGAGCTTTATTACTAGGGGTGAATGGTATTTGCGTTATTGGTCATGGAAGCAGCAAATCTTTATCAGTAGTTAGTGCTCTTCGCTTGGCTCACTCTGCGGTGAATCATGGTGTTATGGACAATTTAAATCAACTGCAAAAGCTTCAAGTTTTAAATTCATAAAACATATTGAGTCAAATTTATGTTTGACTAATATAAGTAACTAAAAAAATCTTTTGGAAGGTATAAATTTTAATCAGATTGGCGTGTCATTCAAGGGAAGCGGAAGTTATGTACCTGATCAAATCCTAACCAATCAAAAAATTAGTCAAAAGGTTGATACAAGCAATGAATGGATAAAATCTAGAACAGGCATTTCTGAGAGAAGAATATCTACTTTAGGAGATAACGTTACTGAGATGGGTCATAAGGCAGCTCTACATGCTATACAAATGGCTAATTGGGATATTAAAACGATTGATTTAATTGTTTTGGCTACTTCTACTCCGCATGATTTGTTTGGATCAGCGCCATCCATTCAAGCTAAATTAGGGGCAGCTAATGCTGTAGCTTTCGATTTAACTGCAGCATGTAGTGGTTTCTTATTTGCCTTAATTACAGCCTCACAATTTTTAAAAGGGGGTAGATTTAAAAGGGCTATTGTTATAGGATCAGATCAACTATCAAGCTTTGTTGATTGGAATGATAGAAGAAGTTGTATTCTCTTTGGAGATGGTGCAGGTGCATTAGCGATTGAAGCTACTAATGAATTTGATAATTTAATTGGTTTTGATATGAGAACTGACGGGGAAAGGGGTTCTTTTCTTAATCTTCCATCAAAAAATATTAAGGATTCAATAATTGATAACATTGATTTCTCAAGTGGAGCTTTTTCTCCAATTCAGATGAATGGTCAGGAAGTGTATAAATTTGCAGTTAGAGAGGTTCCTATAATTCTTGAAAAGTTGTTTAAAAAAATAAACTATTCTTCTGATGAAGTTGATTGGCTTGTATTGCATCAAGCTAATCAAAGGATATTGGATTCCGTAGGAGAAAGATTAAAAATTTCTAGAGAAAAAATTCTTAGCAATTTAGAAAAATATGGTAACACTTCAGCAGCAACAATTCCACTAGTTATGGATGAGGCTATTAGAAATAATAGAATTAAACAAAATGATATTATTGCCACAAGTGGTTTTGGTGCTGGTTTAAGTTGGGGTGCAGCCCTTATTAAATGGGGTTAAAAAAAAGGAGCATTATGACAGTTGCATGGGTATTCCCTGGACAGGGTTCGCAAAAAATTGGAATGGCAAAACAAATTGAAAATTTGCCCAACACAAAAGAGAGATTTAGTTATGCATCTGAGATATTTGAGAGGAATTTATTTGAAATTTGTGAATTAAATCATGATCCAACAAATCCTCTTATTGATTTGAATAACACAAGAAATACACAAATTTGTCTTTTTTTAGTTGAATCAATTTTATTAGATGCATTAAAGGAAAATGGATTTAAACCAACTTATGTTGCTGGGCATAGTCTTGGAGAAATCACTGCACTATATTGTGCGGATGTTTTTTCTTTCGAAGATTGTGTTTCTCTAATAAAAGAAAGGTCTCAATTAATGGTAAATGCTGGGGAAGGATCTATGGCTGCAGTAATTGGTTTTGATAGAAATCAACTTGATCTATTAGTACAAAAAACAGATGATATTGTAATTGCTAATGATAATAGCTCTTCCCAAGTTGTTTTATCAGGATCTTACGAAGCATTAGATAATTTATCGAGAGAAATTTCTTGTAAAAGATTCTTGAAATTAAATGTTTCAGGTGCATTTCATTCACCATTTATGAATGAACCTTCATCTAAATTTTCTGAGTATTTAAAACGTATTAAATTTAACAATCCTTCTTTCCCAGTCATAAGCAATTATGAACCTTCACTTTGTAGTGATCCAAACGAGCTTAAAATTAGATTAGAAAAACAAATGTGTAATGGGGTGAGGTGGAGAGAAACTATGGATTTAATAGCAAAAGATAGTGATCTTCATATTGTTGAAGTTGGCCCTTCTAATGTACTCAGCGGTTTAGTAAAAAGACATCTTAAAGATGTAAAAATTTCTCAAGTTTCATCTTCTGATCAAATAACTTATTAATTTAATATGAAAAATGATATTTTTCAAAAATTAATCTATCAATTAGTCAGCAAGCTTTTTGTATTTCCTATTTATAAATTTGTATTTAAAGGTCATTTAATAGGTAGAGACAATATTCCGCAAAAAGATTCCTTTATCATGGTTTCTAATCATGGTTCTTTACTTGACCCTCCTTTGTTAGGACATGCACTTGGACGTAATATATCTTTTATGGCAAAGGCAGAGCTTTTTAAAATACCTTTTCTCGGATTTATTATCAAGGCTTGTGGAGCCTATCCTGTAAAAAGAGGAATTGCGGATAAAAATACAATTAAAACAGCATGTAAAAAATTATCAAATGATAATTGTATTGGAATTTTTCTTGATGGTACTCGTCAAAAAAATGGACGGGTGAATAAGCCCAAACAAGGTGCAGCATTATTAGCCTTTAAAAATCAAAAATTATTATTGCCTGTTGCAATAGTTAATTCACATAGATTAATAAGATTTAAATTCTTTATTCCTTTGTTTTCAAAAATAGTTATTAAAGTTGGAAAACCTGTTCAACCTCCACAAAGTTCATCAAGAGATGATCTGAATTCTGTAACAATGCACCTTCAAGATAAAATTAATAATTTGATTGGATGAATATTTAGTTAAATGGAGAAATAGGGTAAAGAGGTAAAACTTTTCTCCAGGAATCAACATTTGAATTTAATAAATTTTTATTTGATAAATCTAATAGTTCTTTTAAATCTTCTTTATCATCATAATTAGCTTCAAAAGAAATTTCTTTACTCTCAAGTTCTTTCAAAACTTTTGGCAAAACTGTTTCTCGAATTACTAGAACCGAGGAGTTTGTTTCTTTATGACAAATTTCGTATTTACCTGCAATAAAACCCTTCCGTTTTAATTTTTTGTAAATCCAGAATGTTTTTTTGTTTGTAAGGATATTATTTTTTGATGCAATTCTTTTTGCCATTATTTTAAATGAACTGAAACTGTCTAGAGGACAATTTATTTGTTGTGAGATAGTTCTTGCTAAAACTACAATTAGTCGCGAAGCATTAAAATTTGCTGGCCCTGTACTGACAGATAACTTATTTATTTTTTGTAAGTTTTCTTTGGAAATGAATTTGTTAAGATCATTAATTAAGTTGTTGCAAAGGTCATTATCAAATTTTTTGATAAATAATTCATCAGATTCAAGGTTATTGTTTTTTCTATAACCAAAGCCAAAAGAATTGTCTGTACTATGAATCACTAATGTATGGTAATTTTCTCTAGGTTTGCTTTTATTTGTCATCTATTACCTTTAAACAGGTAATTCCATACCTGGATTACACTTAGACCATTTACCAAATTCATTTTCAAAACTTTCACAAGATTGAACATCCCAATCGGTTTTATAATCACCATAATTATCTTTAACTATACTTACATGAATGAATGGTTTTTTTGCTTTAAAATCAGGTAGATCACAAATATGATCCACACCATGATTATTCTCAACATCATGATATGTGATACATCTATCAACCCATTTACAGTTGATGCAAATGCACATAATTAATAAATCAAATGAAAATTAGTATCCACTCAGATCATACACTAATAATTGATGCAATAGAAACAAGGATAAAATTTCATAATTTGGATTTAATATTAGGTTTTTTACCTAAAGGATCATATTTGGTTGGTGGTTATATAAGAGATATTATTTTGGGAAAAGAAACTGAAAAGGTAGATGTTGATATTGTGGTACCTTTAAATGCAATTGAAATTGGTAAAAAGATTGCAGACAATATTGGATCAAAATTTGTAATTTTAGATGAAAAGAGAGAAGTAGTCAGAATTATTCTCAATCATATTTATATTGATATTGCTAATCAGGTTTCATCTACGATAGAAGGAGATTTATGTTCTAGAGACTTTTCGATTAATTCAATTGCTTTTTTATTTGATAAAAAGTGTTTGTTTGATCCATTAAATGGTCTTAAAGATCTAGAGATTTGTTTGCTTAGAACTAATTCTGAAAACAATTTACTAGATGATCCTTTACGAATTTTAAGATGTTTTCGATTTGTTTCGGAATTGAATTTTAGAATCGATCTAAATTTGGTTGATTTTATAAAAAAAAATAAAGGGAAATTATATCTTGTTGCTAAAGAAAGGATTAATTATGAAATACAGAAAATAGTACATGGAGCAAATGCTCTTGGAGCAGTATTGTTGATAAAAAAATTAAATATATTTGGTAGTGATAATTTATCTGAAGATTCTTTTTTTTTGGATTTAGAGAAAATTAATTATGCAGAACTTAATCAGAAAGAAAAAGAAAAATTTTTACCATCATTTTTTATTGCTCAAATTTTAGATGTTGAATCTTTAAAGAAACTTAAATTTAGTAAAGCTGAAATTGAAAAAACTAAGTTATTACGAAAATGGCACTTTTTGTTGGAGAAAAAAAATATCGATCAATTAACTGAATCAGATAGATTTGCATTACATAAAGAATTAGAGATGTTTCTTCCATTATTTATTTTTTATTTACCTCAAAACTTACGATTAGATTGGATTCATAGATGGCGTGATAATGATGATAAATTATTTCATCCTTCAAACTTACTTAATGGTGATGTAATTAAAAAAAATTTAAAAATAAAGGATGGGCCTCTATTAGGAGAGCTTTTATATTATCTTTCTAAGGAACTTGCTTATAAGAGATTGAATAATTTTGATGAAGCTATTTATAAAGCTAAGCAATGGATTGAACAAAATGCACCAAAATGTGATTAAATACACATAGCTTAGTTTTGTTTAGAAGTTCAGACTTCAAAATCATTTTTAAAAATTTATGAGCATTCGCATTTACATTGGCAACTTACCACAAGGATTTAATCCAAAAGAATTTGATACACTTTTAAAGTCAGTTTCTGATTCGATTAGATTTAAAGCAGTTTTAGATAAGGAAACTAAGGAATGTAGGGGGTTTGGTTTCGCAACAACTAATAATGAAGATAATGCTGATTTATTCATTCAAAAATTAAATGGTTTTGAATTTAATGGTTCTAAATTAAGAGTAGAGCTGTCAGAAAAGAAAGATTCTGTTTCAAATAAAAGAAATGGTGGAAAATTGAACAAAAATAAGAAGAGGAAAGACTTTAAGAAAATTGTTCATAGTGATGCCCCTAATCTCGAAGCCCCAGACCCAAGATGGGCTGGAGAATTGTCTAAATTAAAAGATTTGTTAGCTAATCAAAAGACGCCCGCTTAGTTATTTAATTCTAGAAATTAAAAAAGATATAGGAATTTCAAAAGCTTTTACTGAATTTTTTACAAAAGCTCTATTATTAAAGACATCATAGTCTAGCCTTTCTATGGAATCTAATATTCCTCTGTAAAGACGTAAGGATGTCCAAACAGGCCATCTTGCGTCAGAAGATAACCATTTGATTCCATCTTCAGATTTCTGGAACCAATCGCGCGCCCTTTGTAATTGAAAGTTCATTAGTGCTTTCCATTGTTCGTTTATTTCACCTTTTAAAAGTTTTTCTTCAGAATAATTAAATTTTTCAATATCTTCTTGAGGAAGATAAATTCTACCTCTTTGCCTATCTTCGCCGATATCTCTTAATATATTTGTTAATTGATTAGCTATACCTAAAGCTATAGCCGCTTCTGAGGGGTCGGGTTTGGCACTCCATGGGGCGGATGTGTAAGCACTATCAATCCCCATTACATTCTGAGTCATCAAACCAACTGTCCCTGCGACTCTATAACAATAGAGTTTTAATTCATCAAAATCTTTGTATCTAAATTTATTAAGATCCATTCTCTGGCCATCTATCATGTCTAGATAAGGTTTAATACTTTGTGGATATTTTTCGATTGTGTCTAATAGAACGGCATCTAATTCCGACTTTATGTTGCCTTTAAAAACATTCTTTGTATTTTCTTCCCATGCATTTAAGTTTTCTGCAAGTTCATCTTGCGATTTAGTTGAAGCTTCTAAGCTATCCATTATTTCATCTGTTCTTCTACACCAAACATAAATAGCCCATATAGCTTTTCTTTTTTCTATAGGTAGCAGAAGCGTTCCCAAGTAAAAAGTTTTAGCCCATTTTTGGGTTTCTTTGCGGCATATCTCGTATGCTTGATCTAGTTGAGAAATTGAATTTTTCAAAAAGTTTTAGATGAATTTTAAATTACTGGATTGCAAATCTCATGAAGAAACATTTTGAGGAGTTTTGGAATACTCTTTATTAATTGATTCCGCGCATAATTTACCACTTAAAACAGCTCCTTCCATAGATGCTAAATATTTTTGCATAGTATAATCTCCTGCTAAAAAGAAGTTTTTTATAGGAGATTTTTGACTAGGTCTGAACTCTTGGCATCCAGGAACTGCCTTATAAACCGATCTTGGAGTTTTCACTACTTTATATTTTCGTAAGTTTGTTTTATCATCTCCCATGAAATGCGTTGGGAATAATTTTTTGAGTTCTTCCATAGTTGCATCAACAATATCCTGATCACTCCTATTTATCCAATCTTTTGCTGGCGCAAAAACTAATTCAAGCATTGATCTATTTGGATCTTCATATTCCTTGCAGGCGATACTCATATCCGCATAAACACTGAGGAGAGGTGATCTACTGAATAATAAATGATCAATATCTGTTAATTTTTTGTCAAACCATAGATGGATATTAATAACTGGCACACCATTTAAACCATCTAATTTAGAAAATGCATCTAACCCTTTCCATTGTTTAGGGATCATTAATTTAAAGAGATCTACAGGCATTGCACTTACATAAGCATCAGCAGTTAGCTCTTTCTTTTCGTTATTATCTAAAGAGGCAACAGTAAAACTTTTAACAGTGCTGTCATCATTAAGGTTGATTTGCCTTAATGGACTATTCATGTGAACTTCACCACCACGTTCAGTAATATAATCAACCATTGGCTGGCATAATCTTTCTGGAGGAGCTCCGTCGAGGAATGCCATCTTAGAACCATTTTTTTCTTGTAGAAATCTGTTTAATGCTGTTAATAAAACTGTAGATGATATTTCATCTGGTCCAATGAAATTAAGAGCTTTACTCATCGCTATAAAAACTTCATCATTAACTCTTTCCGGTATATTGTGCTCTTTTAACCAATCTGTCCATGATTTTGTATCACATTTGTCTAGGTACTTTTGGCCTCTCAACATTGCAGGTACTAAACCTAATCCAAATAGAATTTTTTCATTCCATGAAAGCATATCATTATTGCTTAGTATTGCTGATACACCATTAATAGGAGCAGGTATGTCGGGAAAGTCGAATCTACTGTAAGTTCCAGGCTCTGATGGTTGATTAAAAATCATTGAATGACTTTTCCATTGAAGTCTGTCTTCAATATCTAATTCCTTAAAAAGTTGCAACATATTTGGGTAGGCTCCAAAAAATATATGCAATCCAGTTTCATACCAATCTCCATCTTCGTCTTTCCATGCTGCAACTTTCCCACCTAAAACATCTCTGGCTTCAAGTACAATCGGAATGTGTCCATTATCTACTAAATATTTAGCGCAAGATAAACCTGCTAAACCAGCACCAGCAATTACAACATGCATTATTAAATCAAGAAATAAATTAACACTTACTAATAAGCTACATTAAAGTTAGAACATAATAGTTTTTTTCGTTGATTATTTCGTAAAATTATGGAAAAAATGCTTTTAAAATCGACAACTAGGCATGTAAGAATCTTTACTGCCGAAGTGGTAGATGAAGAATTAAAATTTCATCCTAATAAACTAACTCTCGATTTGGATCCCGATAACGAATTTATTTGGAACAAAGATTCTCTAAACAAAATAAATGAAAAATTTAATGAATTAATTAAAGAGAGAGCAGGAAGGGATTTAGATGATTATGAACTGCGAAAAATTGGATCAGAAATCGAAGGTTTAATTAAATTTTTGCTTCAAAATGGTCAGCTTAGTTATAACCCAGATTGTAGAGTAATGAATTATTCAATGGGCTTACCAAAGACAAATGAAATGCTGTGAATAGATCATCCTCAAATAGAAGGTCAAGAAGAGGCTCAAATAGAAGTTATTACCCTCCAAATCCAAGGGACATTGATCCGTATGGTCAAAAAAGTAATAGATTGCCTGCTTCTTCTGAACAAAAGATCAACTTTAGCACAGGAACCGTTGCCGTACTTGCTGGAGTATTAATTTTAGGAGTTGGAATTGGGAGTGCTATTACTAGTACTACCGATGGCGGGCAGGGAAATATAGCAAGTCAACAACAATTAGATATGGCTGTTCCAGACCCTGAATTTTGCAGACAATGGGGAGCTAGTGCTTTTGTAATTGATGTTGAAATGTATACGACTCTAAATCCATCTACGAGTTTTGTAACGCAACCAGCTCTTCAGCCAGGGTGTGTGATTAGAAGAGAGAATTGGACAGTGTTACAAAAACAGGGCGCAATTAGTAACGAAGATGTAAGAGAATGTAAGCAAAGGATGAATACTTTTGCTTATATTGGTTCTATAAGAGATAAGCCAATAGTTAAGTGCGTTTATCAGACTGATGTTAATGAAAATAAATTTATAATAAAAGGCGATGGACAAGCCGAAGATGGCGGGGTAGGTATTAACAAAGGGGCAATTCAGTTTTAATAGAAACTACAAATGCCTCAAAGGGCTTTCTAAGCTAGCAAATTGCGGAAGAATGTTTTTCTTAAATACTTCCGACGCTCTTGATGTATATCTTGACGGATTAGTAATTAATTTAAGTTCTCTTTTAACCTCTAAATCAGCAACGAATGCTTTGTGTATTGTTCCAGCCGATAATTCTCTTTCAATAGAAACAACAGGCAAAAAAGAAGCTCCTAAACCTGATTGAACCGCATTC
>CACAXR010000010.1 GCA_902536555.1 uncultured Prochlorococcus sp. | reverse complement strand
AAAAAGATTATCAGAGTTGTCAGTCTGTTTTGAAAAGTCATTTTAAAGCAGATAAGTTTGACTTTGATTTATACGAAAAACTGCCTAAATACAATTCTTCTCAAGTTATTCCGGAAGAAGCTTTGAAAAGTGATGCAATCTTGTATTTTATAAACTTGCCTTTGTCGGCAAATGATTTTTTGTGGCTGGAAAAGTTTCCTAAAAATATGCCAATCTGGTTAGTTGCTTTAATTTCCAACGAAATAGAAGCCAAAAATCAGATAGAAGACCTAAAGTCTCAAATTTCAAGTGACTTTATTAATAAAATTATTACTTTTGATGTGAATAAAAATGAAATAACAAATATACCTTTTTCGTTAAGGAAGTTTTTCATAAGTTCATCTAGAAATATTGAAAATACAAAAAAAAGGCTATTGAAAGAACTTCATGTTGCCTGGCAATCAGAAATTGAAGGTATCAGAAGAATGCAATTAAAAGGTATACAGAGAAAAAATCAAATTCTTGTCGCGACATCTGTTTTCTTATCTCCTATCCCATCAATTGATGTCATAGCGATGACAGTACTAAATTCATTAATGATTAAAGAAATTAAGTCTATATGGGGATGTAATTGGTCTCCTGAGATTTTAGATAAAGTATCTAAAGAGATTTTGAAGACCGCAATCGCTCAGGGAGTTATTGAATGGAGTGGACAGACTCTAATTGGCATAACAAAATTACACGGACCAAATTGGCTTGTTTCTGGAACATTTCAGGCTGTCAGTGCTGCTTATTTAACAAGAGTAGTATCAAGTTCTTTGGCTGATTTTATGGCAATAACAAAAGGAGTAGAGGAACCTGATTTGGATTTTATAAAGAAAAATTCTGAGAGAATTGTTGAAAAAGCTTTTGAAAAAGAAAAAATTAATTGGCAAGGATTTATTTCTGATCTTAGAAAACCACTTATGAAAATATCTTTTAGTTCATAATAACTAAGGATGAAATTTAAATATGAGAAAAAAAATTATTTTTTTAAGTTTGTTACTTCTTCTTTCACTTGCTTCAGGCTCATGCAGGCGAATATCAAATAAAAATGAAAGTAAAGAAGTAATACTGGCAAGTTTCACTGTTTTGGCAGACATAATTAGCAATGTTACTAGAGATGATTTTATTGTTAGATCAATAACGAAACCTGGAGTTGAAGTTCATGGCTACCAACCAACACCAAGCGATTTGGTAGATGCCTCTAATGCGTTTGTTTTTATTGATAATGGATTTGGATTTGAATTGTGGGCTGAAAAATTTGTTTCTAATTTAAAAGTTAAAAGAATTTCTATTGCGGAAGATTTAGATCCTATTTTTATCAGTGAAGATTTCTACAAAGGGAAACCCAATCCTCATGCCTGGATTTCTCCAAAAAGAGGGATCCTATACGTAGATATTCTGGTGGATTCTTTATCAGAACTGAGGCCATCTAAAAGAAAATTATTTGAAGAAAATGGAAAAATTTATAAAGATAAACTATCTAAGTTAGATAAAGAATTCTCACTTTTTATTAATAACTTAAATAAAGACAGGAGGTATCTAGTAAGTTGTGAAGGTGCTTTTTCATATTTAACAAATGATTATGGACTAAAGGAGGTTTATTTGTGGCCAGTTAATGCTGAGAGTCAAATTACTCCTAAGAGAATGACAAGAACAATCTCACTAGTTAAAGAAAAAAATGTCCCATCTGTATTTTGCGAAAGTACTGTAAGTAACGAATCTCAAATGGTTGTTGCAAACGAAACTGGGGCTAATTTTGGAGGAAATCTTTTTGTTGATTCATTATCTGATGGTAGTGGACCTGCAAGTTCTTACATAAAAATGCTTGAGCATAATTTGGAGTTAATTAAAAAAGGGCTTTTTTGAATTATGGAATCAATCAATTATCAAAATTTTAGGATTGATGCAGAGAATATTTGCGTAGATTACAACGGTAAGGTGGCTTTGTATGATGCTAATTTAAGATTGAAACCTGGTCAGATTTGTGGGTTAGTAGGGATGAACGGGGCTGGTAAAACAACTTTTTTCAATGCTTTAACTGGCTTTGTAAATATTTCAAAGGGAAAAATTAGAATTAATGGAGAGTCTGTTAGATCTGCTCAAAAAGATCAGACAATTGCTTATGTTCCTCAGAATGAGGGAATTGATAGTCAATTTCCAATTAGTGTTTGGGATGTAGTTATGATGGGAAGATATGGTTCGATGAATATTTTTAGGTGTCCTAGAGAGTCTGATGTTCAGGCGGTTAAAAATGCTATTGAGAGAGTTGATCTTACAGATCATTTATCTACACCTATAGGAAACTTATCTGGAGGTCAGAGAAAACGAACTTTTTTAGCTAGAGCTATTGCGCAAAGAGCGTCAATATTACTTCTTGATGAGCCTTTTTCGGGTGTTGATATAAGAACTGAAAAACTTATCTCTGAATTATTTATTCAATTTAAAAATGAGGGGAAAACTATATTATTATCAACTCATGATATGATTCATGTCCGTGAATTTTGTGATTTGGTTCTTTTAATAAATAAAACTGTTGTAGCTTATGGCGAGACTTCTGAAGTGTTTACTCCTGAAAATATAACAACCACTTTTGGAGGGATCTCACCTGATTTCTTGTTTGGACCTGAATCCTAAATTTTGAATTATATGGAGCTCTGTCCTTTTTTAACTTTAGATTCATTCATAACAGAACCTTTGACTCATGACTTTATGAGAAAAGCACTTCTTATGAGTTCATTAGTTGCAGCTGTTTGTGGTTTTCTATCAAGTTATTTGACTCTTAAAGGATGGGCTTTAATGGGAGATGCAGTGTCACATTCGGTAATGCCTGGTGTTGTTGTTGCTTATGCATTAGGTCTTCCTTTCTCATTAGGAGCATTTATTTTCGGAGTTGGTTCTGTAGCATTGATAGGGTTTATTAAGCAGAAATCTAGAGTTAAGGAAGATACTGTTATTGGGTTGGTATTTACTGGATTTTTCGCTCTTGGAATCGTTTTGGTTTCTAAGATTAAAAGTAATATTGATCTGCACTCTATTCTTTTTGGTAGTCCATTAGGAATATCACTTTCAGATGTAAAACAAACTATATTCATTTCTTTATTGGTAGTAATCCTTTTATCAATTTTTAGAAAAGATTTAATGCTTTATTGTTTTGATCCTAGGCATGCAAAAACAGTTGGGATTAACGTATTTTTTCTTCATTATTTACTCCTCACATGCTTATCTTTGGCAGCTGTTGTGGGCTTGCAGTCTGTTGGAATTATTTTGGTAGTTGCAATGTTGATTACACCAGGGGCTACAGCATATTTACTAACGGATAAGTTTGATAATATGACAGTAATTTCAGTACTAAGTGCAATTATCTCAAGCCTGATAGGAATCTACGTTAGTTTTTGGTTTGATCTTGAAACAGGTGGATCAATTGTCTTGGCACAAACTTTTATATTTTTATTTGCTTTTTTATTCGCTCCAAGATATGGAATATTTAAGTTAAAGAAATTATTTGCTGGGTATAAATGATAGTGGTGGAAGAAACTTTAAATAAAAAGTGGAATTGGTGGCCATTATTCCCCTTATATCCTTATGGAAAAAAGAAAACAATTTTAAGAGAATTAATTCCTGATCACATATGGTCTTTGGAACAAATACAGGGACTATATTATGTTGCAGTTCCAATAAGAATGACGGTAATAAAGGTTGATAATGGATTGATGCTAATAAATCCACTGCCACCGACAAAAGAATTAATAAATGAGTTAGAAAAATTAATTACGATATATGGCAACGTGAAAACAATAATTCTACCAAGTGCCTCTGGACTAGAACATAAGATCGGACTTCCAGCTCTTTCAAGAATTTTTAAAGATGCAGAAATTTGGCTTTGTCCTGGTCAATGGAGTTTCCCCATAAATCTACCACTAGATTTTTTAGGAATTCCATCAAAAAGATCAAGAATACTATTTGAGGAAGGTACTCCACATGCAAACTCTTTTAAATGGTCTTCATTAGGTCCACTGAATTTAGGACTTGGAAGATATCAGGAGATAAGCTGTTTCCATTATCCTACGAAAACTCTTCACGTAACCGACGCAATAGTTGGAATAGACTCCACACCACCTGAGATATTTAATTTTGATCCAACTCCACTTCTTTTTCATTCTAGAGATAGAGGAGATGAACCTTTGATTGACTCCATCGAACAGAGAAAAAAAGGGTGGAAAAGGTTAGTCTTATTTTCATCTTTTTTGAAACCAGGTAAATTAAATATTCCACCTTTTAAAAAAATATTTAAGTATTCATTCAAAAAAGATCTTAGAAACTGGAGATCTCATTTCGGTATTTATCCCTTTTTATGGGACGAAGATTGGGAATCCTCTCTTGTTGAAATAATGGGTAAAGATACTCCTAAGATTCAAATTGCACCAGTTTTACAAAAATTAATTTTTCCGCGTTCAAAAGAAGTTTTACTAAATTGGTTAGAAAATATAAAGTCTCTTGAAGATATGGAATATTTAATTCCGGCTCATTTTACGGCGCCAATTAAATTTACAATTGAGGATTGTCAAATATTAATAAATGAAATTAATTCCCAAAAGTGGGACAAACTTCCTGAGGATAATAAATTTTTGATAGGTTTATATAAAAAGTTGTTTGAACTAGGAATAATTCCTGAAGAAGTAAATCTTTAAAAACTATTATTCTTCTATAGACATGTTTTCATCATTTTTAAGAGTTTGTTCAAGCTCTTTTCTTTGCTCCATTTGCCTTAAGAAATATCCTGTCATCATCGCAGAAGATAATAAATTAGCAATGTTATCTTTTGAAGATGTTATTTTTACATCAAATTGATCTGAAGGAAGCATTCCAAGTAGACCTTGAACGTTATGTCTAATAATCTCTTGAATATCTTCACTAGCTGATTTTGCTACTCTTTGCAAAACTTCTGGAGATTGTTTTTGTAAATATTGGATTAAATCATTCTCATCGTTTGGATCATTATTTTCAGTAGCAAGAAATTCTGGATTAAACATTTCTACAGCTTCAAGATATAAAAACCCTACAACATCAAGTACCCATTAATCTAAATTATTAAGGGCAGGGAACCGAATAGGTCCAATTTTATTAAATGGCCAATATCTAAAAATAGCTTTACCAATAACCTTTTCGTAGGGCAAAAATCCCCAAATATGTGAGTCCATACTGTTATTTCTGTTATCTCCCATGACCCATAATGACTCTTCTGGGACAATAAAAGGCCCAATAGAATAATTAATATTTTTGTCAAAAATGTAATTCTTTTGAGCGATATCATTTAAGTAAAGGTTACCGTCTCTTACTTCTACCTTGTCTCCAGGTATTCCAATTACTCTTTTTATTAGTGCAGTATCTGCTTCATAACCAGCACTAATTAATTGTTCAGGAACGTTAAAAACAATTATTTTATTTTTTAATGTTGAAAGATTTGATTTGGAGGTGATTTTGGGAGTTACTTTCTCAACAAGAATTTTATCTTGTATTTGAAGAGTTGGAAGCATTGAGCCGGATGGGATCCATCTTGGCTCTATAACCTGCCATCGTATAATTAAAGCTATAGAAATCCAGATTAAAAGATTTTTTAAATCCTTTAATATCGAATTTCTTTTTTCTTGAGTTGTAGACATGTTTTATTTAATTCAGTTATAAGGAAAATCACAAAGCATTTATTTAAATTATGACATCATCTGTTGAATGCAAAAATTTTCTTCGAAGTTTACAACTTTTGAATCTTCTTATAAAGATAGGAGTTCAAAATTTAATACTATGTCCTGGTAGTAGATCAGCACCTATAGCAATAGCTGCTGGAGAATTGAATAAATTAGGACTGGTAAATATTTTTAATTCAATAGATGAGAGATCTGCGGGATTCCACTCTCTTGGGATTTCTGCCGCATCAGGTAATCTTTCTTTAGTTATTACCACTTCTGGGACTGCTGTAAGTAACTTATTGCCAGCAGCAGTTGAGGCAGATCGATCTTGTAAAGGCATAATATTTCTTACTGCTGATAGACCCTTAAGATTAAAAGATTGTGGGTCTAATCAAACTGTAAATCAAGAAGATTTTTTGAGTTCAGTCTGCAGAAGAGTTTTAAGTACAAATCTAAATGGACTTCATGAAACACAAGAAAATGAAATCTTAAATTTAGTTCGAATTACTGAGAAACAAATATCAACCTTCCCTGGTCCTATTCATTTAAACATTCCTATTGATAAGCCTTTAGATATTTCATTTTTAAATAAAAAAAATGTTTTAGAGGTTTTTGAGAGAATTTATTTGAAGAAAAAATATGTCTTTCAAAAAGTTGGAATAAAGTCTGATAAAACCAAATTTTTTGAAATTTTAAAAAATTTAAAATTAGATGAATCTGGCATTATTTTGGTAGGTCCCTATCAAGGTTCTGTAAATGACTTATCTTCTTTCAATAAATCTTTAGAACAATTACAGGAAATTACTGGTTGGCCAGTATTTGCTGATCCTGTCTCAGGAGTTTATTCTGATTTGAGAGGATTAGTTGTGAATTGGGAATTAGTCTTGAGAAGACATAAGAATCTTATCAAATGTAAACAACTTTTAAGGCTTGGTCCTATGTCATCTTCAATTGATTTAGAGAAGTTTCTAACAAAGTTTGAAGGTATACAAATTCTTATAAAAGAAAAAAACTATAGAAAATTGGACCCTATACAAAAATCATTTGAATATGATTTTGGGCTATCAAATTTCACCACTCTATTGTTAGAAGAATTATCAATTAACGAACAAAACAAAAATCCTCTTACATCGTTAGCCCTAGATCTAATAGAGGAAGGTGAGCAAATTAAAGAAATTTTAAAAGAGAAAATTACTAATGATAATCAAATTACTGAATACAAGCTTGCAAATCTTGTTCCAAAAATGTGGCCAGCTGAAAATCCAATAATGCTCTCCGCTAGTAGCCCGATTAGAGATTGGCTCACTTTTTCTGAAAATGGTACCTTAACAAGAAATTGTTTCAGCTTTAGAGGAGCTTCTGGAATAGATGGTACTTTATCCCTTGCATTAGGAATTTCTAGAATTAAAAATCCTCTACTTCTCGTGACTGGGGATTTGGCTTTTGTTCATGATATAAATGGTTGGCTAATTGAGAATTCAGTCGACATGAATTTAACAATTCTTCTAATAGATAATAATGGCGGAAATATATTTAATCGTATTTATAAAAAAAATTTAAAAGAAGATGAATTAAAAAAACTATTTCTTATGCCTAAAAAAATAAACTGGCAAAAACTCTCAGAAAGTTATCAAGTAAACTTTAAAAGTGTTGCAAATTTTAAAAAATTACGAGAGGCATTTGATTGGAGCATTTCTATCCAGAAATCTGTAATAATTAAAGTTGATATTGATCCAGAAAATGAAATTTTTGAAAAAAATGCCCTGCTAGAAAAAATAATTGGCAATTAAATTCATTATTTTCTATCTTTAAATAATTATGATCTATGAAAGTATTACCTGGTAAAAAAACCTTAAATTGGACAGAATGCAAATCTTATGAGGATATATTGTTTCATAAATCAGATGAGGGAATTGCGAGAATTGCAATTAACCGGCCTGAAAAAAGAAATGCATTTAGGCCACAAACTGTAGATGAACTTATTAACGCATTTAATATCGTAAGAAATGATGAAAATATTGGAGTTGTTCTCTTCACGGGTGCGGGACCTGATAAAAAAGGTATTTATTCTTTTTGCTCTGGAGGAGATCAGAGTGTAAGAGGTGAGAATGGATATAAAAATGATGAAGGCAAGCAGAGATTAAATGTACTTGAACTTCAAAGATTAATAAGAAGTTTGCCTAAAGTGGTTATTGCCTTAGTTCCTGGTTTTGCAATTGGAGGAGGTCACGTACTGCATTTAATTTGTGATCTTAGCATTGCTTCAGAAAATGCAATATTTGGTCAAACAGGTCCAAGAGTTGGTAGTTTTGATGCTGGATTTGGATCTAGTTATTTGGCAAGACTTGTGGGTCAAAGAAAAGCAAAAGAAATTTGGTTTTTATGTAGAAAATATAATTCGAAAGAAGCATTAAAGATGGGCTTGATAAATGCAATTACAAAGATTGAAGAATTAGAAGCTGAGGGTGTAATCTGGGCAAGAGAGATTTTACGTAATAGTCCAACTGCTATTCGTATTCTTAAAGCTTCATTCAATGCTGAGAATGATGGGATTGCTGGTATTCAAGAATTATCTGGATACACAACTCAATTATTTTATTCGACAGAAGAAGCTCAAGAAGGTAGAGATGCCTTTCTCGAAAAGCGTCCACCAGACTTTTCTGACTATAAGTGGACACCCTAGTTTATTTTTCAAAAGACCTTTTTAAATAATTATCAATGAGAATTCTTCTTGCCGCCGCTGAATGTGCTCCAATGATCAAAGTTGGAGGTATGGGAGATGTGGTTGGATCATTACCTCCATCTTTGATAAAACTTGGTCACGATGTAAGAGTAATAATTCCAGGATATGGGAAATTGTGGAGTCTTTTAGAAGTATCGAATGAACCAGTCTTTAATGCAAATACAATGGGCACTGATTTCTCTGTATATGAAGCAAAACATCCCATTCATAATTATGTGATTTATCTAGTCGGTCATCCAACATTTGACTCTGACCAAATATACGGAGGCGAAAATGAGGACTGGCGTTTTACATTTTTTGCTAGTGCCACTGCAGAGTTTGCCTGGAATTGTTGGAAACCTCAAGTTCTCCATTGCCATGATTGGCATACTGGAATGATTCCTGTGTGGATGCATCAGGACCCCGAAATTAGCACTGTCTTCACAATTCATAATTTGAAATATCAAGGCCCTTGGAGATGGAAACTAGAAAAAATGACTTGGTGTCCTTGGTATATGCATGGAGACCACACAATGGCTGCGGCAATGTTGTATGCAGATAGAGTAAATGCTGTTTCTCCGACTTATGCAGATGAAATTAAAACCCATGAATACGGGGAAAGTCTTGAAGGATTACTTAATTACATTTCAGGTAAATTACGGGGAATTCTTAATGGTATAGATCTTGATGAATGGAATCCAGCCAAAGATCCAGTTTTACCCTCAAAATTTAGTATAAAGAATTTAGGAAATAGGCTAGAAAATAAAAAAATTCTGCAGAGAGAAATGGGTCTTGAAGTTAATCCTAAAAAATATCTCTTAGGTATGGTTAGTAGATTAGTTGATCAGAAAGGGGTTGACTTACTTCTGCAAGTTTCAAGAAGACTTTTAGCCTATACAGATTCTCAAATAGCTGTTTTAGGGACTGGAGATAGATATTTAGAGTCTGGATTATGGCAACTGGCATTAGATTACCCAGGAAGATTTTCAGTATTTCTTACATATGATGATTCTTTATCAAGGCTTATATATGGCGGATCTGATGCATTCTTAATGCCCAGTAGATTTGAACCTTGTGGTATTAGTCAACTCCTAGCTATGAGATATGGCTCTATTCCAATAGTAAGACGCGTTGGAGGTTTAGTTGATACAGTTTTACCTCATGATCCAGAAAATAATAGTGGTACAGGTTTCTGCTTTGATCGCTTTGAACCTATAGATTTCTATACTTCTTTAGTAAGGTCCTGGGAAGCCTTTAGGCATAAAGATAGTTGGGAATTACTACAAAAAAGAGCTATGAGCCAAGAGTTTAGTTGGCAAAGATCAGCTCTTGAATACGAAATAATGTATAAAGATGTTTGCGGAATAAAGGAACCATCACCAGATGTTGCTGAAGTTGAGAAATTTTCTTATGGACAATCAGCTGATCCATCTTTAAAAAAAGTATGACTTAAATTCTTAATGGATCTTTCTTTATTAGAGTTAAAAGAAGTTTTGGGTGATATTAAAAATCTGGGGGAAGGGAGAATAGATTCTTTAAATTTTAAGAATATAAGTATTGATAGTAGAACTTGTTTAAAAAATGATCTTTTTATAGCTATCAAGGGTAAAAATTTTGACGGACATAGTTTTCTTCCTGAGGTTTTAAATAAAGGGGTTAAATCAGTAGTTATAAAAGAAGGAATGCAGAAATTACTTCCTGCTAATTATCCTTGTTGGGTTGTTAATGACACTTTAGAGGCATTTCAAAAATTAACCTTGCTCAAAAGAAAAAAATTAAGTATCCCTGTGGTTGCGATAACTGGTTCAGTCGGTAAAACAACTACAAAAGAAATGGTTGGTGAAGTTTTAAAGAAACTTGGAAAAATTAAATTATCCCATGCAAATTTCAATAATGAGATTGGTGTTGGTCTTACTA
Source organism: uncultured Prochlorococcus sp. (assembly GCA_902536555.1). Classification (GTDB taxonomy): domain Bacteria; phylum Cyanobacteriota; class Cyanobacteriia; order PCC-6307; family Cyanobiaceae; genus Prochlorococcus_A. Next base: position 22,077 of record CACAXR010000010.1, on the reverse strand, counting down.
TTCTTGCCACCGGTAAAGAACATAAAGTTTTGGTCCTTGAGATGGGAATGAGAGGTATTGGACAGATAGAAAATTTATCTAGATACAGTGAACCCGATATTGCAGTAATTACAAACATTGGGACAGCCCATATTGGATTGTTAGGCTCTAAAAAAAATATTACATATGCAAAGTGTGAAATTAGTAAATTTTTAAAACCCAAAGGGCTTCTAATAATACCAGCAAATGATTTACTTCTTGAAGAATCTTTAAGAGAATACTGGAAAGGTAGAGTAATAAAAGTAGAACTTTTGAATATAAAAAACCAAAAGGAGAGTTTTAAAAAAGATAATATTTTACGAGGATTTTATAATCCTTCGAATAAAACAATTTTAATTGAAGAAAATACCTTTGAAATTTCATTTGAGGGACTTCATAATGCTTCGAATTTCTTATTTGCTTATGCAGTTGCTAAAGAGCTAGGCATTGATTTTGCAAGTTTTAATAAATTTGATTTTGTAAGTTTAGGTGGAAGAAATAAAATTCTTAAATCAGTAAAAACAACAATATACGATGAATCATATAATGCTTCGCCAGAGTCAGTAAAAGCATGTATTAAAAATCTGCTTGAAAAACCGAGAAATAAATTTTTCATATTTGGAAGTATGCAAGAATTGGGAAAAGAATCTGAAAAATTTCATAAAGAAATATTCAACTTAATAAATAATTCAGACATAGAAAAGTGTTTATTTATTTGCGATAAAGAAAATGAAAAAATTTACACCAATTATCTAAAAAATAAGAAGAAATTCTTAGTTTTAAATAATATTAAAGATGTACCTCAAGAGATAAACAAATCTACGAAAAAAGGTGATTCAATTCTTATAAAAGGTAGTAGATGTTGGCAACTTGAAAAAATTATTGAATTAATTAACTAAATCATGATTTCTTTTTTTTCCAATTCTCTACATTAACTTGCTTAGTTCTTGAGATCGCTAATGAATTATCTTTAGAGTCTTTTGTGATCACTGACCCAGCACCTGTTGTTACTGATTCCCCTAGATTTATTGGCGCTACAAAAACTGTGTTTGCTCCAATACTGGAATTTTTACCAATTTTTGTTTGATGTTTTGTCTGCCCATCAAAATTTGCAGTAATAGTGCCTGCTCCAATATTTGTAGATCTTCCAATAATAGAATCACCAATATAACTTAGATGGTTTACTTTGGATTCTTCCTCAAGACTACTATTTTTGATCTCAACAAAATTACCTATTTTGCTATAGGAAGATATTTTGGAATTAGGTCTTATATGACTATAAGGGCCAATTTTTATATGGTCCATTATTTGAGAATCATAAACAGTAGAGTTTGAAATTTCACATTGTAATCCCACATAAGAATTTTCAATAAAGGTATTTGGACCGATAATGCAATGACTATTTATTGTCGTATTTCCTCTTATATGTGAATTAGCCTCTATGACTACATCCTTACCAATTTCAGCTTCTTCACTAATTGAACAACTTGTTTTATTTATAAAAGTTACACCATTAAGCATATGCTTTTCTTTAATTGAATTTTGAATACATTCCTCGCACTCGGAAAGCTGAATTCTGTTATTAATTCCTTGAAGCTCTCCATTATCCTCTACCTCGAGACTTAAGGAGTTTTTTAACAAAGATATTGTATCTGTTAAGTAGATCTCTTTTTGATTATTATTGCTTTGCAAGGTATTAATTATTTCTAACAAGTTACCCCAGTTAAAGCAGTAAACACCTGCATTTATTAATGGATTTTCTCTTTCAAGATCATTGCAATCTTTTTCTTCAACAATTCTCTCTATAAAATCCCCCTTCAAAAAAACTCTGCCATATCCATAAGGATTTGTTTTCTTTGTGGTAATTAAAGAAACATCAGCATTTTTTGAATCGTGTAAATATAAAAGTCTTTTTAAAGTACTAGGCCTAATGAGTGGCACATCGCCGTTAAGTACCAAAAGTTTTCCTTCATGTTTTTTTACTTCTTTGCAAAGTACCTGGATAGCATGACCGGTTCCTGATTGAGGTTCTTGAACAACAAAATGGATTTTTTTATCGTTTGGGATTGACTTTTGTACTTCTTTTGATTTGTGTCCAGTAATTACAAAAATTTGATCAGGTTTTAATGCGAAACATGAATCAATTACTCTTTGTAGAAGACTTTTGCCAGAAATTTTATGTAAAACTTTTGGCAATGAGCTTTTCATTCTAGTGCCCTTGCCAGCCGCCAATATCGCAACACTTAGCATGTTTATTTGAAATCCTAATTTAAATCTTACTCTTAACGGATAACTTCGTCATATCCCACTTCTCTCTCCATTTATTTGTTGATAATAGATTTGAGAATAATTGCTCATCTAACCTTCTGTTGATTATATCATCTTTGCTTGAGTTTAAATCTTGATCTCTATATGGAATACTAGCTTTAGTTAAGAGATGTTCTTCTTCCATTAAAGATAACTTTTTAAAATTGAAATTAGGTTCCAATTTATTATTATCAAATTTTGATATTGCGACAGTTCCCTGGCTCCAAAAAGTTCTGTTTTTAAAACTTGATTTAATAGTAAAAATATCTAATCCAAGATTTCTTAATGTTTTTCTTACTGCCGCTGATGAAGAATAAGTTATTAAATAACCCTCAGGATTAAGATTTTCTTTGACTTTGGATAAAAATTCAATTGTCCATAATTGTGGGCATTTTTGAGGAGAAAAACCATCTAAATAAATCAGATCGAATTTAATAGAGGAAGGAATAATGTTGATTTTTTCTCTAGCATCACCCCATAAAATACTGCATTTAAAAAATTTATCTTCAAAGTAATCTTTTCGATAAAGCGAATCAAATATTTTTTTGACTTTTGGATCCCATAATTTAAGGAAAGATTTATTTCTAAGCGAATATGCAAGAGGATTTTTATCATTTTCCAATGCATACAAATTTAAATATGATTTTTGTTTAATTAATTCATTTAATAAAGAAGCGGAATTGTATCCTAAACCAAAACATATATCCAAAACATTAAGAGATTTGCCCTGAAATCTTTGCAAATTAGAAGTAGCTGTAAACTTTGACTTTGTTTCCTCCAATGCGCCCAATAAACTATGGAAGTTCTCTTGAAATAACACACTTCTTAGAGAGTAACTTCCATCTTTAGTTAAAACTTCTATTAATTCAGACAAAAACTTTTTAGATTAGTTAGTTAGTTTGGTCAGCTCTTCCCAAAAAGTTGGATACGAGACACTAGCAGCATCAGATCTCATGATCTTTGAGGTGCCTTTAGCTAGAAGTGAAGCAATAGCAAGACTCATTGCTACTCGATGATCTGTCTCACTATCTACCTCCGCAGAATGAAATTTTGATTGCCCATTAATAATTAATCCATCCTCTTTTTCTGTTATTTCAGCGCCGAATTTTTGTAACTGTCTTGCCATTACTTTTAATCGATCTGTCTCCTTAACTCTTAATTCTTGTGCGTCTTTAATTTCAGAAACTCCATTACAAAAACAGGCAGCCACTGTAAGGATAGGAATTTCATCTATAAGTTTTGGGAGAATATCTCCTTCAATAGTGAATGATCTTAAATTATTTGAAGTCTTTACTTTAATAGATCCAATAGGTTCACCTGCAATAGTCGACTTATCTAAAATCTCATAATTGCACCCCATTGAATCCATTACATTTAAAATCCCAGTTCTAGTGGGATTTAATCCGACATTCTGAATTAAAACCTCTGAATTTGGAACAATAGATGCGGCAATCATCCAAAAAGAAGCAGAGCTTATGTCTCCAGGAATCAATATTCTTTGGCCAATTAAGTTACCCCCTGACTTGATAACTATATTCCTTCCTAATTCTCCTCTAATGCTGATATCTGCTCCAAATGCTTTTAACATTCTTTCAGTATGATCTCTTGAAGATGCTGGTTCAATAACAGAAGTAGTTCCAGAAGCATTGAGGCCTGCAAATAATATTGCCGATTTCACTTGAGCACTTGCTACTGGAGTTCCAATAACACATCCCTTAAGTTTTTTCCCATCAATTGAGATTGGAGCTTTATTACCGCCTTCCCTTCCAGAAATTTTGCCACCCATTAAAGATAATGGTTTGCCAACTCTCCCCATTGGCCTTTCATTAAGAGAAGCGTCCCCGGTTAATATGAAATTCTTACCTTCTTGTGCGGCTAATAAACCCATTAATAACCTCATAGTGGTTCCTGAATTTCCACAATTGAGAATTTCTTTTGGTTCTTTTAATCCATCAAGGCCCATCCCTAAAATCGTAAAAGACTCACCTTTTGTTATTTTTGGAATATTTACACCTAATTTTCTAAGACAATCAGCAGTTGAAAGTGGATCTTCAGAATATAAAAAACCTTCGATAGTCGTCTCACCCTTAGCAATACTTCCTATTATTAAAGCTCTATGAGATATAGATTTATCTCCAGGTACTTTTACTTTTCCTTTTAAATTAACTCCACCTTTTATTGTGCGGATATTATTCATTTTCAAATTAAATACTTGATAAGATTTCTGTAGAAACAAATTATTTATATATTATCAATAAGTTTGTTTTATAAAAAAAATAATCAAATTAAGTAACTGTTTTCTATAATAGGAACAGAAAAAGGATTTAATTATTAATCTCACTTATTATCACGTTGCAAAGGATGTTCCAGAAATAAGTCCAGATATTGCAGTTGTCATTGATGTTTTAAGAGCTACAACCACAATTTCTTGGGCTTTAAAAAACGGAGCTGATTCAATACAAGTTTTTGCAGATTTAGATTTATTAAAAGAATCTGCAATTAAGTGGCAAGCTGAAAAGAGATTAATGCTTGGAGAGAGAGGTGGAAAGAAGATTGAGGGCTTTGATTTAGGGAATTCTCCTTTATCCGTTACAAAAAAAGTTGTTAATGGTAAAAGACTATTTATGAGTACTACTAATGGGACTAAATCATTGCAAAAAGTTCAAAATGCTAAGCATTTATTTGCAATGGGTCTCCCAAATAGGAAAGCAGTTGCAGAAAAAATCATTTCATTAAAAAGTGAAAATGTTTTAATACTTGGTAGTGGTTGGGAAGGCTCTTATTCCCTTGAGGATTCTTTGGCGGCTGGTGCTTTGGCCTCATATCTAAAACAGAACTGTGATTTCGAAATTGATATTCTGAATGACGAATTACAAGCTGCTTTGGTACTTTGGGATTTTTGGAAAGATGATATTTTGAAATGTTTAAAAACAGCAACCCATGGCAAAAGATTGACAAGTCTTGGAGATTATGAGGATGATTTTAAATGTTGCTCAGAACTTGATTGCTTAGATATTGTTCCAGCTCAAGTTGAAAGGGGTGTGATTCGTGCCTCATGATTTACGAATTAGTTCACTAGGAGTAAAGTCTTGACTGATTTTTTGGTAGCTGCATTACAAATTACGAGTACTTCCAATGTTGAAGCAAATTTTGCTGAAGCTGAAGAGCAAATTGAATTGGCTTCTAGACGAGGTGCGGAATTAATTGGATTGCCAGAGAATTTTGCTTTTTTAGGAGAAGATGATGAAAAACTTAGATTAGCTTCTGAATTGTCAGAGAAGTGTGCAAGTTTTCTAAAAACTATGTCACAAAGATATCAAGTATTTCTTTTGGGAGGAGGGTATCCCGTCCCTGCAGGTGATGACAGTCATACTTTTAATAGGTCAGCACTATTTGGAAAAGATGGACAAATTTTAGCAAAATACGACAAGATTCATTTATTTGATGTTGATTTGCCAGATGGAAATTTATATAAGGAATCATCCACTATTTTATCTGGGTCAGAATATCCACCTGTTGTAGATGTTCCAGGTTTATGCAAAATAGGATTATCTATTTGTTATGACGTAAGATTTCCTGAACTTTATAGATATTTGTCTTCGAATGGTGCAGAGCTAATTATGATTCCCGCAGCTTTTACAGCATTTACTGGAAAAGATCATTGGCAAATCCTGTTACAAGCAAGAGCAATCGAGAATACAGCATATGTAGTCGCTCCAGCTCAAACTGGGATTCATTATGGAAGAAGGCAAAGTCATGGCCATGCAATGGTAATTGACCCCTGGGGTACAGTTTTATCTGATGCTGGAAAAACTCAGGGAGCTGCAATAGCCCCCGCTGATAAAGAAAGGGTAAAGAAAATTAGGGAACAGATGCCAAGTCTTAAACATAGAAAAAAAGAATTGTTTTCAAACTAATGATAAAGTTTTTAGAAAATAAACTTTTTCGTTATTTATTCTTTTTTTTATTTTTAAATTCATCAATCCTCCCAGTTAAATCTTCAAGTGATTTGGCAGCATGGGCTATAAAAAATAATGGTGTTTTAGAGTTAAGAACTAAATCAAATACAAAGTTAAAAGCATACTTTCAGAAGGCTAACCAAATATCTGGCGATAGATTCTGGGTAGATTTTCCAGGTGAACTAAAAAATCCCAGAACAATAAAAGGTAACGGCCCAATTAAAGAAATTAGATTAGGTAAACCAAATAAGGGCAAAACAAGGCTAGTAATTGAATTTAAGGAAGAAATTTATTTAAAACCCTTGACTTGGCGATTGGTTGGCTTAGATCAAAATAGGTGGAGAATAAAACTATTTGACCCAAAATATCCTTTTAAGAAGATTGGTGAAGGACTAGTTGTTAAGAGAAAAGTAAATCAAAACTTAATTCGTACGAAAAAAAGTGATTATAGTTACTTGAAATTGCCAGACGTAAAACAAAACAAATTTTTGGTTGTTATTGACCCAGGACATGGAGGCCCTGATCCAGGAGCAATAGGTATTGGAGGTATCAGGGAAACAGATGTTGTACTAGAGGTTTCCAAAATAGTTAAAAATTTATTGTCTGAGAAAGGAGTCAACGTAAGGTTGACCAGAATAAATGAAGTTGATTTGGGTTTACCTCCGAGAGTTTCCTTTGCTAACAATACGGATGCAGATATCTTTGTAAGTATTCATGCAAATGCCTCAAGAGGGAAAAGAAGGGATATCAATGGATTGGAAACTTTCTACTATAGAGGTTGGAGAGGTAGGTTACTCGCCAAAAAAATTCAAAAACAAATTCTAAGAGTTTCTCCTGGGAGTCCTGATCGAGGCGTTAAACAGGGTAGATTTTACGTAATTAAAAATACTAGGATGCCTGCAGTTCTTGTAGAAATTGGATTTTTAACGGGGAGATTAGATGCAAGAAGATTAGAAAAAACAACGCATCGTAAAAGATTAGCTTATGCAATTGCAAAAGGCATTCTTGAATATCTTTATAAAATAGGGTGAAGCTTAAAATAGGTATATTTGACAGTGGTATAGGGGGTTTTACTATACTTAATTCTTTACTAAAAACACGTAAAGATGTAGAAGTTTTTTATTTGGCAGATACAAAAAGAATACCTTTTGGGAGTAAAAATTTTAAAGAGATAAGATTAATTGCAAAGGAGATTTGCAATTTCTTTATTGATAAGAATTTGGATGCACTTTTAGTAGCTTGTAACACTACAAATGCATGTGCACTTGATATTCTGAAAAATCATTTAAACGTACCTTGTTTTGACCTTATAAACTCAGTATCGGAAATAGTTGATAAACAAATAATTGGTGTCTTGGCAACACAAACAACTGTTCGATCATCATATTATAAAAACGCAATAACTTCTAAAAAAAATAATACGATAATATTTCAGCAAGAATGTCCAGAATTTGTATCAGAAATTGAAAAAGAAAAATTAGATCTTGATAAGTTAAATTATCTTTCTGACTTATACTTACGACCACTAATAAACAAAAATATTGAAGAATTAATACTTGGATGTAGTCACTATCCTTTAATTTTTGACTTTTTAAGAAAAAAAATAAATTCAAATATAAAAATTATTGATCCATCAGTAGCATTAATAAAAAAATTTAATGAATCTTTTGCTATTCCAAAAACTGACCGCTATGAGTGTATTTCTTTCGAAAATGTAAAATTTTTTGTTTCTTCAGAAAGAGATGAATTTTCTAAAAAAGTAAAGTTTTGGCTTGGAATTAATAAAGAAATTAGGATGGTTAACCTCCGAAGTAATGTTTGATTCCCTAAGATATAGAAGAGGTCAATCATGAATACAGTAACAAAGCTACTACAACCAGTTGAAAATGATCTTGATGATCTTATTTTAGAACTGAAAAATCTAATAGGAGCTGGTCACCCAATTCTTCAAGCCGCAGCAGAACACCTTTTTAGTGCCGGGGGAAAAAGGTTGAGACCTGGTATAGTTTTATTGATTTCAAAAGCTATATCTCCTGAATTCTGCTTGACAAGCAAACATAAAAGGCTTGCTGAAATAACTGAGATGATTCATACAGCCTCATTAGTTCATGATGATGTTGTAGATGAGGCGTCTACAAGAAGAGGGGTAGATACAGTTCATAGCAGATTTAATACCAGAGTAGCTGTTTTGGCGGGTGATTTTCTATTCGCCCAAGCAAGTTGGCACCTAGCAAATCTTGACAATGTAAACGTAGTTAAATTACTTAGTAGAGTAATAATGGATTTAGCAGAGGGTGAAATCAAACAAAATTTAAATAGATTTGATTCGGCTCAATCTTTTTCTAAATATATCAACAAAAGTTATTGTAAAACAGCATCATTAATAGCCAATAGTTGTAAAGCAGCTGGAGTTTTGAGTGGGATTAATGACGAAAACTTAACCTCATTGTATGATTTTGGCAAAAATATTGGTTTAGCATTCCAAGTTGTAGATGACATTCTTGACTTTACTGGAAATGATAAACAACTTGGAAAACCTGCTGTAAGTGATCTTGCAAGTGGATATCTCACCGCGCCTGTTTTATATGCCTTAGAAGAAAATAAAAAATTGTCAGTTCTTATAAACAGAGAACTTGCTGAAAAAGACGATTTAGATGATGCTCTTAATATCATCATGAACTCTAAAGCTATTGAAAGTTCTAGGAAACTAGCTGAAAATTTTGCAATGCTTTCTAAAGAAGCGATAGTCTGGCTTCCTGATTCGGAATATAAAAGGGCTTTAATGGCTCTTCCAGAATTTGTTTTAAGCCGTATTTTTTAGATCTATTAAAAATAAATCTTTGAGCTAAATTAATATTAAAATTTTTGAAAACCTTAATTTTTTCGACTAAATTTACTAAGCATATATTTATTTAATGTCATTAGATAAAAAAAATTCAATCAATAACATACTTGAAGAAAAGAGAATCTTCCCTCCATCAAAAAAATTTGCAGAAAACTCAAATATTAGTAATCAAGAAGAATTACTGAGCCTAAAAAAACAAGCTTCAGATAATCCTATTCAATTTTGGGAATCTTTTGCAAAATCTGAATTAGATTGGTTTGAGCCATTTCAAACTGTATTAGATAACGAAAATGCGCCCTTTTTTAAATGGTTCAAAGAAGGGAAACTCAATATTACATATAACTGCTTAGATAGACACATCAAGAGAGGGCTTGGAGGAAAGACTGCTCTCATATGGGAAGGCGAACCCGGAGATAGCAAAAAATATACTTACGAAGAACTTCTAAAGGAGGTATGTAAAGCAGCTAATGCATTAAAAGCAATTGGTGTAAAAAAAGGAGATTTGGTATGTATTTATATGCCGATGATTCCTGAAGCAATGTTTGCCATGTTAGCTTGTGCAAGAATTGGCGCCCCTCATTCAGTTGTCTTCGGAGGATTTTCTTCAGAAGCTTTAAAAGATAGGTTAATTGATGGAAACGCCAGATTTGTTATTACTGCTGATGGTGGCTTTAGAAAAGATAAGGTGATTGAACTTAAGAAAGCAGTTGATGCAGCTATTGAAAGTGGGGCAGATAAAGTTGTTGAGAAAGTACTTGTTGTTCAAAGATCCCAAAAAAATATTTCGATGGTTGATGATAGAGATTTTTGGTGGCATGAGTTATTAAAAGATCAAAAAGATCATTGTGAACCAGAAATAATGAATAGCGAAGATAGACTTTTTATTCTTTATACTTCAGGCTCTACTGGAAAGCCCAAAGGTGTAGTTCACACTACAGGTGGTTACAATCTTTGGTCCCATTTGACATTTAAATGGATTTTTGACTTAAAAGATGAAGATATTTATTGGTGTACTGCTGATGTTGGTTGGATTACAGGTCATAGTTACATAGTTTATGGGCCTTTATCTAATGGTGCTACAACCTTAATGTATGAGGGAGTGCCAAGACCTTCAAATTTAGGAGCTTTTTGGGAAATTGTTCAAAAATATAAGGTTTCTATTTTTTATACTGCACCAACTGCAATAAGAGCATTTATGAAGTCTGGGCGTGAAATTCCTGATAAATATAACTTGGAGAGTCTTAGACTTTTGGGCACAGTTGGAGAACCAATTAATCCTGAAGCATGGATGTGGTACAAAGATGTCATTGGTAAAGATAAATGCCCTATTGTTGATACTTGGTGGCAAACTGAGACAGGTGGTGTGATGATAAGTCCCTTGCCTGGAGTCGTTGCTACAAAGCCAGGTTCAGCCACTTTCCCTCTGCCAGGAATCGAAGTTGAAATTGTCGATAAGAATGGAGATAAGGTTAAGGAGAATGAGGGTGGCTATTTAATTATCAAGAAACCTTGGCCAGGAATGATGAGAACAATTCACGGAAACTCAGAGAGATATTTGGAGAGTTATTGGGAATATATTTCCTTTAAAGGAGAGAAAAATGTTTATTTTGCTGGAGATGGAGCACGTATTGATGAAGATGGATATATATGGATTATGGGAAGAGTTGACGATGTCATAAGTGTTTCAGGACACCGTTTAGGAACAATGGAAATAGAATCTGCTTTGGTAAGTCATGAATCAGTTGCAGAGTCTGCAGTCGTTGGTAAAAAAGATGATTTAAAAGGTGAAGTTATAGTTGCTTTTGTATCTCTAGAGAAAGACGTGAACAGTTCTTCAGAATTAGTAGAGAATTTAAAGAAACATGTTGTTAATGAAATTGGAATTATTGCAAAGCCTGAAAAAATTATAATTTCTGACTCACTTCCGAAAACACGTAGTGGAAAAATTATGAGGCGAATTTTAAGATCTTTGGCTGCTGGAGAAAAAATTAGCGGTGATATAAGCACTCTTGAAGATAGCTCTGTTTTGGAAAAGTTGAAAGAATTATCCTAATTAGATTCATCAATTAAATTGGAAATTTTTTTTATAGTATTTCTTTTGAATTCATCATCGGCCCAGTTTCCCAAAAAATTTTCTCTTAGTCCTGCGCTCGCAATTATAGTGTGTGTGCCTTTTAACATTACCCCCTTAGAATTATCTTCTTTTCTTGCTTTCAGACAAGAAAATAATTTATCTGTTTGATCTAATTCGTCTGAGTTGAATTTTATTAGGAAGTTATTTTTTTGATTATATGTTTTTTCAATTAATCGCAAAGTTCTTTCAGGGCTTGGGCTGAATTCACTGTTGAACTCTAATTTTTGAGAAATTTGTTTCAATAATGGAATAGATTTGTTAGCACTGAAGTTATTAAAACTTATTGATATGAATTTTTCGCAATTTCTTCCACCATCAGGGGAAATTAGATGAAGTTTACAGCCTAGGCTATGACCAATTCTTATGGAAGGAATTGATGCTCCTATTCTCTTGGATAAAGATATTCGGCAATTCTTGAAATCTCTCCATGCTTTAATAGCAAGTTGTTGGTGATCGAATTGTGGAGTGTACTTATATGCATGTACGGCATAGTTTTTATTAATTAAACTCTCTATGAATCTTCTATAAGTTAAATCTGGTTTAGAAGCTAGATAACTTCCACCAATAAATTCCACAATTTTTTTAGGATTTGAAGGCCAATAACAAAAATTATTAAATTGATATTTTGTAAAAGTCATCTTTCATAAACTAAAAATGTTTAAAAAATTATCTTCTAATCATGTTTCTTAATTTATATTAATTTAAGAGAAATTTTTATTAAATGCGTCAATATAAATGAAAGTGTTTTCAGCTAATTGGATCTATCTAACAAAAAAGAGTTAAATCAATTGGATATTCTTCAGGATCAAGTTATCAGTCATCCCTCTGAAGAGAGTGTTGCTAATCAAAATAAAAAAATTGAAAAAATTTTAATTCTTGATACTGAAACAACAGGTTTAGACGAAAATAAAGATGAAGTGATAGAGATAGGTTGTATTTTGTTTGATGTATCTTTTAAGTGCGTGCTTTCACAAGTTTCATTTTTATTTCCAGTTATTAATAATGAAGCCGAACATGTGAATGGTATATCCGCTCAAGTAACTAATATCTCTCAACCATGGGAAGATGGATTGAATTTCTTTCTGAAACTTGTTGACTGTTCGGATTTCATTGTCGCGCATAATGCAGAGTTTGATAAGAAATGGTTTGGGAAGGGCAGATTACCTGTACTTAATAAAAAATGGATATGCAGTTTGGAGGATATTAATTGGTCTTTTCAAAAATCACTAAAAAATAGACCCTCAGTTACTGATCTGGCTTTATCTTTTTCAATACCAGTTTGGAATTTACATAGAGCTTTATCTGATTGCTTCTATATATCTGAGGTCTTCAAAAAATGCAATAACTTAGAGGAACTTTTACTTAAAGCTACCGAACCAAGGTTTTTATACAAGGCGCTTATTAGTTACGAAGATAGATCTTTAGCTAAAAATGCTGGGTTCAGATGGAATAGTCCTGTGCAAGGAGCTTGGTCAAGAAAATTAACTACTGATGAAGCAAAAAATCTTGATTTTAGAGTAGAGATTTTGAATTAATATTCAATAAATTTTTTACTTAGAAAATATCTAGTGCATCTTACATGGCATCCATTTATTACCCATTTTATGTGCTCCAATACATCCGTATTTTAAGGCAGCCTTTTCAGCTTCTTGTTTTGTATTAAATAGATCTGAAATCGTATTTTCTTTGCTTGACTTTGAAATTTGTTTGGAATGATTATGATGATTGTTTTTTGAATTAGGTGAATACTCCCATACCCCCATAGTCGTTACACCGGCAGAGATAATTCCCATCCCTACTACTGATAAATTGACTATTCCCATTGCTACTGCCCCAAAAGAAAATACTCCCATTGGGACTATTCCAATACTTATTACTCCCATTGGCACTATCCCTATTGAAACGATACCTAATGGTGCTATCCCAAAAGCAATTTTTTTTGGTTTTGTACCGCAATGCTGATTCTCTTTATTTTTATTAATTTCCAATAGTTTTTCTAAATGTTAAATTAAAATTATCTCACAGAATAACTAATCAAAGATTAATTTCTACTTGAATTAAAAATTTTGAATTATTTTCTAGAACTTTGAATAACCTAAAAAATCTCAGAGGAACAGTCGACCTATTGCCTGATCAATTAATAAAGTGGCAAAACGTTGAGAAAATTTTATTAGAGCAGCTTGCAAGAGCATCTATCAAAGAAATTAGAACACCAATATTGGAAATGACTGAATTATTCATAAGAGGAATTGGTGAAGGAACAGATGTGGTCAGTAAGGAAATGTATACTTTTCTTGATAGGGGGGAGAGATCCTGCACTCTTAGGCCTGAAGGAACCGCTTCCGTTGCGCGAGCGTTAATACAAAATGGTATATCTTCTAATCCACTTCAGAAACTTTGGTACATGGGCCCTATGTTTCGATATGAAAGACCTCAAGCTGGCAGGCAAAGACAGTTTCATCAGTTAGGTGTTGAGTTTATAGGATACGATTCAGTTAGAAGTGATGTTGAAATTATTGCTTTAGCTTGGGATGTCTTGAGTAAATTAGGAATAAAAGAACTTAATCTTGAAATAAATACATTAGGTGATGTAAATGATAGATTAAACTTTCAGAAATCCTTTTTAAAATGGCTAGAAATAAATAAAAATTCTCTAGATTTAGATTCTCAGAATAGGATTACTAAAAATCCCTTAAGGATTTTGGATTCTAAAGATATTCAAACAAAAAAAGCTCTTGAAAATGCTCCAAGATTATTCAATTTTTTATCTGAAAAAAGTCATAAAAGATATTCAGACTTTAAAAAACAATTAGAGGTTTTAAAAATACCCTACGTGGAAAATTTTAATCTAGTAAGAGGTTTAGATTATTACACCCATACAGCCTTTGAAATTACTAGTGGCGCTCTAGGCTCCCAAGCTACAGTTTGCGGAGGAGGAAGATACGACAATTTAATAAAACAAATGGGAGGCCCAAATACTCCGGCAATTGGATTCGCTATTGGTTTAGAAAGATTAATTTTACTAGCGGGAAAAGAGCTCGAAGTCCAAAGAAATACTGATATTTATATTATTAATCAGGGCTTCATTGCTGAGGCATTGGCTATGGATCTATCAAGAAAACTAAGAAATTATGATTTGTTAGTTGAGTTGGATTTAAGTGGATCTTCATTTTCTAAACAATTTAAAAAGGCTAATAAACTAAAATCTAAAAGTATTATTGTTATTGGTGATGATGAGGCGACTAAAAGGGAATTCATTATAAGGCTCTTTGATCAAACAGGTAATGGGAATAAAGAAGAGGTAATTTCTTTAGATAATAATTTTGAATTAGAAAAGTGGATAAATAAAAACTTACTTGCAAAGTGATGCTCTTAACGTTAGTAATAATTTTTCTTTCTATATTTGTTTTTTTTAATTTAAGGACTTTTCTTAAATTAAATAGAAAACAAAAAGTTTTGAAGGCTAAAAAATTAACAACTTTCAACAAGAAGAATCTTAATAATTGGATGAATTTAACTAAAAAAGAAAGATATAACTTATCAAATCAAGATTCTGTTAACTATATGGATAGAAGAAAACTTTTATTAGATGAAATTAGAAATGAATATAAAAAAATATCCAGAGAAAATTCTGAGGAGAACATTAAGAAAAAATAATTATGGAAAATTTCTGGACTTCTAATAAATCCATAAATGGATTAAGACATTTTGTTTTAGTAAATGAGACTAAAGAAAAAGGAAATATTACTTTTTTAATGGTTTCTGTAGTTGATTCTGAAATAAATTTAGAAATTTCTTACGAAGAATTAATAAATAGTGGAAATTGGCATAAGGGTTGGATCAATCTTCCAAAGCTTCAATCGATAAGTGAAGAATATGTTGACTTTAAATCCCAAAAAAAACGAGAAAGTATTGATGAGATATTTATTAATGAAGATTCTTTGTTTAATATTTCTTAATTTTAAATAAATCTTTCAAAGTTCTTCTCTTTATAAATACTAGGTTTTTGTGATTTAATAATTATTTAAAAGTTTTACCCCTTTCAAAAAAATAAATTTAACGTTATTAAGGATTAATAATATTTACTTTTTCCAATGTTAGGGGATATATGGAGCTCATCTGAGTTAACCGCGGAAAAACTAGGAATAACTGAAATTAAACTTTCTTTTTTACGTGAAAATGGAATACTTAAGCCTGGTATTCATTGGAAAAGCTCTCCACTCGGTCAGAAAAAACCTTGGAAACCCAAAGCTCTTTACAATATAAAAATGTGCAGAAAAATAATTAATAAATTTTATTTTGAGGAAAACTATAATATCGCAGCCTAAAAACTAAATATATTTTTTTGATTAATTTGAAAAAAATATTTAAAATTTTATTCAATTAGATTCTCATCCTTACACTCAATTAGAGTGTTTTGCAAAGTTGGATATAAGTTAATCATATTTATATATTGCTTTGATTTTCTGTATGATTTTGCAGCTTTTTTGTAATGAACTTCCGATTTCATTTCTAGTGAAAATTTTCTAGAAGACTCTTGAAAGGTAGTCATAATATTAGATGTCTTATCCCATATTTAATAATTGTTTGGGAATGAGGCAATAAACAGAATGGTTTAATGAAACAAAACATCGTTTAATGTCAGCAAAATGAAATTTTTTAAGCTTATTTGAATTGAAAATAATGGTTTTTTTTATAAAACTTATATCTCTGAGAAAAGTTTTTCTACATAAAATCTACCTTCTTTGCTGTTGGATTTCCTTATGAAGATTTTTTGTTTGGTGATAGCTAGGATTACTAACCTTTACAATTTTGTTATGAATTAAACTGTTTGGTGAAATATAAAGTATTCTCAAAACGTTTAAGCTAATCAATTCCTAAATGCAAACCTATGGTAATCCAGATACCACCTATGGATGGTGGGCTGGTAATTCAGGTGTAGCAAATCGCTCAGGAAAATTCATTGCTGCTCATGTAGCTCATGCAGGATTAATCGTTTTCTGGGCGGGTGCTTTCACCCTTTTCGAACTTTCACGATTTGACCCAAGTGTTCCAATGGGACACCAACCTCTTATCGCACTTCCTCATTTGGCGACCCTAGGAATTGGGTTTGATGCTGATGGAGTAATGATGGGAGATACAAAGCCTGTCCTCGCGATAGCAATTGTTCACTTAGTTTCCTCTATGGTCTTAGCAGCTGGAGGACTTTTACATTCTCTTCTTCTTCCCGGAAATTTAGAAGATTCTGAAGTCGCAAGAGCAAGAAAATTCAATATCGAATGGGATAATCCTGATAAATTGACATTTATTCTTGGTCACCATTTAATTATTCTTGGATTTGCAGTTATTCTTCTTGTTGAATGGGCTCGAGTTCACGGGGTTTATGACCCAGCAATTGGAGCAGTAAGGCAAGTTGAGTATGATTTAAATCTAGCCGAGATTTGGAATCACCAGACAGATTTCCTTCTGATTGATGATTTAGAGGATGTGATGGGAGGCCATGCTTTCTTAGCATTTGTTTTAATAACAGGTGGCTCCTGGCATATCGCAACCAAGCAAGTTGGTGAATATACCAAATTCAAAGGTAAGGGTCTTTTATCTGCAGAAGCAGTACTTTCATGGTCCTTGGCAGGTATAGGTTGGATGGCAATTATTGCTGCTTTCTGGAGTGCATCTAATACAACTGTTTATCCAGTTGAGTTTTTTGGTGAACCACTTGAATTAAAGTTTAGTATTTCTCCATATTGGGTTGATACTGTTGACCTCCCTGATGGTACTTATACCTCGAGAGCTTGGTTAGCTAATGTTCACTACTACTTTGGATTTTTCTTTATTCAAGGTCACCTGTGGCATGCTTTAAGAGCTTTAGGCTTTGACTTTAAGAGAGTTACAAATGCTATTAGTAATATTGATAGCGCAACAGTTACACTTAAGGATTAATTCCTAAATTTCTTTATTAATATCAAAAGGCTCCTCTAACCGGAGCCTTTTTTATTTGAAAAATTTTGTTTATTAATTTAGATTTATTAGTATATGTTATTGAATTCATTGAATATTATTTCTCTACAGGATAAAAATATTTTTTCAAATTCTATATATATAAGTTTTTTGGGATTTTTAATTATAATTTTTTTCTTGATTTTTGGGAGGAGATTAAAACTGGCTGTTCAGCTCGAGAGATTTGGACTGCCAATAGCAGTAATATCAGGATTTTTAGGTATATCTATAGGTCCATTTGGAGCGATACACTTCTTGCCCAAAGAAACAATTAATGTTTGGAGTAATTTTCCTACTCCTCTTTTATCATTAGTTTTCGC
Organism: uncultured Prochlorococcus sp.; assembly: GCA_902536555.1. GTDB lineage: Bacteria > Cyanobacteriota > Cyanobacteriia > PCC-6307 > Cyanobiaceae > Prochlorococcus_A. Next base: position 4,497 of record CACAXR010000010.1, on the reverse strand, counting down.
AACTTTAATGATGGGCAGACCTATCCCAAATATAAGTGGTTTAGTTAAACCTATTTTTAATCAATTTTTGCTTGCTCTTTCCCTAGGTTTCGGACAATTTTTTGTTGGTGGTTTAGTTGTTAAATATTTTTTGCCCCCAACTATGGATACTAATCCTCTAATGGGATGTTTGATCGAGGTTGGTTTTGAGGGGGGGCATGGAGCGGCATCAATCATCGGAGAGAGTTTTAATAGGTTAGGTTTCCCAAATGGTTTAGATCTCGGTCTGGCTATGGCAACAATGGGTCTTTTATCATCTTCATTATTGGGCAGCATTTTTATTTTCATTGGAAGGACTTTTGGTATTACAGATACAGAGGAAATTTCCGAAAAAAAAGATAATCAAAAAGAAAATACAAAGATAGGAATTTTTGCGGATTTAAGAATTTTGATAATAAATCTTGGATTCTCTGGCTTGGCAATTTCTTTTGGTGTTTTATTACTTAAATTTTTAAAATATATCTCAAATCCTTTTGGTGACTTCTCTAGAGAAATTATTTTTTCGCTTCCAGTATTCCCCTTTATTCTAATAGGTTCGCTCCTTATTAGATATATTTTAGAAAAAACCAAAAATACAGAATTTATTTCAAATATTTTGCAAAGAGAGATAGGGATTTTATCTACTGATCTATTGATTTTTTCGGCTATGGCAAGCTTAGATATTTCTATTGTTTTTGAAAATTGGAAATTAATCTTAGTTTTTACTATTTTTGGGTTACTTTGGAATTTAATTTGTATTGCTTATTTTGCATACTTTATATTTGATGAATACTGGTTTGAAAAAAGTTTGATAGAGTTTGGAAACTCTACAGGTGTAGTTGCTTCAGGATTACTTCTCTTAAGGCTTGCAGATCCCAAAAATATTTCTAGAACTCTCCCAATTTTTACATCAAAACAGCTATTCGCACAATTAGTTCTATCAGGGGGATTTTTCACAGTTTTGGCACCTTTGATGATTGCAAAAATTGGAATAGATTATTGGTCAGAAATTTGTGCTGTAATTACATTTGTAATTCTTCTTATTGCATATATTTTTAATAAAGGAGAATTGAAAAAATCTCTTTAATAACTCTAGAATACTCTTATAATAGTTTTTATTTTTTAAATGTCATTTGCTTCCTTCGATATTCCGCCTCAAGAAAATAAAGGGAAGTGGTTTAGGAGTCATTTACTTGGGAGGGAAATCGAACTCGGTGAATTATATAGTCTTGGATCAAATGATTTGGATTTGCTTATGGCTGAGACTGCTGAAATAAGAAGCGACCTTGATTTTAAAGAAAAGAATATTGGTAAATTTAGAACTGCAGGATATTTTTTGGAGTTAGCACGTATAATTGAGAAGAGAAAGTTATTAGAAAGCTAATTTGAAGGAAAATAATTCTTTCTAGAATATGGTCCCCATAATTCGTATTTATACATTAAGGAATTAAATTCTCTATTTTTCTCAAACGAATTTAACCAGTTTTTTATTGAGGGCTCAAAATAATTTGTTCTTTTTTGACTTTCACAAGCGATTCTAAATTGTCTTACAAAAGGCCAAATAGACCAATCAGCGATTGTGGGGGTATCTCCAAAAAAGTATTTGTTTTCTGCCAGTAGTTCATTCCATCTTTTGATAAATTTAATCGCATTTGTGAAATGAAATTCTTCATTACTATTCAAATATCTTGTGCCATATTTAAATCGATCTAAATGATATTTGAATTCTTTATCGTTTTCATTAATTATTTCAAAAATATCTTTCCTCTTATTATCAGGAAAATAAATAGCTTTAATATTTTCTTTCTTAGATTCTGAGAGCGCCCATAGGATGATTTCAAGGCTTTCTTCAATAACTTCACTATTTTTTTTAATAAGTATTGGAACCGTTTTTGTCTTTGATTTATTTAGAAAATCAAGGGGTTTATTTTTTAAATCAATTTCTCTTATTTCTACGTTGATTTCACAAATTAATAGAGCCCATCTAACACGAATTGCGTATGGACATCTTCGAAATGAATATAAAATATCGTTTGTCATTTTGTAAAAACTTTTAATTTCATTGATTCATTTAGTATTATCTAAATAGAATTAGTATTAATTTTACAACGCAAATGTCGGGATATGTTTACCTTATTAGGGTAGGAGACCTATATAGAATTGGGAAAACGGATAATCTTGAAAAGAAAATTAAGAAATTAAAACCAGATGAATTATTAACATCAATTATGACAAAGGAGCCAGAAACTCTGGAAGCGAGATTACTAAGAAAATATAAGTCGCAAAGAATTCCTGAAACTGGTTATTTAAAGCTTTCAAAAAGACAAATTATAGAATGCAAAAAGCAATTTGAATTAAAGGGAACCATACCGCACACTTTAGATGCTGAAGTCTCCATTACTCTATTTGCATCTTTTTTATTATTTTCATTAAGTTTTTTTATTTTTAATTATCTTAATTTTGGATTTCTAAAGGCTATATCTTATTCTTTTGGCATGGCATCTCTACCAATGGTTATATTATTCATCACGGGTAGTTTTGGTGGATACTTTTCTGAAGATTTATCTCTTTTTTCATTGTTCACTAACCGAATAAAAGGTTTATTTATAGCAATTGCAATGCTCTCAATGGCTTACTTAATTTTAAAATTAGGCTAGATTTCATAATTACAATTTAGGGCAATTTCAAATGGAACTGATTGGGTAGGTAACTTCAGAATCGTTGAGCATATTTCAGCAATATCTTCTGGTTGTGTCATGCTCGATTTGTCTAGGGCAGAGATATTTTGAGCCATTTCTGTATTAACCCAACTTGGGCAAATTGCTGTAATCCTTATATTTTGATCCCAACCTTTATTTTTCATTGTTTGGCATAATCCCATCAAAGCAAACTTTGAAGAAGAATAAGCGGCTAGATCGCCTTTAGATCTTTTCCCACTCATTGAAACTAAAACAATAATTCTTCCTCTGCCTGAGGCGCATAAATGATCCCAAGAAAGCCTACATAAATTCCAAATTGCCAAAAAGTTAATATTTAGTGTATTTAAAATATCTTTTTCATCGCCATCTTTGAATAAAAAAGGAACTTTCGATAATACTCCAGAACAATTTATTACTGAATCAAATTCTCCAAATTTATCCACAGTATTCTTTATCCAATTTTCGGCTGTAATTTTTTTTAATGCATCATATTCGTTAATTATAATTCTTCCTTTTGGCCATTTATTTGGATCAATAATACTTCCTTTTAATGCTTCTAAATCTCTTATTCCGACACTAATTCTATTTCCTTCTTTTAATTCTTTATGTGCAATATTTATTCCAATACCTCTATTAGCTCCACTTATTAGTATGGTTCTCATTTTTAAACTATATATTTGGAAATATTATCCTAAGTAACATTTTAAATTCTCTACCATGCATAATCATAAGACCTTTCTTTACGCTCCATGGAGCCTTAATAAACATTATCCACATCGCATATACAATCTCTCTTAATGAAAGAGTATCAGTTAGAAAACCATACCATTGATTTTTAGGTAATTGGAAAAAACTGCCAAAGAATTCTCTCAATAGTTTTTCATCAAACCTCATGAGTTTTTCTAATCCAAATTGGTAAAGTGATTTCTTTCTAATTAATTCTTTTGACCATAAAGTTTCCCAACCTTTTCTAGCAATATGGTAGGTACTAAGATTTTTGTTTTTAATTGCTTCTGAAACTGCTTTTGCGACAAGTGGAGCTCTTCTTAAAACATTTCCTATTAAATATCCGGATGCAGGATGTACCATTGAAGCCGCACCACCATATCCGAGTATTTGTTGTTTGAAATCTGGTATTGGCATATTCATTGGTAAAAACAAACCCAGCTCTTCGTGTTGCATGCTTGTGATTGATATATCTCTATAAGAGAGCCTCTTCTCTAGTCTCTCTTTTAAATTTTCCATTGTTAGAGGATTTACTAAACCAAGAGATGTCTCTTCAAGAAAATATTTCCCATTTCCCATATCCATGGCATAAAGAAAAGTGGGCGGTTCTTTTCTTTGCTCTTCATTAAGATGGTCATTTCTATAGTCCATTAATACAAACTGCCCTTTTTTCAGTGGAGGTTTACTAAAATTACCCACTATCCCATAACAAGTTTGTACTGCTAAAGGACCACACGATTTTAATTTAAGAAAAACAGGATCATATCCTGTCGCATCTACTACTAATCTTGCAGAATAAGTCTTGCCATCTTTTGTGGTTACTGTACTTTTATATTTTTCATAATGTATTTTGCTTGCAAAGCCTTGATGCCATTTAATAAAAGACTTATTACATTCATTAAACCAAAAATTGTGGAGTTTCTTCTTATCAAATAGTCCATAATCTAGTGAATGTTCCGTGGCTTTATTCTCGTCGTCCTGTTCTTCTAAAGCTCCATGACCAAAAAAACTTACAGTATTCTTCCATCTATATTCAAGTAAATCCTGAAGCCCG
>CACAXR010000009.1 GCA_902536555.1 uncultured Prochlorococcus sp. | reverse complement strand
AATTTCCTCCAGTAAAATTTCTGTAATTACTTGGGCTCCTGGTCAAGTAATACCAAATGATGATTCCGGTTTTTTTAGATATAGTAAACGTTTTAATCTCTTTGGATATTTAATTTTTTCTAAAGCTGCAAAAAATATTTTAGGAATTTCTGAAAGTATTGAAAATGCTGGTAAGTTACTTTCTGAAATTGTTTTTGATTCAAATTTAAATAATATTGGTTACGTTCATTTAAGTAATAAACTTATATCTTTTAAAAAACATAAATTAGTTGAAAGTAAGGTTAGTGATGAGGCAAATAATTCTGAGTTAGCTTCAAAACTCTGGATTTTAAGTGAAGAGATTTGTAGATCATTTGGCTTTGTTACTTTCAATATTTAAGGTTTGTGTTGGGAATGCAAACTCTATATTATTAACTGCAAATTCCTCAATAATTTTTAAATTTATAGATTGTTGAGATTCCATTGCAGCAAGATAATTATTTGTTGGGATGTAATAAACAAGTTCGAAATTAAGACTGAAGTCGCCAAAATCTGTGAAATGACATCTATCAAAAGACGCATCTTTTGTCTCTTCAACTATTTTTTTAATTATTATTGGAATCAATTTCATGAGTTTTGGTGAGGTTTCATAAACAACTCCTAATTTATGTACTAACCTCCTTTTTTCCATTTGTGCGTAATTTGAAATTATGCCATTTGTTAGGGCGCTGTTGCTCATTACTATTACTTCTCCATTAATACTTCTTATCCTTGAGGATCTTACTCCCACTCTCTCAACCATTCCGAGGACTCCTTCAGATTTTATAAACTCACCTTTTTGAAAAGGTTTATCAAGCAAAATTGTTATATATTCAAAAAACTCCTGAACTGGATCTTTCAAAGCTAATCCTGCTCCAATACCTCCTGCACTTAGTAAAGCCCATATTGCAGTCATTTGAACACCTATATTTTGTAAGAAAAATATTGAACCAATAGTCCATGTTAATGCTTTTATCAATGGAGTTAGTGAAGATACCATTGAACTAATTGAGGAATCATTAATTTTGGAGGTCGATTCTGTTAAAGATCTTATTAAAACTTTGTTGAGAGCTTTTATGATGATTATTAATATAAATAATTTCAGAATATTCAATAAGACAGAGATGAAAGTTATTTCATCAGCAAAAAAATAGTCAATTGAAAAATAAAGTGAAAGAAGGAAACCTATAGGTTTTATAATTCCAGAGATTACCTCAAAAATAAAATCATCGAAATTTGTTTTTGTTCTTTTGGAAATCTTTTTAAAAAAAATTTTTGAAAGTTTAGAAATTATTATCGATAATAAAGTTCCAATAAAAAAAATAGATATTGCCAGAAGGAAGTTTTCAGTAACTAATTTCATATTCAAATAAACCCTAAAAATTTATCTCTAATAAAATTTTAAATTATCTCTCAACAACTAACCAGTATTTATTTTTCTTTAACTCATTATTATATTTCTAATTTCTTTAAATTCTTTTCTATCCGCAGTTTTGCATAATTCAAAAATTATTGATTCAGTTGTTGTTAAGATCGCCCCACTCTGAGTCATTCTTTGTAATGATATTTCATGATCTGCCCTATTTCTACTTCCCATAGCATCTGATATGAGAATAACTTCAAATCCTTTTTGTAAACAATCTAAGACTGTTTGTTGAATGCAAATATGCGTTTCAATCCCACAAACTATCAAATTACTAATTTTCTTATCTTTTAGTTCTTTTAAAAATCCTTCTAATTTGGCTAGGCTAAATTCCATTTTTTCAAATTTTCTAAATCCTGCTTTGGGTGATAATTCAGGTATCGTTACCCCCAATTTGAGTGGGTTCTGTTCAGATATGAATATGTTTTCTTCTAAAATTTGGTAAGCATATATTAGCTTTTTGATGTTTTTGATTATTGAATCCTTATTAAAAATTGGTCTTATTATTTTTTCCTGAATATCAATAATAAGCAAGGCGTATACTTTCGATGATAATTTATCAAAAGAGCTTTCTTGATCATTCATCATTTACATATAAAGATACATTTAACATAATATTTTGAAGAACTTTAGTAAACATTTTAAATCAAAAAGTTGTTTTACTCTCATCTAGAGTTATTATTGAGAATAGCCATTGGTTAATTTTGTCGTTATCCTCGCAATACAATGTTATTACATCTCCTCTTGGTGATGGTTTACATAAAGATGGGAAAAGATTAACACCTCAGAGGCTAAAGGTTCTTAATTTATTTGAAAATATTGGCTCTGGAAAGCATCTTAGTGCTGAAGAGGTTCATGAAAAGTTAGTTAAAACAAGCTCCAAAGTTTCACTAGCAACAATTTATAGAACTTTAAGACTTTTAGTACAAATGGGTTTGCTCCATGAATTAGAACTCAGTGAGGGTGGACACAGATATGAATTGCTTAGTAACGACACACCTGACCATCATCATTTGATTTGTATTAGGTGTGGAAGAACAGAAGAATTTGAAAATGAAGAAGTTTTAAAAGCAGGCAAAGTTGCAGCAAAAGTTAATGGTTTTAAATTAATTGAATCTTCTTTAAATGTAAGAGCTATTTGTCCTAATTGCATGTAGCAGTTTTTTAACTTAAAGTCCCTCCACAGCTTGACCCTGCACCTGCAGTGCAAGCAAAACAATGTTCTTTTACAGCTACCCCGTAGTCAAAAGTAAATGATTCATCCAATAGATCAAAAAGTGTCTTTGGTCCTTTATTCTCTCGGAAATTTATCTGTTGGTTAAAATCACAATCATAAATTTCTCCTAGCCAATTTACGCTAATTGTCTTTTTACACATGAGATTTTCTAAGTTTTTTTCATTAAAATTTTCTTTTAGTAATTTGTAATAAGTATTTAGTTTGCCTTCCCTCCTAAGAGATTCTTCATATCTATTTATTGGCATATTAGTTATTGTGTATAAATTATTAAAAACGATATTATATTTTTCGAATAGTATTTTTTTATAATCCTTCTCCAATATTTCCTGAGAAGGAGGAAGAATTGGGTTTACAGGATTATAAACAAGATTTAACTGTAATCCAGTTTCTTTCATTCCATAGCCTAAATCATTAAGAATTTTTATGGCATTAATACTTTTTTCAAAAACCCCAAGACCTCTTTGAAAATCAACATTATTTTTTTCATAACATGGAAGCGAAGCAGTAACTATCACTTTATTCTTTGCAAGAAATTGTGGAAGATCTTCATAACCTTCTTCAAAAAAAATTGTCAAATTGCACCTATCAATAATATCAACTTGTTTTGTGCTCAAACTGGTTATTAGGTTTTTAAATTCTGGGTGTAGTTCTGGCGCACCACCAGTAATATCTAAAGTCTTGATTTTGTACTTATCAATTATTTTTGGAATGAGAGATATTATTTCATTGGACATCTTCTCAGTCCTTAGAGGACTTGAATTAACATGACAATGCTTACAAGCCTGGTTGCATTTATAACCTATATTAATTTGCAGTGTTTCTATAGGTTCTTTATATATTGACGGGAATATTTCTTTCATATATATAATTTATAGATTTTCATTCGAAAATTAAAAAGTCAACTATTTTTTTTAAAGTTTGATCTCTTATTAGCAAGTTCAATAAACCAAGTTATATATTCTTTGGGACCATTTTTAAAAACTATATCAAACTTTAAGTTGTCATAAATATCACTAATTCCTATTAAACCAGTTTTTTTTGTGGAAGGTCTTTCAACTTCACCAGAACTACTATCTACAAAAATTATTTTATTATTAATACCAAATTCATTACCTAATATTTGTATAAATTCTAAAAAAGATCTGTCACTTCCTCCTCTTAAATAACTTTCCTCATCATTATTTTTTTTTGATGTTACTGTATCTCCAACTCCCACTATTAAAGGCATATCATCTATGTGAATAGATCTTTTGCATAAATTAATTTTTTCTCTGAAAGATTTTGGCGAATTTCTAAAATTAAAATTAGTTCCAAAAGGAGCTCTGCCAGTTTTAATCTCAATAAATTTATTTAAAAGAAATAAAACTCCAGAATCTTTAACTGCTCCTTTAATAAGTAATTGTATGTCTGTTGATCCAATATCATTTTTAGAAGAAAGTTTAATTGTTTCCATACCGTTTTTATTTCCTAAATTTGGTGAAATATGAAGGAAAAATGAGTCTTTTAGGCCTTCGGATTCAGCTTTTAAGATGATTTCATTCATCATTTTTTCAAAACTAATTTGAATAAGCTTTCTTTTATCAGAATCTTTGTGAACTAAATCAAAAAGACTATTGAAATTAATCGTTGGCGAGAAGCGTGTTTCACATATTGATTTTACTGCGTGAAAATTGATATCTTCTTGGCTAAGTTCAGGAAAAATATTCTTAGTTATGAAATTAAATCTTGGTCTTATTAAACTAGGTACTTTTGATAAAAAATTTAGTTCTTTTTCTGAGACTCCTTCGAAACTTATTTCACCGTTGTTGTCTTGATACTCTACTCCACAGGCAGCTAAACCTCTTAGATATAGTTCTTTGTTTTTAGGCTCAATAGTGCTCCCTAAACTCCTTTCTATTATTCTGTTAACTCCTCTTGGACCTTCATGTTCACCGCATGTTAATACAAAAAATTCCTCGGCAAATTCTTTTACTGCATAAATATATCTTGACTCTAACTCTCTAGTCATTGGATCTTTTACTAAAGGGATACAAACTCCGTCAATGTCTTGAATAAATAAGATTTTTTTAGAAGAAATTAATTGTTGTTGTATCTTTAAATTACTTGCCATATATTCCATATTTATAATTATTTCTCTTTTAATTAAATTACTTTCTCAAGAAATTATAAATTAAAAAATTCAATATTTACAATAAATAATTTGCTATGGTCAAAAATTGCTTTAATGTAGAAAAATGTTGTTAAGGATAAGAAATTAAAAAAAATTATCAAGAATTTCCAAAAATGAAGAATAATTTCATAGAAAACATAAATGATGAAAAATATTTTTATTCATTAATTGAAAATATAGAGAACAGCAAAGTTGGATTCTACAGTGTTGGTTTATATCCTGCATCATTAGCATACAACTGTGCTATGCATGGAAAATCAAATAATATTCTCTTAGCTCCTAGGGAAGATAGAGATTTGTTAGGTGCATTCTCAAATGATGTTCTTTCTGGTATGGATAATGAGATTCTTGAAAAGATTAAGAGAATGGGACATTATTCCTCAGAAGGGAAAAGAAAGTCTTTTAATCTAAAAGAGCTTCTCTTGGAATGTGAGATAGTAATTCTTGCTTCAAATAGTAATCACATAAAAGATGATGTTAAACATGCTCTAGAACTCAGAAAAACTTTAAAAAGAGAAAATGTGGTTCTTGGCTGCCTCGTCGGTTCTTTTTGCGTTGACAATAAAAGTAAAAATCCTTTTATTCTCTGTAATAAATATCCAAATTTAGCTTTTTTTACAGGATTTCATCGACATGGAGCTTTACGAAATCCTAATGATAGTTTTACTGCAAATTTCTGCCATCCTGATCCCCTAACTGCTTTAGTAGGAGCTCGAATTTTGAATCAATTATCCCCGAAAATTCAAGTTTCTCCTGGAGTTCATAATATTGAATGTCAATATATAAAATCAATAAAAAATATCTCATCCATATTTGCAGGTTTTGTAAATAATTTTCATTCCGATAAGCCAGGTATGCTACCTAGCATAAATACGATTTTGTTAACTCAATGTTTAGATCAGGCCGCATCAGTATCATTACAAGTTAGAAAAGAAAATAAATTAGAAAATAAATATCTTTCATTAAAAGAACTTGGTTATGGTGAAGAAATAATTAGTGCAAAGGAAATAATTAATGAAAAATTTTGTGAAAAAGGCGATTATACTTTTTCTCAATTAAATGCTGTTAAGGCTGATGTCTTAGGGAGTATGACTCTGCCAACTGAAGGAAAACCAACACGGAATTTTCAAGCAGGACAAGTTTTATCAGAAATGCTTTTGCAACTCAACAGATGTCCAAAAGATGTCTCAGAATTTGTAAATTGGTGTAATAAATACTCTCTCAGTCAAGGAGGTTTAGAAGGTCTAAAATCTTTAAAATTTTGGCCAGAAATTTATAAAGAATTCAAAATCCAAAATAATAACTGTTCAATGATTAATCTTATTTATTTATGCTTTAATGCTAATTCAGAAGAAAAAAAAGAAATTTATAAAGTTTTAATTAGTTCAGAAGAAATCACTAATTTTTGCCAAGAATCTGTGAAATCTGAATTATCTTTAGAACTAAATGAAAAATTAAAAGGAGATTATCTTTTTAATGATATTGAAAACTTTTACAAGAAGTTGTTCATTAACAAAGAGGAAAATTATATTAAAAAAAATGAATACAGTAATCAAATTTCTAAAAAATATCCCAGCTATATCAATGTATTGAAAATTATCAATAGTTATTTTAATAATTGATAATTTGTTGAATTTACAAAAATACTAAGTTCTTCATTTATTTACTAATCTTGATTGCAGGGTTAGAATTATTATGGTTTAAAAGGTTTTTTTTGAAAAAGGAATTAACTCATCGTTCTCATGAACTTAAAGCTCTTGGTTGGAATCAAGAAGACTTAACAAGATACGAAGATTTATGGGAATACAGTCAAAGATGGGGATTAATAAATTTAGAAAGAGAAGACAGACAGTTTTTAAAGAAGGCAGAAAAGTTACTCCCAAAGATCCAAAATAAAAAGATATCCATTAAAAAAACTATTGAAGAAAAATCTTATTATCTATGGTTAAATTTTTACCTCGATGAAATTAATATTTTTAGTAACTCTAATCTTCCAAAAAATAAATATGGTGTTTGGACACTCTTAATTGAAGAGGAAATAAAACTTCTTAAGGAATTACAACCAGTTATGGGTCTTCCAGATACTTTAAAAGCTAAGAATCTATTCGAAAATAGAAAAGAGCTTATAAATAAAGCTTTTAGTGAATTTGATGCTAAGAACAATGATAAGTGTTTAAATTTTGATGAGGTTCTTAACAACTCTGAAAAAGATCTAGGTAAGAATTGGAAATCAATTACTGAAAAAGATCCTGAGGCTAATAAAACTTTCCCCATTATTGATTTTGCAAATATTGAGAGACTTAGATCTGCAATAAAAGAAAATTTTAGTTCATATATGAAAAATAATTACCCCTCATTAAAAAAGGATTTATAAATATTTATCTTTTTTTTGTTTTTTTTTGGGGCTTTTTTAAGTTAAATAGATAATAGGATTACTTTAAAATTTTGAGCAACCAAAAGTTCGAGACACTTCAGTTACATGCAGGCCAAGTGCCTGATCCAACTACTAATTCAAGAGCAGTACCCATTTATCAAACTAGTTCCTATGTCTTTGATAATGCTGAGCATGGAGCTAATCTGTTTGGATTAAAAGAATTTGGAAATATTTATACTCGACTTATGAACCCTACCACAGATGTCTTTGAAAAAAGAATGGCAGCTTTGGAGGGAGGTATGGCAGCACTTGCAACTTCCTCAGGTCAAGCTGCTCAATTCTTGGCAATCGTGAACTGCATGACAGCAGGGGATAATTTTGTATCTACATCTTTTCTATATGGTGGGACCTATAATCAATTTAAAGTACAATTTCCAAGATTAGGAATAGAAGTTAAATTTGCCGATGGTGATAGTATCGATAGTTTTAGAAATAAAATTGATGATAAAACAAAAGCAATATATGTCGAATCAATGGGAAATCCTAGGTTCAACATTCCAGATTTTGAGGGACTCTCCGCTTTGGCGAAGGAGAATGGAATTCCTCTAATAGTGGATAATACCCTTGGTGCTGGTGGTGCTTTAATAAGACCAATTGATTTTGGAGCCGATGTTGTTGTAGAAAGTGCAACAAAATGGATCGGTGGACATGGAACAAGCATCGGTGGGGTTATTGTTGATGCCGGAACCTTTGATTGGGGAAATGGTAAATTCCCACTAATGAGTGAGCCAAGCGCTGCGTATCATGGGCTCGTTCATTGGGACGCTTTTGGTTTCGGAAGTGATATCTGCAAATCTTTAGGAGTACCTGATAACAGAAATATAGCTTTTGCGTTAAGAGCAAGACTTGAATGCCTCAGAGACTGGGGGTCAGCTCAAAGTCCTTTTAATTCTTTCTTGCTATTGCAAGGTTTGGAAACCCTAAGTTTAAGAATAGAAAGACAAACTTCTAATGCTCTTGAATTAGCAAAATGGTTAGATTCTAATTCTAATGTAAGTAGTGTTAATTATCCTGGCCTAGAATCTGATCCATATTACTCTAGTGCCAAAAAATATACTACTGGAAGGGGAATGGGTTGCATGCTTATGTTCTCCCTAAATGGAGGTTATGAAAATGCAGTAAAATTTATTGATTCCTTAAAATTGGCGAGCCACCTTGCTAACGTGGGTGATTCAAAAACATTAGTAATTCATCCTGCTTCAACAACTCATCAGCAATTATCTGAGGAAGAACAATTATCTGCAGGTGTGACTCCTACGATGGTAAGAGTTTCTGTAGGAATAGAGCATATTGATGATATAAAAGCAGATTTCGAACAAGCACTTTCACAAATCACATAGGAAAGGAGATTTATTGGCTTTAATAATTCCTAGTAACTATCACAAGATTAGTGATGTTGAAAAAAATCATATATCTTGGATTGAACCAGATTTGGCAAGAAGACAGGATATACGTCCTCTTAGGATTGGTATTTTAAATATAATGCCTCTTGGGAAGCAGTATGAATTTAACTTACTGCATCCACTTGGATTATCTCCTCTTCAAATTGAGCCAGTTTGGATAAAGCTTAAAACTCACTCCTATAAAACATGGGATCTTAATCATCTGAATAATCTATACATTACTTGGGAAGAAGCAAATAATCCAGAACCTTTAGATGGAATCATTATTACTGGAGCACCTATTGAGCACCTAGCCTTTGAGGAGGTTAAGTATTGGGATGAATTTGTGAAAATTGTAAATGAAGCCAGAAATTCTTGTGCGAGTACTCTTGGATTATGTTGGGCTGGCTTTGCACTGGCCTATTTGGCAGGGGTCGATAAGAAAGTTTTTGATAGGAAATTATTTGGGGTGTTCCCCTTAAAAAGTCTTGTTCCTGGTCATCCTTTGATGGGTACACAAGATGATGAATTTATTTGTCCTCAAAGTAGATTTGCTGGATTACCAGATTTGGAAATGGAGAAGGCCCAAAAAAATGGGAAATTGAATTTGTTGGCTTATGGAGAAAATGTTGGATATACAATATTTGAATCTAATGATCAAAAACAACTAATGCATTTAGGTCATCCTGAATATACGGTGCACAGAATTATTAGTGAAATTGAAAGAGATAAAGAAAAGGGAGATGTTCCTCCTCCTGAAAATTTTGATATAAATAGTTCAAAAACCGCTTGGAGATCTCATAGGAATTTGCTTTTTCAGCAATGGCTATGGTTTTGTTATCAACAAGTTAGTCTTAATTAACTTTTTTAATGAGCGCTTTCCATACCACCTAGTCTTTCAAATAAGTTAAGACTTTCTTTATTTAATCCTACAATTTCAACTTTAGAACCACCATTCTGGAATTTTCTAATAATTTGCTCAAGAGCAACAACGCCACTTTGATCCCAGATATGAGCTAAAGACATGTCAATTACAATATTTTCTGGATGTTCATGAATATCAAATCCTTGTAAAAAATAAATTTTACTTACAAAAAATAATTGTCCTTTTACTTTGTAGGTAGTCAAATTATTTTCTTTCGCTCTTGTAACAGTTATAACTTTTGCGACTTTTCTGCTGAAAAGTATTGCAGCTAATGCAACTCCTGCAATAACTCCAAGTGCAAGATTATGAGGTTTTGTAAGCATTGTTACTGCAAAAGTCATAAGCATTACTGCAGTATCACTTTTAGGTATCTTTCTAATATTTTTTAATCCATTTATATCTGCTGTACTTATTGCGATCGTTATCATAATTGCTACTAAGGCAGCCATTGGTATTGCCCCAATCCAAGACTTCAAGAGGATGATCATAATTAGTAGAGATATACCTGAGGATAGGGTCGATAATCTAGATTTACCACCATTTTCTGTATTCATAACAGATTGCCCAACTAAGGCACATCCTGCCATTCCACCGAATAAGGATGCCACAATATTGGCGATTCCCTGTCCTCTTGCTTCTTTATTTTTATTAGAACTTGTATCAGTTACATCGTCTAAAATATCTTGAGTTAAAAAGGTTTCCATTAAACCTACGAGAGATATTGCAAGTGACGTCGGTAAAATTATCCCTAATGTTTCAAGACTAAAAGGTACTTTCCCATTTTCTACTGATCCAAAGGGAAGAGAAATACTTGGTAATCCATCAGGTAATTTACCTAAATCGCTAACTGTTGGGACATCTAAATTAAATAATATGCTTATAAGTGTAATTACTACTATTGCTATAAGTTGAGATGGGACTACTTTTGTGATTTTTGGAAGTCCATAAATAATTACTAATCCTAGGATTACAAGAATCCAAACTACTGGAATCTGAGAGTTAACTGGATATTGACTTATAGTTTGTTCAACTAATCCTTTTGATTCTTTAATACCTATTCCTAACTGAGGTAGTTGTGCTTGAAATATTAAAAGTGCCAGTGCATTAACAAATCCACTTAATACTCCTGTTGGCACGAATCGCATTTGGTAGGCAAGTCTTAAATATCCCCAAAGAATTTGGAATATTCCAGTTAATATTCCAGCTGCAATAAGATATGGGACACCTAATCCAGGAGCTTGTGATTCTCCATAAGCAACAAGTCCAGTCATTAAAAGAGCTGTTGAACCTGTGGCTGAAGTGATCATGCCCCTTCTTCCTCCAACGATCGCAATTGTTATGGATAAACAAAATGCACCAAAAAGGCCAACTTTAGGATCTACTCCAGCTATACCTGAAAAAGCAATTGCTTCTGGGATCATTGCAAAAGCAACAACTAAGCCAGAGAGAATATTTGACTTTGGATCATCTAACCAATTTATAGATAAATATCTTGAGAAATTTGACATTTTAAGTTTCTTTATAATTAAGAAGTTACCTCATAAAGGAGGCAAAATACCTTGTGGGTCAAAAATATTCTTTAAAGTTTTTAATTCATTCATTCTATTTCCAAAGGCTAGTGTAATTTCCTCCTCATGAAAATTTAAATGATTATGCAATTGGGCTAAGTGAATATTTGGATAAAACCTTTTTAGTTTGCTCCACGATTTATACATCCATTCCAACGCGACTTCTTTTTCTTGAAGATCATTTTTTTTCCATGATGCATATATCCATGGTTTCCAAGTACTTTTTCTATGAACAAAAAAGCTTGAGCCATGATTTAACTTTTTAGTTTTGCAACCTAATTGTTGAGAAGCAACATAACAGGAATTATTAGGTTTATTGTCCATTATTTCATTCAAACGTTCTATAAAAATTGGGATATCATTTTTTAAATCTTCTCCAAGAAGACTAATTACCTCAGAATGGTTATTTGCATTTAGCTCATATAAATTCAATCCCTTTGGGAAGAAATTTATTTCGTTAAAGTTCTCATGGAAATGTTTTTCTAAAGTAGGAAATTTGTCTAGAAGCATTAAGTATTCTTCTGTTCTTTTATCCTCTAAATTACTTTTGAGCTCAGCAAAAATATATAAGTAAATTTTTTGGGCATAAATCCATTGAAGACTAATATTTTCTGGAAATTCCTCTGATAGTTTTATTATTTCTGAAAGTTCATTTAGATTTACAAATCCTTCAATAACCTTAATTGGATTAGATTGAATAGTCTTAAGTTCTATTTCGGTAATAATTGAGAAGAATGGTGCTGCTCCTTTAATTGCTTCCCAAATCAATTGTTCTTCTGGATTTATTTGGTTTTTTTTAAAAGAGACAAATGTGCCATTACCTAAGAAACCTTTTATTGATTCAATATTGTCAATGGCTAATCCGTAGGCTCTACTAAGTGGGCTTACTCCACCAGTAAGTATATAGCCTGCTCCGGGAAGTTTAGAAAGTCCGATTGGAAAACTTCGATTATGTTTTTGTAAATAATTTACTAAATCTCCCATTAGTACCCCACCTCCAATTTTTACTAAATTACTTTCACTATCGAGGTGAATTTTGCTGTAATTTTTTCTTAGATCAAGAGTTGAAAACCCATTTTTTGCACAGCTAGAGGTTGTTCCTCCACTACACACGCATAGGTATTCCAAATGTTCCTTAGAATAATTATCCTGACTAAATAGGGAATCATTCACGTCATAAATTAATTTTTTTAATTTTGCATCCTTTGAGTTGATATTCGGAACTTCAAGCAAGTTATTATTATTTTTCACTACATGATCTTGTTCTTTACTATTATGGTATAAGTAATAACTTGAATTTGGATAATTTAGATTCGAAGTTAAATAATCAAGTCGCGATACTTATCTGTGGACATGGGAGTAGAAATAAACTAGCCATTACTGAATTTCAAGAATTAACTAAGTACATCCAAAAAAGATATCCAAACTTTTTAGTTGAATATGGTTTCTTGGAATTCGCTAAACCTTCACTTGTTGATGCTCTAGACAAGTTAAAAGATCTTTCAATAAAAAAAATTATTGCAATACCTGCAATGCTTTTCGCTGCTGGCCATGTAAAAAATGATATACCTAGCTTGCTTATGAATTATTCAAGTAAAACAGGAATTGAAATAATTTATGGAAGAGAATTAGGTATTAATAATTTAATGATTAGTGCAGCTTGTGAAAGAGTAAAAGATGTATTTAAACAAAATAATACTCTCAAACCTGAAGAATCATTATTAGTTGTTGTTGGAAGAGGCTCTTCTGACCCAGATGCGAATTCCAATGTTTCAAAAATTACGAGAATGATCGTTGAGGGTATTGGTTTAGGGTGGGGGGAAACAGTTTATTCTGGAGTAACTTTCCCTCTTGTTGAACCTGGCTTGAAAAATGTTGTGAGACTTGGTTATAAAAATATAATTATTTTCCCTTATTTCCTTTTCTCAGGTGTTCTTGTCACAAGAATAAAAAGGCAAAGTGATTTAGTTGCGATTGATAATCCAAATATTTCATTTATACATGCAAAATATCTTTCGTCACAGTCTTATGTAGTCGAGACTTTTGTAGAAAGGATTGAAGAGATTCTTAATAATGAAGGTAATAATTTTATGAATTGCTCAACTTGTAAATATAGATCAAATTTATTTGGCTTTGAAAAAGAAGTTGGAATGGTACAAGAAAGTCATCATGACCATGTAGAGGGCTTAGGTATCAGCTGTGATTTATGTGATCCTGAATGTAATGGTGCTTGTGAAATACAAAATCAAACCCCGACTAATAACCAAAAAAAATCATACTCAGGAGAAGATGATTACTTAGAACATGAACATGAAGAGGCTCATCAACATGAACATAATCACCATCACCATCACCATAGTATTTATCCAAATTCAAAACACCCTTTAGGTCCTGTCACGCTTCGCTTGCCTAATAAAGACTAAATCTTAAGAAAATCAGTTGAAAATCAATGAATCATCTGTCTCTTTCTCGACTTAGTCTTAATAGACTCAGTATATATAAGTATTCTTAATATAAAATCTTGAAAGTATTTTGAGCTAGATTTTCCACAAATTACAGGTTGTTTTCCACGTCCAAATCCACATTGGGTTAGAAATGCCAGTATTTTTCAAAAAAAACAGGACTTCAACATTATTGTTGACTTTTCTTTAAGATCTATACAATTTCCTTACTTGAAAAAGAAGTTTTTTAAAAACAAGCTTATAACATGAGTCTCATTTGATAATTTAAAAAGTTTTCTGGCAGAAATTTTTTGATTTTTTTAGAAAAAAATATCAATATGGTTATGTAAAAATATAAATTTATGGATCAAATCAGCCAATCAAAATTAACTAGTAAGAAACCTGTCGAATGCTCCTCAAATAAAGTCTCTTTAGAGACAGAGCTTTCAGAAACTCTTTATAACACTATGAAAGATTTCGTATTAAGTAATCCAACCTGGGATCAATATAAGCTTATAAATTCAGCACTAGCTACTTTTCTCGTTCAAAACGGATGTACAGATAATTCTGTCTCAGAAATTTATTTAAATCAATTATTTACGCCTTCTAAGTCTTTTTAATATTTAAACAGGCTCTTCTACTTAAGGCCATCATTGTAAGTGTTGGGCTTTGCCAAGATGATGTGGGCCAACATGCTCCATCTAGTACGAGTACATTCTTGCATCTCCATAATCTATTAAATTTATCAACTACGCTACTTTCTTCATTAATCCCCATTGGCGCACCCCCTACTTCATGAATGTAATATCCGGGAGGAGGAGGACTATCTGAGAATGCGATCAAATTTTTTGTAAATAAACTCCCTAATGGGATATTGATTAGTTCATTAATATTTTTTATTTCTCCATTTGCAGCGGTTATTGATTTTCGAATTGTGTGTTCCATATGTTTAGCCATCTTTAACTCATTTTCGCTCCATTCGAATTCAATGTAGGGAATTGGGATACCCCACTCATCTGTTTTCCTTGAGAGAGAAACAGAGTTTTTCTCTCTAGGAAGGACTTCTCCGTGGGCGATAAGAAAGCCAATGGATGTGTTTGTGTCTTTTTGCAAAAATTTAGGTATCCCTAATCGATCAATTGCCCCCCAGATTCCATAACCTCTATGGAAATTTATGTCGTCAATTTTTGGTAAATTTGAACCAAAAGGAATAAAGAAGCTGCCTGCTCCAGAAAGATCGGGAGGATTATCTATTGATTTATCTGAGTTTTTTGCTTTTGGGACTGAAAAAAATCTACAGATAGATATGTGATCCATTAAGTATTTACCTAATTTCCCAGAATTATCTTTAAACCCTGAGGAATTTGATTTGTATTCTGAGTTCAGTAGTATTCTCAGTGTTGAAATTGTTGATGCGCAAAGAAGAATTAAATTACAATCCAATACTTCTTTGTGTCCATTTTCTAGGTTTACAATCGTTAGTTTTGATGCAAGCTCTGTTATCTTGTTAATCTCAAAAGACTCCACTAGGTAATTAGAGATTATTTGTACATTTCCAGTATCTAAAGCTTTTTTTAAAGAGCTTCCTACGCTAGAGGACTTGGGCCAATTTTTTTCTTTTACTGATGAATTATGGTCAAATCCTCTTGATTGGATAAATGGATAGTTTAATTTTGATTTTACTTTGCTGCCAAAAACATTTTCGGTTTCTGTAAGAGGTATTTCACCAATATATTTACCGTTGGGGACTTCCTTAATGTCATCTTTTCGTCCATAGATGCCGCAGAAATTTTCAATGAAATCATAGTGAGGGGATAGTTCATCGTATGAAATAGGCCAGTTTGGTCCGAATCCGTCTTTTTTTGCCGGATGAAAGTCTTCTGAGGAGAGTCTTAATGTTATACCTCCCCAAGTTAATGTTCTCCCCCCATATTGTTTACCTTGGGTCCAAAGAAATGGCTTTTTTTTTGGGAATTCATAAGGATGCTTCAATTCATTTGAATATAAGTCAGGATTATTTTTCCAATAACCAGGATGTTGGCATTGATTGGCATGTTTTTTTGTTAAAACTCCTGATAATCTTTTTAATGTACTTTTTGGCTCATAATTACTAGCTTCATGCCTTTTAATTTGCGGCCCTGCTTCAATTACTAAAACTTTGATCCCTTGTTCTGCCAATGTAAGTGCGGCTATTCCTCCTGTAGCTCCAGAACCAACAACAATTGCATCATAAGGACTTAAATCCAAAATCTATTTCGTGATTTGCTATTTAAATAAATATAGCATTCAGTAAATAATTAATTTTTAGATTTCAGCTTAAGAAGTTAGAATCTATTGAAATAATACTTAAACAAATGAGATTTATAATTTTAACTTTTTTAATAGTTGTTTTAACACTCCCTTCTATAAGCTTCGCTGCGTTGGATTATGGTAAACAATCTTTGGTAGGGGCTGATTTTTCTGGATCTGATTTAAAAGGAGCAACTTTCTATTTGACTGATTTACAAGACGCAAATTTGTCAGGTTGTGAGCTCCAAAATGCAACTCTTTATGGAGCAAAATTGAAAGATACCAATTTAAGTAACTCCAACTTAAGAGAAGTAACTTTAGACTCAGCTGTTTTAGATGGAACAGATTTATCAAATACTAACTTGGAGGATTCTTTTGCTTATAGTACCCAGTTTGAAAATGTAAAAATAAAAGGGGCAGACTTCACAAATGTTTTTTTGCCAAAAGATATTGTTAGGAAATTTTGTGAAAGTGCTACTGGAACTAATCCAATTACAAATAGAGAAACCAGAGAAACTTTAGAATGCGATTACATTTAAATTTATGCACATACAAGTTCTTTTTTAATCTTTCTTTGTTTATAAAGTGAACTTCCAACAGGCCAACCTAAAGTAGATAAATGTTTCATTAAAGAACCTGAGTATTTGAAATAAAAATTGTCTGAATATTTGATGCCAAGTTCTTTTAGAGTGGTTATTAATAAACATAGATCTTTCTTTTTGCCTTTTTTCATATCCAATAATATCAATGCTTCACTTGATAATTTTTTTTCTAGAACCTTATCATTTTCAGCAAAACCAACTTTAAGTGCATTAAATTCATCAGAATAAAGAGTATAAATTAATCCATCTTTGAATTTATCTACAGAAGTATCTACATTAAATCTTGATGATATTAATTTTTTGTGTCCTTTAATGATTTTTCTGTTATGCATAATTATTTGATTTCATCCTGAGCTAATTCGTATTTCTCCAATAGATTGTTTACTTCTGCTAGGGCAATCCTCTTTTGACAGGCAGAGTCATATCTATTTACTGCTATTGAAGGTATTGAGCCTTTGCTTTTCATTTCCCTTATGCCAGTTTCTAAACATTGAAAAGCAACACTTGATAGATCTCTTCCTTCTGCTGCGGCCCAAACTTTCAAAAGATAAGTAAGATTTGATGGTACTGAGATCTGTACTTTGTTTGAATTTGAAGTATTTAATGCAATATCATCGAGACTAATTTCTTTAGAGGAAATAGTTTCTTTAACCTTTTTTTTCAAATATTTTACTTGGCTTATAGCGTCCTCTTTATTCTTTATTTTTTTTTCTATTTCAAATAACTCTTCTTCAGAATTAATTAAAGCTTCTAATGCCCATTTAGCATCATCTTTCGCAACCGCGGTTCTATCAAGCCATTCATCTCTTATTTTTGACCAATTACTAGGCATAAGCTTTATGCGATAATTCTATGATATATAAATCTATATAGATTGTCTATGTATTCTTAATAGATTTAATATAGATTGTGTATAGTTTTAATTTTATTTTTAATAATTCCTTATTTTAGGAATAATCTTTTACAATAATTGAAACTGCAGAAACTATTCAATGTGATCTTAGAGGTATTTTTTCGCTATTTGAAAGCGATAAAATTATTAATTCAATCTTTTTAAATTTTAATTATTTGTTTATTTTATTAAAAACTTCTGAGCTTTTAATCTCTTTCAATAAGTTCAATTTTATAACCATCAGGATCCTCAACAAAAGCTAAGACAGTAGTACTGTTTTTCATTGTTTTAGGTTTGGTTGTTATTTTACAACCATTATTTTCTAATCCTTGGCAAATTAGATGAATATCTTTTACTCCAATAGCTATATGACCATATTTATCTCCAAGCTCATAGTCTTCAGACTTTTTGTCCCAGTTATAAGTTAATTCAATTACTGTATTTTCTTTTTCTGAGCCATAACCAACAAATGCCAAAGTGAATTTTCCATGAGGGTAATCCTTTTTTCGCAATAAATTCATTCCTAATCTATTGACGTAGAAATCAATGGATTTATCTAAATCTCCAACCCTTAACATTGTATGTAGGATACGCATTTTGAATTATGAAGCTGAATCAATTATCTAATATTTAATAACCATCTGCCAAAGTTGATTTTTTCGAAAGTAAGTCTTTTTATCAAGTTAAAAAATTAGGTTAAAATATGAATACTAATTTTCAATAATATATTGAATCAGATATTCCAGAGAATCTCATCAGTATTTTTGTATACTTTGCCATTAAAGGCATCAATACCTTTTGGATATTATTTGTTCTATAAGTATTCATTTTTAAAAATACTATTATTACTTACTTTCCCGATAGCAATAATTGAAAAATCTTTGCCTTTTGGTAGTTTTTTATTATTTATAATTTTGTTTGCTGGATTAGCAAGAAATCCAAATGTTCCTTATTTCGTTAGATATAACGCATGCCAAGCACTACTTATTGATATTGCTTTGATAATAATTTCATATCTCTTGAGAATATTTCCTATAGCTGAATTAGGCTCAATAATTTTTATATTTACTCTATGTATTTTTATTTATTCTATTTCTCAATGTATTTATGGAGTTGAACCTGAAATTCCCTTAATTAGTAAATCTGTAAGAATGCAAATTTAAAAAAATTTATAGATTTTCTTACTTTCTTCAGCACTCATTCAGAATAGATTCCCATCTTTGTTGACTGGCCTTTAATGCTTTCATTGGCGGATTAGCCCCCTCTATTTCAAAGGCTTTAATTAACGATTTATTAGCTAATAGTCCTAATCTTGCTGCCTCTCTTTGCCTAGAACATACTTTTTTTCTTGATCCCTCTTTTAGACTATTTTCGATTTCTTTAAGAATCTGGCTAGCTTCATTCGATTTAGAATAAAAATCATTCATGTAAACATCAAGTGCGTTATCAGCAAAGATTTCAACTGGGGAGATTATTGTGACTAAGCACACTATCAAACTTACAAATATAAATATTTTCATAACAACCTTAAGTAAATTTTTTGTTCGATCTCTTTAATACTAAATAAAAAGTAAGAACGCTTATTGTTCCAGATGGGCCTATTAAAACATGCCAAAATTGATCGCCACTAATTGAGAGCTTTGTGCCAAAGAAAGTCGTAAAAATAATTCCAAATATTGGGTAAAGAATAAAAAGCCAATCTTTAAAAAATCTTTGCCAATTAATAATTAGAAGGATACTTATTATTACTTGAAAAAGTAGAGCAATAGTTTTATCAAATAAAAAATATGAGATTATTGAAAATAAAGAAATGCATAAATTAGTTTTTTGAATAAATTTATTTTTTATGACTGATATTGATAAACATGTTAGACCTAAAGATAGAAAAGAATAAAATAACCAATTAAATAAAGAGGAGTGATCTACATAAATCCAAGATGTTTGGGTATGGTCTATCATTTCAGAGATCGATGCCAATCCTAAAAAAATAAAACCGAAAGGTATCAATTTGTTCTTGCTAATATTTTTGAATTTATTGATAGATCTAATACCTAATAATATCGGGATGAATGCCGCTTGAAGGTGAGCAAATAATAAAATTGAAAAAAACAAAATAAATTCTCAAACTTAATTCATCCTAATTTAAATACAAAAAAGTTTCGGGTCACTTTAGTAGAGAAAGGTACCATTGCCCAATTACTAAAATCAATATTGTAAGAACAAAAGGGAAAGCAGGATATCGTGTTTGAAAATTAGCAGGTGGCCAAGGAGACCAAGATATTAATCTTCCTTGCGGTTCATTTGAAATAACCTTTTTTTTCAATTTTTTGGATATTAAATTATCTGTGGCAAATCCTTTACTCATAATTTAAATACAATTTAGTCTAACAAGAACATTTCAAAAGGGCGTTTATATTATTAGATTCTTTTTATTTGAACCGAGGGGGTGTCAGTCGTATCTGGTTAGAGTGAAAGGTCCTAAACTAGTCTGACGAAGTTTTTCTGAACCAATATTATAAGAACACAAAAAAACACAAACTCAAAAAAAATTCAAAAATATAAAAAAAAGACCCCTATTGCTAGAAGTCTTTTTCCGGATTTACTGGATCAAATGTATCCTTGTTTCCACTGTTTCAGTAAAACCTCTCCTTCACACGTATTTACATTACGCTATATTTATCTTCTTCGTGGAAAGGGCGAATGGAATGTTACTTAACTGTCACATGTGCCAGTTCCCCCATTTCTGAAAATATCCTAATAAAAAACACCCTAATTTAGAGAAAAGGGTATTTATCAGAAAATTAGTGTGTGAGGAGTTTCTAATACACACAATCTAAATGCAAAAGGTGTCAAATTTCTACAGTATTAATTAATAATTCTTTTCCCAAAATAGATAAAGATTTGAAAACTGGTTTTTAATATCTACTATTGCAGTACTTGTTGAGATCAACTTCCATCCTGCAGAATTACGTTTTTTCATAATTGCTGCAATTTCGTTTTCTTGTCTTTTAGTATTTGCATTTCCAGCTGCGTAATATATATCAAGATCATTTTCTACTTTTGCCATTTTTTTAAGGTGATGCTTTATTCAGAATTAATATTACTCAATCTTTCATCTTTACAAGGAAAGATACGATAGGGTGGTTTAAAAATAAGACTTATATGGTATTACCTTCACCCCAAATTGCGATTGGATTACTGCTTATAAGTATTGGAATAGTAGTTACTTTTGATATCAAAATTGATCTATTTAAAAGTAAAGATTAAAAGAAAAAAGTTGGATATTTGGGAAAATATCTATATTAACTTGATCAAATAATAATTAATCTTAATTAGATTAAAAATAAAAAACACCCTACAATAAATCCAATTAAATGACCTAGTAAACTTACCCCTGGCAAAAAAGAGAAAATCAAACCTATGAGACATATTGTCTTTAACATTCTTTGAACTTCATAATTGGACTTAAAACCAATTTCTTTACCTAAAAAATTTTTCTTTCCATAAAAAGAAGTTAATAATAAGAATCCAAATAAAGCATAAATTATTCCACTAAATCCTAAAGCGGCATAATTCGGAAAGATATTAAAATACGATAAGATCCTTTCGTAGAACCAGATAATAAAAAAATTTAAAAAAGAACAAATTAAAACAAATTTCAAATAAAAAAATCTGCTATTAATTCCAAGTTTCATCAAAAAATATCTAGTGATGATTATTCCACCAAGATTACTTAATAAATGATTTAAATCTGCATGAGTTAGTATTGATGTGAAAATCCTATAAGGTTGATCACTAATTAATCTTGGTATAAAGTAAAAATATTCTTTATCAATAACCTCAATTAAATCTGTAAAAATAAAAACTGAGATTAAAAAAAATCCAGTTATAAGATACTGCCAATCATATTTTGATATTAAATTATTGAAAGGCATTTTTTAGTTTTAAATTAAAAAATATCTAATATAGAAGAAAAGACCCTGACGAGAGTATTTATTAATATCTTAATTTATATTGGCTTTAGTAAACTTTGCAATGAGAACTTGTTGGGTGGTCTATGCATTCTTTTTCCCAATAATCTTTAGGTAATTGATAATTAAAATCATGCATTCTCCAAAAATCTGAAGTTGCATTTCTAAGGGCATTTAATAGAGTGGTGAGTCTCATGAAACCTCCTATATCTCTACTCCTTATTATCCTCTCATTTAATTGAAATTAATAGAGTATTAATACCCGAGTAGAAGTGCTTTGAGATTTGTACGTCTATCTTTTTCTATTCAGTAGGAGTAGAAATAATTCAGGAGTCAAGAGCACTTCATTGAATTTGTGGACAGAGAGGTGAATATGATTCGAAGAGGGCAAAAAATGCCCTCTTATTTTATTTTTAAGAAAATAATGGAATGAGAAAGTGATTACGATAATGATGGATTAGATCCATAAGAAGAATATTTTAGAAAGAAGAAAAAGGTAATGATGAGGATACCTATTTCTCTGCAGCAGAGTCAGAACAATCTCATTATTAAGAAAACACAAGGACCAAACTAAAAACCACAAACAAAACACAAACATCAAATCCATAAATCTACATTATCCTTACAATGTGTAATTATCCTATTTTTCTGGATACTTTCTCATCAAAGTCTTTCTCGGATATTTTGACTAGATCTGATATTTCCTGATTACTAATTAGAACGGAGGGGGTGGGATTCGAACCCACGGTGCCCTTGCAGACACGCTAGTTTTCAAGACTAGAGCCTTAAACCACTCGACCACCCCTCCAGTTGGTTAATTTAATTTTAACTTTTTAAGTATATCAAATGATTGTGAGCGTTTTTTAATTTCTCCAGAAAGACATAAGAGTTTAAAAATTTAATTTCTACTATGAATTTCATGAAATTTCTAAACGTTTCAAGAAGAAAACTAGGAGACAATTCGGAAAATTAAATAGTCAATGTACTAAAAAAAAATAAATTAATGCCCATTTTTTTATATCGGATATCGACTTAATTTTTCCCTAAAGTTATTTAAAAAAATTCAATAATCCGAAATTCACATTTTCTTGAAATAAGCCAAACAAGTTATTACCAACTATGGCAGCGATTATTAATACGAAGGCAACTATAGCGAAAAGAGCGCTAACATCTTTTATGTCATAAGGTGTTTTAAATAGAGGTTTCTGGTCTGCCATGATTATTAAATCTATAAATTCAACTGAATCATATTATATTAATGCTTTAAAGAAGTATTTAGTTTTATTAGTCTAAGATTGGATAATAAAAAAGCCACTAAAAGTGGCTTTTTTTATTTAATGGTTAAATAAACTAGCTTGTATAAGCTTTGCCTCTGTAAGTTAGTTCATTATGCTGCTTCTTAGCTACTTCTTTGTTCTGGACGTACTTTTGTCCTCTGTAAATTAGAGTCATTTTTCGAGCTCCGGTTTCGCTTAAGTCCCCGTTCCATGGCTTAAGTCGATTTGCGGCTTGCTAAACGCAAGTTGAACGTTTTGGTAGCGGTTGCTACACATTAATACTAACACTAAAGAAAATTATTTGTCTAGCTCTTTAATAAATAAACCTAATATATTAAATATAGATTAGGTTTCTGCTAGAAATATTTATACATTATCCAAGTGTAATTGCTTGCAGGTTACATTTTGTTCGTTTTTGAGAAGTATTTTTTATTTAATGAACTTTTAAATGTAAAATTCTTAAGATTATAAAAATTGTTTTATGTTTTCTAGAAGCAAAAAACCTACAGTAAAAAAATCTGCAATAGTTGAAGAGACTCCATTATTTGCTCAATTACTACCATTCGCAAACAGAATGAATGATAAGGTTCAATTGGTAAATGCTTTGGCTTTTACTTTTATTATGGGATTCTCAATTTTTGGAATTGCTTTGTGGAGACTTTCAGCGCTTACTTAATTATTTAATTTTTGCAAAGAATTAATTTTTGATTCCTTGTTTTTAATTATTGTTACTAACCATTTAGAGGCAAGTCCCCTAGATATTGATCTATTTTTAAGAAATCTACATATATATACGTGTAGATTTTTTTCATTTTTGGAGTTAAATTTTTCTTCAAAGTCCAATATTTCTTCTTCTGAGGTCCTTTTTCTTAGCTCATCCACCAAGGCATGACTCGAAGAATCATTAAATAAGTTCCCAATATTTAAGCTTAATGTCATAAATAATTTATGTCCCTATTTAACAGGTAGCCATAAATTAAATTTTTAAAAACTAATTTATACTTTTTATTTACAAATAATTTAAAACTTAATCTTTCGGTTTAGCCAGAGGAAGCAGGCACTTATCTGAATCGCACCCAGCTGGCCCAGCTTCAGATAGTTCTCCAACATCATATTTATTTAGAGCGTCAAAGAAATCGTTATTAACTTTCCTTTCTATTACTTTATTTTGCAATGATATATATTCTTCTTTACTTATTGGTTCAAAAGGCAATCTCGGGAAAGTTGCGTTGGCACTAAATCTAGCTAGTAATGCTGCTGAAATATATCCTTCATTATTTTCTATTGCATTATGAATAGCTTTCGCTAAATCCTCTATTTCATTTTCCCTAAATTCTACGGTTGCAGAAGTGTTATGCTCTGTATAAAATTTTTGCACCTGCATATAAAAATCAAATTGGGCTAATGCTGAGAAATTATTGATGTCTATTTGGTCTGCGCCCTCTATATTTGCCCAGCTAACTTCTGTAGGGATTTCAACTAACCATTCTGTACATCTTGGATCAAATGGATTATCAAGTAAGCAGCCATTATCATCTTTATCAGATTGAGATGGAACAACTGAGTAACCATAATCCATGCAAGCTAAAGCAATTGGATCATTTTTCCTGAAAGTTATTCTTCTAATGAATCTTTGTGCTTTTGGCGGATGCCACCCTGGAGCTGCTCCTGTTAGAAGACTTTTAGTACCAGCTG
Organism: uncultured Prochlorococcus sp.; assembly: GCA_902536555.1. Taxonomy (GTDB): domain Bacteria; phylum Cyanobacteriota; class Cyanobacteriia; order PCC-6307; family Cyanobiaceae; genus Prochlorococcus_A. The sequence goes on along the minus strand of CACAXR010000009.1, from coordinate 9,743 downwards.
GCTGAACGGTTGTACATCGATTTGGTCTTCTTAGATTATGTTTATCACAATATTCCCAGACAGTTTCTTTTACTATTTTTCTCCAGGAATCTAAGAATTTAGCTTCCTTTTCCTTGAAAGCCTTTCCTTCTTCACTATTTGGCCTTCCTGCTTCCCACCACTTCAACCATGGCGTCCCAAAGGCATGTACACAAAAATCAAATAATCCAGTGAAGCTTACACCTACAATAGGGTCATATTCTCTACTTTTTCTGTAACGCTCAACTTCAAATTCATGATTAAGTAAGCATGCTACAGAAAGAGCTGCTGCTTTAAAAGCTTTTTTTTGCTCTTCAAAATTTCCTGGATCAATCTGGTTTAAATGAACTTCAGCCAAATTGCAGTGGAAATCATTTCCCAAGATCTCCCCACAAGGGTTAAGTCCATATCTGCTCATCCTGTGGTCTAGCTCTTCTTCAGAGAATGGACCATAACTACTATTTATCCAAGTTCTCGCTTCATCCTTTCCTTGTTCTGAGTAGATTTCAATAAATTCCTTTCTCAATTCATCATCTTTGAGAATATCTGCATTTGACCTCGCGATTGCTTCTGGAGCAAATTGAATAGCTCCTTCACCTGAATGGAATTGTTTAGTTACAGCATCCAAAACAGTTTGGTAAGTGGGTTTTGTATGGTAAACCCTAGTATGATTAGCCATCCTGAGGGCATCTTTTTCAGGATCTATTCTCCAATTACCATTCTCATCTTGACTCCATAAATTTTCTTTTGCCGTTGCTGCTTCCTTATCATCTGAAGCAAATTGTCTCATCCCAGCACTTCTTCTTATATTTCCAGCAACTATGGTTACTGCCGCTTCATCAATTAATAAACAACACTCTACTGTACTTAATTTTCTGCCAATTGCCTTTCCAAGAAGTGATGAGACTCTAGAGTAGAGATCTTTCAATTTGATAGGATTTGCCATACCTCCGAAACCTTTTAATGATTCTCCAGCAGGCCTAATGTCTTCCAAATTAATATAAACATCAATTTCTCTTTCAAGACTTTCGTTACTTGATGCCTCAAGAAGATATTTATAGCTATCTACCCATCCTCTTCTGCTATCTCCAACTTTGATATGAAGGTCTTTCCCTTTGATTTCTAATGATGATTTTTCTTCTCTTTGATCTTTAGGAGTGATTCCAACTTCACTTACTGATTTAATATTTAGTTTATTTATTACCGTAGGTAGATTATTTATAAAATGAGGTTCAATTATTGCACCTGTTCCACATCCCATCATCGCTAAGTCCATCATCAAAGCGAAAGCTTCCCAATCAATTAAGTTTGTTGAAGTACAGTTGTATGCTCCTGAGAAATTTTGGTTCTTATTAATCCAAGGAGTTCCACCAATCCATAACCATCTCCCTGAAGGTTGGGCTTTTTGGTTACTTTGCATCTCTCTCATTAGGATTAATTCTTCTTCAGAAAGTTTTCCTAATTCTTTTAATCCCGATAAATTCCTTTCGCCTACTTCGCTCCAGTTCTCCCTTTTCCCGGATGACGTTTTTCTACTATAAGATCTGAAAAAAACTGGATAAGCAGCTGGCGCAGTCTTTGGAAAATCATCTTTTTTAAGATTATTGGAATTGCTCTCTGAAGAAGCTTTATTTGGTGCAATAGTCACGATAAAAAAACGTATGTAAATAACCCGTACTGGAAGAATAACTCTACCTGTGGCGTCTGCAACTATTCTTACCACTATTTAACGGTTTGTGTAGAATTATGTTTAATATGAAATCTTTGTTTCAAGAAAGGATATGGAAAGAGTCCCCGAACCTGAATTAATGGAAGAAAAAGAGCAGGTCATTTCTTATGACGAAGCTGATTTTTCAGAAGGGGAAGTTAATCTAGTTAATCAAATAAATCAATATCTTTTGAGAAAAAATATTTCTTTAGGTGAAAAAGATTTAATAGTTGATTTAGGATGCGGCCCAGGAAATATTTCTGAGAAGTTAGCAATAAAATGGCCTAATACTGAAGTCGTAGGAATAGATGGTTCTAAAGAGATGATTTTGAGAGCGGAATATAAAAAAAGTATTTCTACTAATCAAAAAAAATTAAAAAATTTACGCTATATTTGTTCTGATATCAAAGACATTAAATCAAATAATCTTTTACTTAAAAAAGGAATTAGTTTACTTGTAAGCAACAGTTTGATTCATCACATTACCAATCTTGAAGATTTCTTCAACACAATAAGAAGTTTATCTAGTAATATTACCGTAAATTTTCACAAGGACTTAAAAAGGCCATTAGATGTAAAGTCTGCTTTAGAACTCAAAGCACAATGCTCAACTAAATATAATGAGATTTTAACTAATGATTATTATGCATCTTTAAGAGCTTCTTATACTTTTAAAGAGTTAAAAAATTTCACTTTAGAAAATGATCTATCCTCTTTAGATGTGTTTGAAGAAGGTGAAAATTATTTAATAGTCTATGGTAATGTTTAAGAACTAAGTGAAAGGCACTTATATTATATAAATGAGTTTAGGTACTAAAATTCTAAATAATAAAGAAATACTGGATGCGGTAAATAAAAGAAGAAATTTTGCTATTATTTCACATCCAGATGCTGGGAAAACGACTCTTACCGAGAAGCTTCTTTTGTATGGAGGTGCAATTCAACAGGCAGGTGCAGTAAAAGCAAGGGGTAATCAGAGAAAAGCCACCTCAGACTGGATGGAACTTGAGAAACAAAGAGGTATTTCTATTACATCAACTGTATTGCAATTTGAATATGAAAGATCAGTAATTAATCTATTAGATACACCAGGACACCAAGATTTCTCCGAAGATACTTATAGAACATTAGCAGCTGCTGATAATGCAGTTATGTTGGAAGATGCTGCTAAAGGACTAGAACCTCAAACTAGAAAATTGTTTGAAGTTTGCAAGATGCGAAAAATACCAATATTTACTTTCATAAATAAAATGGATAGACCAGGTAGAGAGCCATTTTCTTTACTTGATGAAATTGAATCAGAACTTGGATTAAATACCCTACCTATAAACTGGCCAATTGGGAGTGGCGAGGAATTTAGAGGGGTTATTGATAGATTTTCGAGAGAGGTAATTTTATTTGATAAAGCGGTGAGAGGCAAACAATCGAATGAGAAAAGATTAAGTCTTGAAGATAAAGAGCTATCAAAATATGTAGAGAGAGATTTACTTGAAAACTCACTTGAAGAATTGGAGGTTCTTGATGAGGCAGGATCTAAATTTGAAAAAGAAAAAGTTTTTAATGGCTCTCTAACCCCAGTTTTCTTTGGATCAGCCATGACTAATTTTGGCGTAAGGCCATTTTTAGATAGTTTCTTAAAAATGGCACAAAAACCAACTTCAAGAAATAGTAATAAAGGGGATATTGAACCTGCAAGCGATGAATTTAGTGGGTTTGTTTTTAAGCTTCAGGCAAATATGGATCCAAAGCACAGAGATAGGGTTGCTTTTATAAGAGTTTGTAGTGGTAAATTTGAAAAGGATATGTCAGTTAAACATTCCAGAACTGGGAAAACAATCAGATTATCAAGACCACAAAAAATATTTGGGCAAGATAGAGAAGTAGTTGATGATGCCTATCCTGGTGATGTTATTGGTTTAAATAATCCAGGGATGTTTTCCATTGGAGATACTCTTTATACTGGTGCCCATTTGGAATATGAGGGCATACCATCCTTTAGTCCTGAAATATTCAGCTGGCTCAGAAATCCAAATCCCTCAGCATTTAAAAACTTTAGAAAGGGTGTTAATGAACTTAGAGAAGAAGGCGCTGTGCAGATTCTTTATGACTTTGATGAGAGCAAAAGAGACCCTATACTCGCAGCCGTTGGTCAATTGCAGTTGGAGGTAGTAACTCACAGATTAAAAAGTGAATATGGTGTAGATGCAAATCTTGAAGCAATGCCATATCAATTGGCTAGATGGATTTCTGATGGATGGCCAGCTATTGAAAAACTAGGCAGAATATTCAATTGTAAAATAGTTAAAGATTGTTGGAATAGGCCAGTTATTCTTTTTAAAAATGAGTGGAATCTAAATCAATTTGTTGAAGACAATAATCAATTAAATTTAAACAAAGTTGCTCCCGTTGTTAGTGGAGTCGAACCAATTGTTTTATAAAGTCTTAATGGATTATAAAATTAGTTAATCTGTTAGTATTGGTTAAAAATTTTGGATTCAAACAGTAGTAAAAACGATAACGAAAAATCACCCTATGAAATTTTAGGTGTAAAAGAAGGTGCTGCTTTTGAGGATATTCAGAAGGCTAGAGATATTAAAGTTAAAGAGGCTGGAGAAGACTTAATTTTAAAAGCTAAAATAGAGTCTTCCTTTGATCAATTACTCATGGGGAGTTTGAAAGCTAGGCAATCAGGAAACGTAAGTTATGAAGCTGTGAGTGCTTCAAAAAAAGAAAAACAAATTAATCAATTTACCAATAATAATTTCCCACTGCTTTCTAAGATAAAAAATTTAAATAATAATTCTAAGAACTCAAGTCAGTATAGTCTGCCAAAAATAACCACCCCCTCATTTGACAATCTTTCAATAAAAATATCTGTTGGGTTATTATTTTTAATTTTGTTATTTCTCAGTCCAGACTCTAATAATAGACTTTTACTTTCTATTTCAACCTTAATACTTACCTATATACAAATTAAATCAGGGAAAACATTTATAGGTTCTCTGGGTTGGAGTGTTACTTTTCTCTCGATAGGATTAATATTTGGTGGATTGCTTGAGAATAATTCTTTCATTCAGGAAGTATCAAACAATTCTTTATCTATGCAGAAAATTCAATCTATTCCAGCCATGGTTATTTTATGGCTAGGAGTAATTTTTTTATGATTGATTTTCTATCATCGATTTAATTTCTTCATAATTTATAAGATATTTATTCTTACAAAATTCACAAACCAATTCTGCTTTGCCATCTTTCTTAAGGATGTCCTCCAACTCGCTCTTATCAAGCATTTGCATTGCATTTAAACTTCTTTGTTTTGAACACTTGCATTTAAAACTAACTTCTTGGGAACGAGCTTTTTCAGATATTGATTTATCGTCAATATCGGGGAATATATTCGTTATTAACGAAAGAAGATTATCTTTTGACTGAAACAGGTCCTCGCTGAAAGAATTAATTTCCTTACATCTTTCTTCAAGTAGTGAGACCAGTAAAGGGTCAGTGTCTTTTTTAGGTAAAACTTGCGCTAATAAGCCACCACTACAAATGACACCTTTATTTTGAATTTTTTCTCCTATAAATACAGCAGAAGGAGTTTGTTCTGAATGATATAAATATGAAGCTAAGTCTTCTGCAATATTTCCATTTACTAATTCAACAGTGCTTGTAAAGGGTTCTCCAAATCCACTATCTCTAATTACATTTAAATATCCTGTACCTAATGCTCTTTTGAAATCAAAAGAATATTTATTGTTGTTTATTTTGACTAAGTCCAATTCTAAATTAGGATTCCCCACATAACCCCTAACTTTTCCGTCTCTACCTGCATCAACTAGTAATCCCTTTAAAGGTCCGTCAGATCTAACTCTTAAAGTAACTCTCCCATGCATAATCTTCATCGAACTTGCCAAAAGCAGTGAAGCACTAAATGCTCTTCCTAATACACAGGTGGTCAAATAAGAAAGACTATGTCTTTTTTTTGCTTCTAAAGATGATTCAGTCGTTAAGACTGCAACTAATCTTATTCCTCCATTTGCTGCAGTTGCCCGGACTATCCTATCCTTCATGATTTTCTTTAATAATATTTTTGATTTTCCCTTTTTCCAAGACTAATATTCTAGAGGGAATTCCCTCAAATAAAGCAGGTTCATGAGTAACAATAATTATTGTATTTTTATTTTTTAGATCAAGAATTAAATTTTTAACTTCATTTCTCATTGAATAGTCTAATCCAGCAGTTGGTTCATCAAGTAAAAGAATTGAGGGGTTTCTAAGTAGTTGAACTGCTACAGCTAATCGCCTTTGTTGTCCTCCACTTAGTTGTTCTGGTGGTTGGGTCAGATTAATTTTTTTTAAACCAACTTTATTTAAAACTATTTCTATATTTTTTTCTCTTAAAGATTTATGGCCTATTTTTAATTCTTTCCCAATGGTTGTACCAATAAAGTATCTTTCAGGAAATTGGAATACTACTCCACAAAACCATCTTCTTTGTCTAGAAGATAAAATTTTATTCTTCCAAGTAATTTTTCCTTTTTGTGGATTTGTTAATCCGCTTATTATTTCGAGTAATGTAGTTTTCCCGGAACCACTATTGCCGCAAATTAAAATGATTTCATTTTCATGTACTTTTAAGTTTAAATTGTCTATTATTTTTCTTTCACCAGTTTGAGGTTGATAAGATATTTCTTTTAAATCAAGCATTATTAATTAAGTTTTGGGTATGAATTTTAATCTAGTAATAACTTACTTATAATAGCTATAGATCTAAAAAGCTATTAGTCAGTATGAATATTATTTTTAGAGAAGTTGATCCTTTTAATTGTTGGATATGGATAAAGTTTTCAGAATCTCCAACTCAAGATGAAAAAAATTATTTAGATGGTGTTTTTGATAGTTGGTACGTTTTAGGAAGGTTAGGTGGATTTAATTCTGAAAATTTGCAAACTCATGAAGAGGGTTCCGATCTAAGTTGGATGTCCTACGATAATGACCAAAAAAATGCATCTCTTCCAGCCTTAATGCATAATTTAGGAGTTATGGAATATCAAAACCTGTGGGGTAGATGTTGGGTTGATTTTGGAACTTCAGACTCCATTTCAATAGATATATTAATTAATTCTTTGAATGAGATATCAAATAATTATGTAAAAATTGAAGAGTTAATTATTGGGGGTGAAAATAACGATTGGATAATTGAAGAACATGAAGATTTAGTTTTCAAAGATTGAGTGTTTTAGATGGAAGACTTTACAAGATTAATTATTTCCCATGAAAGAATTGAAAATATTAAGAACAATAATTTAGAACTTTTTAAAGAAGAGGCTCATTATATAAATAAAGTAATGAGGATAAAAAATGGTAAGGAAATATTTATAGCTAATGGAGTGGGTTCATTATGGAAAGCTATAAAAGTTAAAAATGATTGTTTAGAAATAATTCAATCAAAAAAACCTTACTTATTTCAGGAACAAGAAATTTACTTATTAGGAATAGCTGTTGTTATACCAAAAAGTGGTTTTGAGGATATTTTAAAAATGTGTACTGAAATAGGAATTGATTTTATACAGCCATTATTTTCAGAAAGACAGGTAAACAAAAATTTAAATTTTTCGAGAAAACTTTTGAGATGGAATTCAATTATCAAAGAAGCAGTTGAGCAAAGTGAGAGATTATGGAAACCATCTATTTTAAATGGTATGGATATTATTGAATGGCTAAAAAGTAGAAATAATCAAGAAAGAGTTTCAATTTCTATAACTAGAGAAGAATCACTATATGACTTAAATCAATGGTTAAGAAAACAGCAAGAATTTGTAAGTCAAAAAGGAGGTATTTTTTGGAATGTAATTGGCCCAGAAGGAGGTTGGTCCTCCAAAGAAATTGATTTTTTTAAAAAAAATAATATTTCCTTTGTTAAACTTTCTGATACTATTTTAAGAACCTCAACGGCTAGTATTAATGCATCATCAATACTAAATCAATGGAGAATTGATTTCAAATCAATTAGGTAAAAATGAGTTTGATCATCAATCAATTTTTTATAGGTTTTTGCATTAATTTTATTTTGATTTATCTTTTCTGCAAGATTCCTTTGATGACAAAAGGCGGTTGGATAAGTGCAGGCATTTTAGGCACAATTTTATGGGGATGTTTGTCATGGCAGGGTTGGATGTCTGTTGTGTTTTATTTATTATTTGGATCTCTCGTAACTAAAATTGGTTATAAATTTAAAAAACAACAAGGAATTGCTGAAAAAAGAGGAGGGAGGAGAGGCCCTGAGAATGTATGGGGCTCTGCAGCAACAGGATTATTTCTTGCCATTATGACCAAATTTAATGCTGCCAACATAGTTATGTTTAAAGTGGGTTTTGCTGCAAGTTTTGCTGCAAAGTTGGCTGATACTTTTGGTAGCGAAATTGGAAAAAGATTTGGTAAAGACACATATTTAATTACATCACTTAAAAAGGTTGAGAGAGGAACTGAAGGAGGAATAAGTGTAGAGGGAACTTTAGCTAGTGTTTTGGGATCAATATTTATGGCTTTCATAATGCTTCGCCTATCAATTATTTCTACAAAATATCATTTTATAGTTGTTATAGTTTCTGGATTCTTGGCAACACTTTCTGAAAGTATTATTGGTGCTAAATTTCAAAAAAAATATAAATTAAGTAATGAATTGGTAAATTCTATTCAGACAAGTATTGCTTCTGTTTTTGCTATCTTTGCTCTTATTTTATATTAATATTTTTTAAATTAAAAATATTTGGAAAGACCTAGGATTCCCTCCATTTTGTGAGAATCTCCCAGCTCTTAAGTCTTTGGAAAAGCCAGAAATGACCTTCGGAATTTAGATGAATTCCGTCATGAGTAATCCAATTTTTACTCCTTTTATCAGAGTACATTTCTCTAAAAGTAGGCAGAAATGGGACATTCTGATTGAGGCATACTTCCTCCATTCTCCTTTCATAAGAATTACAAAAATCATTTGAGTACCATAGACATCCTGCGAACGGCATTTTGCTTTCGTCAACAGGTGTCAGACCAATAACAAAGACATTTGTTTGAGAGTTCATTTCATTAATTAGTCTCTCTAATCCATATTCAAATCCATCTATATCTAATTGATGTCTTCCATTTTTCTGACCAATTGCGGCAGTGTCATTAAGACCAACATTTAGTAAAATTGCTTTAGGTTTATTTCTTCTCGTTTCTCCTCTGGATGACCATTCTTTTTCCCATCTAGATGAAACTTTTTCTATCCCATCTCCCCTTACTCCAAGTTGATAAATTACTGGCCCATTTTGGTTATTGCACCAGTCTTTTTTAAGCCTCTCACACCATCCGCCTCCTTCATTATCTCCCCATCCATAAACTGAGCTGTCTCCAATTACAACTAGCTGTTTTGATAAACTAATCACTATAACCGGAAAAAATAATTACTTGATTCAAAAATTATCCTTAGAAATCAAGTTAAACTATTTTTGATTTTACCATTTATTAATTCGCCAACTATTGCTACGGAGCTATAAGCTATCAAAACCATGGTAACTTCTCGCCATGCGAAGGAACTTAGTGATTCTTGCAATTGCCAGCCTAGACCAACACTTCCAATAACCCCAACAATTGCAGTTTCTCTAATAATGATGTCAGATCTATAAGCGCAATATGCTAAGTAACTTTTTGCTTGTTCAGAAAATAAACCTATAACCCAACTAGTCTTTTTTGAGATTCCTAAAGATTTCATTGCAATATAATTTCTCTTGTCTTGGCTATCTAGATTTGTAAAAAGTAATTTGCTTGTAATGCCAGCGTTGTGAAGACCTAATGTTAAAGCTGCTAAAGATACAGAAGGATAATTAAAAGTTAATAGAGTTAGAAGTATTACAGGTGTAGGTATTAAACGTAATAAAAATGCAAAAATCTTTATAAAAAATTTAGAAGTATTGTTGTTAAAAATTCCTATTACTAATGGAGGTAAACTAATTGCGATTCCTGTTGATAAAAGACTTAAAAT
>CACAXR010000008.1 GCA_902536555.1 uncultured Prochlorococcus sp. | reverse complement strand
CTATTGGGAGAACTAGGTCTATTGGGAGAACTAGGTCTGTTTGAGACAGTTTGTTTAAAAGCAATGTTTTGCTTATTGTTATTTTGCTTATTAGGATTTATTTTTGGATCTTCTCTTCTTATTGGAGCTCCTACTAGCTCAGGGGTTTTCATTCTATTATTAAAATTTTTTGTTGTAGGTTGGTTCGTATTTTGATCAGGTTTATTTGATAGTCGTCTTTTATCCCCTGCACTTGAGATGTTCTGGGAAGATTCATTAGATTTAACATTATTATTTATATTTTTAGGCTTTGCAATTAGTTGAATAGGTGGTTTTGCCGGACTTTTGATAGGTTGGGTTGTGTTATTTACAAAAGTTTTTTTATCTTGGTTTATCTTCTGTGAAGGTTTACTATTTATATTTTTATTTGTAAGATTTGCTCGAGATTGTGAACTGTTGGTATTTGTGGGTTTATTGAGAATTGTAGGTTTATTTGAAATTGTTTTTTGACTCTCAGGTTTATTAAGAGGTTTAATCAACAATGGCTTTTTTTTTGAATTGTCTTCAAGAGGTTTCCCTTTCATAGAAGAGATAACTGAAGATTCATTTTCTTTGTTTTGTTTATAATTTTCTTTTTTAATCGAAGGTTTTTTAATAGAAAGAATTTTTTTATCTGAATTTTTTTTATTAATAAGATTTTTTATTTTTTTTGCTTCCTCTGCACTAATTGAACTGCTGTGGCTTTTTACCGAAATTGAAAGTTTTTGAGCGGCATCCAATATATCTTTATTTTCCAGATTTAAGTCTCTGGAAAGTTCATAAATTCTGATTTTATCGCTGATAGTCATTTAATCTGATTTGTACTCTTTTGAAATTGAAGAGGATTTAATTTAATTATATTCCCTTAATGGGGATAGTTATTGTAGCTTGTAATTTCTTTTTCAAAAATTTCAACAAATTCAGGCTCTAAAAATGTTTTTAAAGCTTTTTGAAGCTTTTTTTTGATCTTGGAATCTGAGTAGCATTTTTTTGACTTGCAAATGTAAGCTGATCTCCCCATTCCCTTTTGAAGCATGATGCCTTGCTTATAATCTTTAGTAATCTTTAAAAGATCTTTCCGGTCATATGTTTTTCTACATGAAATGCATACACGCAAAACAGGGATTTGTTGTGTCACCGTTTTTTCTCCTCTTTGCTAGATATCTCAGTATCTTGAACAGTCTCTAATGGATCATTATCTGTGAATTCTTCTCCTTCGTATTGTTCTTCTCCATATTCTTCTTCATCTTCGGGAAGGGGATAAAGCTCTCTTAATCTTGCATCCTCTGCCGCACGCTCAGCTTGTTCTGCTTCTAATCTTAGTTCAGCTTCTCTCTGGAGATTCTCTTCATCTTCCCTTTGAATGATTAATTCAGAGACTGCAGCATCTTCTGCTTCCTGATCATATTCATGTGAGTTTTTAACGTCAATCTTCCAACCAGTTAACCTTGCGGCAAGTCTTACATTTTGACCTTCTCTACCAATTGCGAGACTTAATTGATCAGGTGGAACTAGTACGTGCGCATGTTGCCCTGCTGGGTCTACAAGTCTTACTTGATCGACTTTCGCAGGACTTAAAGAGTTTAAAATATACTGTATTGGATTAGATGACCATTTAATAACATCAATTTTTTCTCCTCTTAATTCATTTACTACTTGTTGAATTCTTGCTCCTCTAGCTCCAATACAGGCACCTACAGGGTCCACTTCTTCTTCGACACTATCAACAGCTACTTTTGTTCTTGGTCCAACAGCTCTTGAAGGAGGGTTGGCTTCTCTTGAAACAGCAACAATTTTCACTGTGCCTTCTTGAATTTCCGGGACTTCATTTTCAAATAAATAAACCACTAAACCAGCATTTGCTCTACTTACAAAAAGTTGTGGACCTTTTCTTGCAATTTCGCTAACTTCCTTCAAAAATACTTTGAAAGTTGCATTTGCTCTATAATTATCATTTGGTAATTGATCTCTCTTGGGAAGTTCGGCCTCTACTTCAGGTCTACCAATACCCGAACTAACTCCCATAATTACTGATTGTCTTTCAAATCTTATAACTCTTGCAGTTAAAACAGGATCTTCCAAATCCGCAAATTCTTCTTGGATCATTTTTCGTTGTTGATCTCTTAATTTTTGGGCTAAAACTTGCTTTGTTGTTGAAGCAGCCATTCGCCCAAAATCCTCTTTTTCTGGAGTTACATCTAAAACAACTGTGTCGCCTATTTGCGCATCATCAGCTACTTGTTTAACTTCTACAAGAGATATTTGATGATCTTCGCTCTCAACTTCTTCAACAATTATCTTACTCGATAATATTCTATAACCTTCTTCATCTAGATCTAGTCCAACATCAAAATTACTGAAATATTCTTCATCAAATGGATCTTGGTTAACTCCAATGTAAAAAGTTTTTCTATATTTTTCGTATCCTTTTAATAAAGCTTCGCGTAAGGCTAATTCCACGATATTAGGAGGTAACTTTTTTTCCTCACTAATGTCTTCAATGAGATTGTTTAAACCTGGGAGAATAACTAATGCCATCTATGATGGGGATTTGAATAATGGTTGAAAATAATTAATCTTTTATTGTACAAAGACTAATTCTTAGTACTTCATCAAAAGGGATTTTTTTAATCTTACCTTTTATGTTAATGGCTAAATAATCTTTAGACTTTTCATAAAGTAAACCATTCATAAATTTTATTTTTGAATTCTTTTGGTTTAACTCAACATTAACTGGAAAACCTTTAAAAGTTTTGAAGTCTCTTTCTGAGGTTAGTTCATCACTGACCCCTTGACTACTAATTTCTAAGACATATGAACAATTTAAAAGATTTGATTTTTCTATTTCGTCAGATGCTGGGGTATTAAATAGCGCACAATCATCTAAGGAAATGTCATCCCCATCAGTTTTTCTTATAGTTATTTCAATAACAATTGGATTTTGATTAGTTTGTATATTTAAACCGCAGATTTCTAAATCCCGCTCATTAGCAACTTTTTCCAATAAAGCTTCTAGTTTACTTTTGTTTTCTTTATTCAAATTTATTTTTAAATTTATTTAAAATTTATTTTCACACATTAAGAAGTTTTTTCTATAGAAAAATTTAAAAATTTGCATTTTATGGATGTAAACAAAAAAACAACAATAATCTCTTTCTTCAATTAGATTTATTAAATAAACTCAAAAACTATTAATCAAATGAAGTATCTCAAGATTAAATTTAATAATTTAATCCGAATATTCATCATTATTTGTTTTTGCATACTCAATTTCTTCCAAGGTGCTGAAGTTTTAGCTGTAACTTCTGTTGAAAGTCATAATTTCGTATCATCCGCAGTTAAAGATATTGGCCCTGCAGTTGTAAAAATTGATACTGAGCGCTTGGTAGAAAGGCAACAATTTGATCCTACTTTACTTGACCCTTTATTGAGGGATTTACTTGGCGAGCAAGGTATTACTCCTGAAAGGGAGAGAGGACAAGGCTCTGGGGTTATCATTAATGAGAATGGTTTGGTTCTTACAAATGCTCATGTTGTAGAAAGAGTTGATAATGTTTCAGTTACTTTGGCAGATGGATCTATTTGTGATGGTGAAGTTTTGGGCACAGATACAGTAACTGATCTTGCTTTAGTAAAAATTGATAAAGATGCTTATTCTGGTTTTGCTCCACTTGGAAATTCTGAAGATCTTGAAGTTGGGGATTGGGCAATAGCTCTTGGTACTCCCTATGGTCTTGAAAAAACAGTTACCTTAGGAATTGTTAGTAGCCTGCATAGAGATATTAATAGTTTAGGATTTTCAGATAAAAGGCTGGATCTTATTCAGACTGATGCAGCAATAAATCCAGGAAATTCTGGGGGACCACTCATAAATTCAAATGGTGAGGTAATAGGAATTAATACATTAGTAAGAAGTGGCCCTGGAGCTGGTCTAGGTTTTGCGATTCCCATCAATCTAGCTAAAAGTGTTTCTGATCAACTTCTTAAAAATGGAGAAGTAATTCATCCATATTTAGGAGTACAATTAATTTCTTTAAATCCTAGGATTGCTAAAGAACATAATCGAGATCCTAATTCGTTAGTTCAATTACCTGAAAAAAATGGAGCTCTAATTCAATCAATAATACCTAACAGCCCCGCTGAAAAAGCTGGTTTAAGAAGAGGCGATTTAGTAATAGCAGCTGAAAATATCTCTATAAAAGAACCTAAAACTTTACTGGATCAAGTAGAAAAAGCTCAGATAGGAAAAGAATTCCTTTTAAATATTTTGAGAGATAATAAAGAGATACAGATAAACATCAAACCAGAACCTCTTCCAGGTTTGACATAAAGCACCCATTGAAATTTAATAATCTATAACTATTAGAGAAAAAGATTTTGGATTTACAAACTCAAATGAAACAAGTAGTTGCTGATGCAGCAATAGGGGAAGTAAAGAGTGACATGATTCTCGGATTAGGTTCTGGATCTACAGCTGCGTTAATGATAAAAAGCCTTGCGGATGAAATACGTTCTGGAAAACTTCTAAACATAAAAGGTGTTGCAACTTCTTTTCAATCAGAAGTCTTAGCGCTTGAACTGGGTATCCCACTTATCGATTTAGCTTCCGTATCACAAATTGATTTAGCTATTGATGGGGCAGATGAAGTTGATCCAGGATTTCAATTAATAAAAGGAGGAGGAGCATGCCATGTCAGAGAAAAGTTAGTGGCATCTAAAGCTAATCAATTGTTGATTGTTGTTGATGAAACTAAACTTGTAAAAAATCTAAATCAATCTTTCCCTTTACCTGTAGAGGTTCTTCCAAATGCTTGGAAGCAAGTTAAGGAAGCCATTTCAGAAATGAATGGCAGTTCTTCTTTAAGAATGGCTACTAAAAAAGCGGGACCAGTTGTTACTGACCAAGGCAACCTTATCCTAGATGTATTATTTAAAGATGGTATTAAGAATCCAAAAGACATTGAAATGAAGATTAATAATATTCCAGGCGTATTAGAAAATGGATTATTCGTTGATCTTACAGACAAAGTATTAGTTGGTAAAATTGAAGAGAATATTGCAGTGGTTTACTCACCCTCAAGAGCAAGTTAGTCTTCAAATCTTATTTCAACAGAGTTGGCGTGGCTATGTAAGCCCTCACTTTTGGCAAGATTAATAATATCAAGGCTATTAACTTTTAAACTTTCTTCATTAAATTCTATTATTGAAGTATTTTTCATAAAAGTTTCAACCCCCAAAGAACCGCTGAATCTAGAATTTCCTGACGTGGGTAAAGTATGATTTGGTCCAGCAAGATAATCTCCAACAGCTTCTGGTGTCCATTTCCCTAAAAATATCGCTCCTGCATTTTCTATACCTGCAAGAATTTTTTTTGAATCTTTAGTAAGAATTTCTAGATGTTCAGGAGCAAAGTTATTGCTTAGTTCAACACATGATTGGTAATTATCGCAAATCACAATTAAACCCCAATTTTTTATTGATTGCATGCAAATTTCTTTTCTTGGATGATCATCTATTTTTTTATAAATTTCTTCTAAAACTTCTTTTGCCTGGTTCTTTGATGTAGTTAGAAGTATTGATGAAGCTAAAGGATCATGTTCTGCTTGCGCTAGTAGATCAGATGCTATATGAGTGCTTTGAGCTGTTTCATCTGCAATGATTAATATTTCACTTGGACCAGCTAAAGAATCAATTCCTGTAGAGCCATATATGAGTTTTTTCGCAGTTGTAACATATATATTCCCTGGACCTGAAATAACATCAACTTTATTGATTTGATTTGTGCCGAATGCTAAAGCACCAATTGCTTGAGCTCCTCCAATTCTAAATACTTTATTGATCCCTGATAAGTGAGCTGCAGCTAAAACAGTTTTGTTTATTTCCCCTTCTTTATTGCCAGGAGATACCATTATAATTTCTTCTACTCCTGCTACTTTTGCAGGTATTGCATTCATCAATACTGTACTTGGATAAGCAGCTCTACCTCCTGGAATATAAATACCTGCATTTTTAACTGGTCTCCATCTTCTTTGCACGGTATCACCATATTCACCTTTTATAGTGAAAGATTGAGGAATTTCTTTTTCATGGAATTTTTGAATTCTTTTATGAGCCACCACAAGTGAGTTCCTCAAATTGTTATCGATTTCATCCCATGCATTTTTTATTTCATCCGTACTCACTTGCATAGGGTCAGGGTCAAAACCATCAAATTTTTTTGTATATTTTTTTACCGCTACATCTCCAGAAATTCTTACCTCTTGAAGAATTTCCTCAACAATTGTATTTATTTTATTATTGTTATCTGAATTAGTTCGAGTAGAAATCCTTTTTAATTCTTCAATAGCTTCTCTTTTATTATTTATGATCTTCATTTGCTTAATTTTTTTCAAATAGAAAGGCTCAAGACCTAATTTATTATCTTTTAAATTATATATGATTGATTAGTAGACGAGTTTTTTGTTATGATGAAGATCTTCTATTTACGCACCCTCTGTGGCCAATAACAAATCAGCAAAAAAGAGAATACAAATTGCCGAAAGAAATCGTTTAATAAATAAGTCATATAAATCTACTGTTAGGACTTTAACCAAAAAAACTTTAGAGAACTGCGTAAAATATAAAAAAAATCCTAGTGAGGATAATAAAAATTTAGTTAAAACAAGTCTTAATAAAGCTTTTAGCTTAATTGATAAAGCAGTTAAAAAAAATGTTCTTCACAAGAACAATGGTGCTAATAAAAAATCGAAAATCAACAATTTTGTAAAAACTACTCTAACCACTAAGTAAAAAGACAGATCATAATTATGAGCGATATAGATCTCATAGACTCTCACTGTCATTTAATATTTGAAAATTTTGAGAAAGATCTTGAAGATGTTGTTTTAAGATTGCGTTCAAGAGGTGTAAAAAAATTAGTTCATGCTTGTTGTGAATTAACAGAAATTCCAAAGTTGAAAAAAATATCCCATAAATATAATGAAATTTATTATTCAGTTGGTTTGCATCCGCTAGAAGCAAAAAAATGGGAACAAAGTTCAAAATCTCTTCTAAGAAAATCAGCTCTAGAAGATAGACGAGTTGTAGCTATTGGGGAATTAGGCTTGGATTTTTTTAAAAATGAAAATAAAACTCAGCAGATTGAAGCACTTATTCCGCAAATGGAGTTAGCTTATGAACTTCAATTGCCCGTAATTATCCACTGCAGAGATGCTGCAAATGAAATGATTGAGATATGTAGTTATCTCTCTAAACAAGGAAAATGTCCTCATGGCGTACTTCATTGTTGGACAGGAACACCAAAAGAAATGGAGCAATTCTTGAATCTTGGATTTTACATAAGTTTTAGCGGTATAGTCACTTTCCCAAAAGCAAATGAAATTCATGAGTGTGCCAAAATAGTCCCAAATGATAAATACTTAATTGAAACTGACTCACCATTTTTAGCTCCTGTTCCTCATAGGGGGAAAAGAAATGAACCTGCGTTTGTTGAAAATGTTGCCAATTTTATGGCAGATTTAAGATCTACTGAATTAACCACAATTGCGAAAGAGTCATGTAAGAATGCTGAAGATTTGTTTAAATTTGACTTGTTAAGTTGACACAGCAGCTGTTAGTATTAGGAATTACTGGAAATTTTTCTTAATTTTTTGACTTTAACAAACACAGTTAATTATTTATCAGCATTAAACAAAATTTAATTCTTCTTTATTAGATTGTTTTTTGTTGAAATCGAGATTTAATTGCTGATCTCATTTTAAGTGAAAAGTTAAAGAACTAATTATTGAGTAGATTAAAAGTAAATATTAAATCTCACAAAATCGCAGGTTTTCTTGGATGAGCAGTAGCGCTTTACAGGTAGCAAAAACAGCTACTTATCTACCAGATTTAGTTGAAGTACAAAGAGCAAGCTTTAAATGGTTTTTGGAAAAGGGTTTAATAGAAGAATTACAAAATTTTTCCCCCATTTCTGATTACACAGGTAAATTAGAATTACACTTTATTGGTGAAGAGTACAGGTTAAAAAGACCTAGACATGATGTTGAGGAAGCCAAAAGAAGAGATGCTACATTTGCATCCCAGATGTATGTAACTTGCAGGTTAATAAATAAAGAAACAGGGGAAATTAAAGAACAAGAAGTATTTATTGGCGAACTACCATTAATGACTGAAAGAGGAACTTTCATTATTAATGGTGCTGAAAGAGTTATTGTTAATCAAATTGTTAGAAGTCCTGGTGTATATTTCAAAGATGAACTTGATAAAAATGGTCGAAGAACTTACAACGCAAGCGTTATCCCTAATAGAGGAGCATGGTTAAAATTCGAGACTGACAAAAATAATTTACTTTATGTGCGAGTTGATAAAACTAGAAAAATTAATGCTCATGTTCTTATGAGAGCGATGGGTCTTTCAGATAATGATGTGGTTGATAAACTTAGACATCCTGAGTTTTATCAAAGCTCAATTGAGTCAGCTAATGACGAGGGTATTAATTCAGAAGATCAGGCATTACTTGAGCTATACAAAAAGTTACGTCCTGGTGAACCACCCTCTGTTTCTGGCGGACAACAGCTATTACAAAGTAGATTCTTTGATCCCAAAAGATATGATTTGGGAAGAGTTGGTAGATATAAAATAAATAAAAAATTGAGACTTACCGTCCCAGATGATGTGAGAACACTTACCCATGAAGATGTTCTTTCTACCATTGATTATTTAATTAACCTTGAATTGGATATTGGCGGCGCGAGTTTGGATGATATTGACCATCTCGGTAATCGAAGGGTTAGATCTGTAGGAGAACTTCTTCAGAATCAAGTAAGGGTTGGACTTAATCGTTTAGAGAGGATAATCAAGGAAAGAATGACTGTAGGAGAAACAGATTCTTTAACTCCCGCTCAACTAGTCAATCCCAAGCCTTTGGTTGCGGCCATAAAGGAATTTTTTGGCTCCAGTCAATTAAGTCAGTTCATGGATCAAACTAATCCTCTAGCTGAATTAACACACAAGAGAAGAATCTCAGCATTAGGTCCAGGGGGTTTAACTCGAGAAAGAGCAGGCTTTGCGGTAAGAGATATTCACCCTTCACATTACGGAAGATTATGTCCTATCGAGACTCCTGAAGGTCCTAATGCAGGACTTATAAATTCTTTAGCTACCCACGCAAGAGTTAATGAGTACGGTTTTATTGAAACACCTTTTTGGGAAGTTAATAACGGCAAGGTTAATAAAGAAGGTAATCCGGTTTATCTTTCTGCTGATTTAGAAGATGAGTGTAGGGTTGCCCCTGGAGACGTCGCGACTGACAAGGATGGTAATATAATCGCAAATCTAATACCAGTAAGATATAGACAGGATTTTGAAAAAGTCCCTCCTCATCAAGTTGATTACGTTCAGCTTTCTCCGGTTCAGGTAATTTCAGTTGCTACTTCACTTATTCCTTTCTTGGAACATGATGATGCTAATAGAGCTCTCATGGGATCAAATATGCAACGCCAAGCCGTTCCATTGTTAAGGCCAGAACGTCCTTTAGTGGGTACAGGTTTAGAATCTCAAGTTGCTAGAGATTCGGGAATGGTTCCAATAACGAAAGTAAATGGAACTGTATCTTATGTAGACGCTAATGAGATTGTCGTTAAAGATGAGCATGGTAATGAACATTTTCACTATCTCCAGAAATATCAAAGATCAAATCAAGATACCTGCCTCAACCAAAGACCTATAGTGAACATTGGAGATAAAGTTATATCTGGACAGGTTTTAGCAGATGGCTCGGCATGTGAAGGAGGTGAAATAGCCCTTGGCCAAAATGTTTTAATTGCTTACATGCCATGGGAGGGATACAACTATGAAGATGCCATACTTGTGAGTGAGAGGATGGTAACTGATGATTTATATACCTCAGTACATATTGAAAAATATGAAATTGAAGCAAGACAAACGAAGCTAGGACCTGAAGAAATCACAAGAGAGATTCCCAATATCTCGGAAGAAAGCTTGAATAATCTTGATGAAATGGGAATTATTAGGATTGGTGCGTTTGTCGAGAGTGGAGATATTCTTGTAGGGAAAGTGACTCCAAAAGGGGAATCAGACCAACCACCTGAAGAAAAACTTTTAAGAGCTATTTTCGGTGAAAAGGCTCGAGATGTGAGAGATAATTCCCTCAGGGTTCCTAAAACTGAAAAGGGAAGGGTTTTGGATGTTCGAATTTATACTAGAGAACAAGGTGATGAATTACCTCCAGGAGCCAATATGGTTGTTAGAGTCTATGTGGCTCAGAGAAGGAAAATTCAAGTAGGTGACAAAATGGCTGGGAGGCATGGAAATAAAGGAATTATTAGCAGAATTTTACCAAGAGAAGATATGCCCTATTTACCTGATGGAACCCCTGTGGACATAGTTCTTAATCCTTTAGGAGTTCCAAGTAGGATGAATGTAGGTCAAGTTTTTGAATTATTGATGGGCTGGGCAGCCTCTAACTTAAATTGCAGGGTCAAAGTTGTCCCATTTGATGAAATGTATGGCGCTGAAAAATCACATCAGACTGTACAAGCATTTTTAGAAGAGGCTTCAAAACAGCCCGGCAAATCATGGGTTTACAATCCTAAAGATCCGGGAAAATTATTACTAAAAGATGGCAGAACTGGGGAACCTTTTGATCAGCCTGTCGCAGTGGGATATTCTCACTTTCTTAAACTGGTACATTTGGTGGATGACAAAATTCATGCTAGGTCTACTGGTCCTTACTCTTTGGTTACTCAACAACCATTGGGTGGTAAAGCTCAACAAGGTGGACAAAGGCTTGGAGAAATGGAAGTATGGGCCCTTGAAGCTTATGGAGCAGCTTATACACTTCAAGAATTATTAACAGTTAAATCTGATGACATGCAAGGAAGGAATGAAGCACTCAATGCAATCGTAAAAGGTAAACCAATCCCTAGACCTGGCACTCCTGAATCATTTAAAGTTCTTATGAGAGAATTACAATCTTTAGGTCTAGATATTGGGGTGTATACAGATGAAGGAAAAGAGGTGGATTTAATGCAAGACATTAATCCGAAAAGGAATACTCCATCAAGACCTACTTACGAATCACTAGGAACCTCTGAGTACGAGGAAGATTAAATACTTAATTAAAAACTTTTAATTTAAATTTCCCAAAAATGACAAACAGCAACCTAAGAACTGAAAATCACTTTGATTACGTCAAAATTTCAATAGCCTCTCCACAAAGAATAATGGATTGGGGACAGAGGACATTACCTAATGGTCAAGTTGTGGGTGAAGTTACGAAACCTGAAACTATTAATTACAGAACGCTTAAACCAGAAATGGATGGATTGTTTTGTGAGAAGATTTTTGGGCCGTCTAAAGATTGGGAATGTCATTGTGGAAAGTATAAAAGAGTTCGACATCGAGGAATTGTCTGCGAGAGATGTGGTGTAGAAGTAACTGAAAGTAGGGTTAGAAGACATAGGATGGGTTATATAAAACTTGCTGCACCAGTTTCACATGTTTGGTATTTGAAAGGGATTCCTAGTTACGTTGCAATCCTTCTGGATATCCCACTTAGAGATGTGGAGCAAATAGTTTATTTTAATTGTTATGTTGTCTTAGACCCAGGGGATCATAAAGAACTTAAATATAAGCAATTACTTACTGAGGATGAATGGCTGGAAATAGAAGATGAAATCTATGCTGAAGATTCAACAATTGAAAATGAACCCTTAGTTGGGATTGGTGCTGAGGCCCTAAAGCAATTACTAGAGGACCTTGATCTTAATCAAGTTGCTGAAGAGCTTAGAGAAGAAATTACGCAAAGTAAGGGTCAGAAAAGAGCAAAACTAATTAAAAGAATAAGAGTAATTGATAATTTCATTGCAACTAATGCGAAACCAGAATGGATGGTCTTAGATGCAATTCCTGTTATACCTCCAGATCTTAGACCTATGGTTCAGCTTGATGGAGGAAGATTTGCAACTTCAGATTTAAATGATCTCTATAGAAGAGTAATAAATAGAAATAATAGACTAGCTAGGCTTCAAGAAATTTTAGCTCCTGAGATAATCGTAAGAAATGAAAAAAGAATGCTTCAAGAGGCGGTTGATGCTCTCATAGATAATGGAAGGAGAGGGAGAACTGTTGTTGGAGCAAATAATAGAGCTCTTAAATCACTTAGCGATATCATCGAAGGGAAACAAGGAAGATTTAGACAAAATTTGCTCGGTAAACGTGTTGACTATTCAGGCAGATCTGTAATTGTAGTCGGCCCAAAATTGAAAATGCATCAGTGTGGCCTCCCAAAGGAAATGGCTATTGAGCTCTTCCAGCCTTTTGTAATTCATAGGTTAATACGTCAAAATATTGTGAATAATATTAAAGCCGCAAAAAAATTAATTCAAAAAGCTGATGATGAAGTTATGCAGGTACTTCAGGAAGTTATAGAAGGTCATCCAATCCTTTTAAATAGAGCACCTACATTGCATAGGTTAGGAATTCAAGCTTTTGAACCAAAATTAGTTGGGGGAAGAGCAATACAACTTCATCCTTTAGTTTGTCCAGCATTTAATGCTGACTTTGATGGAGATCAAATGGCAGTTCATGTGCCATTAGCTTTAGAAGCACAAACTGAAGCTCGCATGCTTATGTTAGCTAGTAACAATATTCTTTCTCCCGCTACTGGGGAACCAATTGTTACTCCATCTCAAGATATGGTTTTGGGGTCTTATTATCTGACTGCTTTGCAACCGAATTATCAAAAACCTGATTTTGGAGATAATAAGACTACTTTTGCTTCACTAGAAGATGTCATTTTTGCTTTTGAAGATAAAAGACTTAGCTTACATGAATGGGTATGGGTTAGATTTAATGGAGAAGTTGAAGACGAAGAGCAAATGAGTAACCCACTTAAAATAGAAGAGCTAGAAGATGGCACAAAATTAGAAATCTGGAATTTCAGAAGAGACAGATTTGACACTCAAAATAAGTTAATAAGTAGATTTGTTTTGACAACAGTAGGAAGAGTGGTTATGAACTATACCATCATTGATTCTGTATCTAAAACGTAATCTTTAAAAAACTATTTTTCATTCATTTAAAAATCATGACATCATCTAAACCTAAAAAAAGCTCCAGAGTTCGTAAATCCACTAAAAACTCAAAAAAGAATACTCCAGTTAAGATGCCTGCTTTAGCTAAAACGCCACCATCATTCAAGAATAAAGTAGTTGATAAAAAAGCCTTGAAAAATTTAGTTTCTTGGGCGTATAAAACTCATGGTACTGCTGTCACAGCTGCCATGGCTGATAATTTAAAGGATTTAGGATTTAAATATGCTACTCAAGCTGCGGTATCTATCTCAGTAGATGATTTAAAAGTTCCTGAAGCTAAACAAGATTTGATAGGACAGGCTGAAGAACAAATATCGGCTACAGAAGAATGCTATAGACTTGGTGAAATTACAGAAGTTGAAAGACATACAAAAGTTATTGATACATGGACTGAAACTAATGAGAGACTAGTGGATGCTGTTAAAAATAACTTTAATCAAAATGATCCACTAAATTCCGTTTGGATGATGGCTAATTCAGGAGCAAGAGGTAATATGTCGCAGGTAAGACAACTCGTTGGTATGAGAGGTCTGATGGCTAATCCTCAAGGAGAAATCATTGACCTGCCAATAAGAACAAATTTTAGGGAAGGTCTTACCGTTACTGAATATGTAATTTCTTCTTATGGAGCAAGGAAAGGTTTGGTAGATACTGCCTTAAGAACGGCGGATTCTGGTTATTTGACTCGAAGACTAGTTGATGTCGCACAAGATGTAATTGTTAGGGAAGAAGATTGTGGAACAGAGAGATCCATAATTGTTGAAGCTGAAGATGGTAAATTTGGAGCAAGGCTTCTTGGTAGACTTACTGCCGAGGATATTTTAGATTCTGAAGATAACTTAATTATTCCCCAAAATACTGCAATAGATCCTTTATTGTCAGAAAAAATTGAGACTGCATCAATTACAAAAGTAAATATTCGATCTCCATTAACATGTGAAGCGAATAGATCTGTTTGTAGAAGATGTTACGGATGGGCTTTGGCTCATAATCATCTAGTTGACTTAGGTGAGGCAGTAGGAATCATTGCTGCTCAATCTATTGGAGAACCAGGAACTCAATTGACAATGAGAACTTTCCATACTGGAGGTGTATCTACCGCTGAAAGTGGAGTAGTAAGATCAAAGATAACAGGTAGAGTTGAATTTAGTTCAAAAGCTAAGGTTAGAGGTTATAGAACTCCTCATGGTGTAGAAGCTAAACAAGCAGAAGTTGATTTCACATTGAAAATAGTTCCTCAAGGAAATACTTCAAACAAAGTTCAAAAAATTGAAGTTTCCAGTGGATCGCTATTATTCGTAGATGATGGTGAAGAAATTAGTTCTGATATTACTGTTGCTCAGATTACTGCTGGAGCAGTTAAGAAGAGTGTTGAAAAAGCAACAAAGGATGTCATCTGTGATTTGGCTGGTCAAGTCAGGTACGATAAAGTAATTCAACCCAAGGAAGTCACAGATAGGCAGGGAAATATTACTTTAAAAGCTCAAAGATTAGGAAGATTGTGGGTTTTAGCAGGAGATGTTTATAATTTACCCCCTAATGCAAGACCAGTAGTTTCATCTGAAAAATCTGTAAATGCTGGTGATGTTCTAGCAGAGGCAAGTCAATCTAGTGAGTATGGTGGGCAGGTTCGATTAAGAGAATCAGTTGGAGATTCTAGGGAAGTTCAGATCGTTACTACTTCAATGTCTTTGAGCAATTTTAAATTACTTGAAGAATCAACTCATTCAGGCCAAATATATAATTTGGAATCGAGCGATGGGACCTCTTATCGTTTAAATACTTCTCCAGGTAGTAAAATTAACAATGGTGACGTCATAGCAGACTTAACGGATGAAAGGTTTCGTACAAAAACTGGAGGATTAGTAAAATATTCTCCAGGATTAAGTGTCAAAAAAGCAAGATCATCTAAAAACGGTTTTGAAGTTAGTCAAGGGGGAACATTGCTTTGGATTCCTCAAGAGACGCATGAAATAAATAAAGATATATCTCTTCTAATGATCGAAGACATGAAATGGATTGAAGCTGGAACAGAAGTTGTGAAAGATATTTTTAGTCAAACATCAGGAATTGTTACGGTGACTCAGAAAAATGATATTCTCCGCGAGATAACCGTCAGAAATGGAACTTTTCATGAGTGCGATGATGATGAAGTTTTAAATAGATTTACAGAAGAAGGCCATCTAGTAAATCCAGGTGAAAAGATATTGGATGATATTGATAATAAAGAGATTCTATTCGTTCAGAAATTAGAAACAGATAAAACGAGAGGTTTATTATTAAGAACGGTAGAAGAATTTAATATTCCTGATCAAGCAGAATTGCCTCAATTAGCTCATATTAAGCAGGAAAAAGGACCACATTTGGGCTTAAAAGCTATCCAAAGACTTACTTATAAAGACGGTGATTTGATAAAATCTGTTGAAGGAGTTGAATTGCTTAGAACAAATTTAAGCATTGAAAGCTTTAATGCGACTCCTCAAATGACTATTGATGTTGAGGCGATTGAAGATGAAAATGATCCATCAATTAGTAGATTAAATTTAGTGATATTAGAATCGATTCTTGTAAGAAGAGATACTATATCCGACTCTAGTCATGGTTCAACCCATACAGAATTACAAGTCAAAAATAATCAAAAAGTTAAAGAGGGAGATGTAATAGCTACTACTCAAATTCTTTGTAAGGAAAAGGGAGTGGTTCAATTGCCAAATGTTATTGATGATGAGCCTATTAGAAGGTTAATCGTTGAAAGAGAAGAAGATAAAATTAAAATTAAAATTAATAACAAAGCAGTTGTTAAAATTGGTGATCGTTTAGTTGATGGTGATCCAATTAGTAAATCTGAAAAGTCTACTTCTTGTGGAGAAATCGAAGAAATTTCTAGTAGTTCAGTAACATTAAGACTTGGCAGGCCATATATGGTTTCCCCCGATTCAGTGTTACATGTCAAAGACGGAGATTTAGTTCTTAGGGGCGATGGTTTAGCTTTACTTGTTTTTGAGAGGCAGAAAACTGGAGATATTGTGCAAGGTTTACCTCGAATTGAAGAGTTATTAGAAGCGAGAAGGCCTAGAGATTCTGCAATCTTATGTAAAAAATCTGGAATTGTTCAGATAAAACAAGGTAATGATGAAGAATCAGTTTCTTTATCGGTTATTGAAGAAGATGATGTTGTTAACGAATATCAATTATTAATTGGAAAAAATATAATGGTTAGTGATGGACAACAAGTAAAAGGCGGAGAAATTTTAACAGATGGTCCAATTAACCCGCATGAATTATTAGATTGTTACTTCAACGATTTAAAGGATCAGAAACCTTTATTAGATGCAGCTAGAGAGTCCATAGCAAAACTACAAAGAAGTATGGTAAGTGAAGTACAAAACGTCTATAAATCACAGGGTGTTGCAATTGATGATAAACATATAGAGGTTATCGTCAGACAAATGACAAGTAAAGTGCGCGTAGAAGATGCAGGGGATACCACTCTCTTACCTGGCGAGCTTATTGAATTGAGACAAGTGGAAGATACAAACCAAGCAATGGCAATTACTGGAGGTGCTCCGGCAGAATTTACCCCAGTTTTGTTAGGTATAACTAAAGCCTCTCTCAATACAGATAGCTTTATATCAGCAGCCTCTTTCCAAGAAACTACAAGGGTTCTTACAGAAGCTGCAATTGAAGGTAAATCTGATTGGTTAAGAGGTCTAAAAGAAAATGTTATTATCGGTAGATTAATACCTGCAGGTACTGGTTTTAGTGGATTTGTTGAGGAATTAGCTTCAGAGGCTGGCCCCCATCCTGATATACTTGCCGAAGAATCCGGTGGATATAGAAGAGCACAAAATTTAAGGCCAGATTATACAGTTGATATGCCACAATCACCTGCTGTGAGTTCTACCGCTATTCTTGATGATCCTAGCGATGAAGATTTGGAGACTACTAGGAATCGCCATGGAATCGATCCTTCTTCCAGTAATTTCGCAGCCTTTGCAAGACCTAGCGCTGAAAATCAATTTTCTGAAGATCAATTACCAGATCCGGCTGCTTTGGAGGGATTACAAGAAGAGGGACTGCTTTCTGATGAATAAAAATAATCCATTATCATGTTTAGTGTCTAGAATAAATCCGTATATTAGTAATTGATGATTAAGCCAGACATTGTTCCCAAAAGAAAATCCCCCCGTTACGGGTTTCATGTTTATAATGAAAGACTTAATGGAAGAATTGCTATGATTGGATTTTTGGCGCTAATTCTTACAGAATTTTTCTTAAAACATGGATTGCTATTATGGTAGAAAGTGGTTTTGAACTAAAGATAAAATAACTTGAAAGACCTTCTTGGATGTAATATTAATGAATTAGAAAATGTAGCTTTAAATTATGGTCAAGCTGCTTTTAGAGGTCGCCAAATATATAACTGGATATATAACTACAGAAATAAAAAGAAAAGCATTGATCAAATAGAGGTTTTACCCTCAGATTTTAGAAAGAAATTAAAGGATGATGGTTATAAAGTGGGCGAACTTAGTTTTCAAGAAAAAAAAGTGGCCAATGATGGTACTCAAAAGTTATTACTTTCTACAGGTGATAATGAAAGCATTGAGTGTGTCGGCATCCCAACTGAAAAAAGACTTACTGCATGTCTCTCTAGTCAAGTAGGATGCCCTATGGACTGTAAATTTTGCGCAACTGGTAAGGAGGGTTTGAAGAGATCTTTAAAAGCAAGTGAGATTTTAGATCAAATCCTATTTATTGAAAATGAAATGAATAGAAAAGTAACTAATGTTGTTTTCATGGGAATGGGTGAGCCATTATTGAATATTGATGAATTGCTTTTGTCAATACGATCTATAAATCAGGATTTCCAGATTGGTCAGAGAAAGATAACTGTAAGCACAGTTGCTGTTCCAAAAATGATGAGTAAATTATCAGAAAAGTCTTTTCAAATTTTAGGTAATTGTCAATTCACATTAGCAATAAGCCTACATGCTTCAAATCAAAAAATAAGAGAAACGATAATACCAAGTGCTAAAAACTATAAGATTAATAATATAATTCAAGACTCTAGGCAATTTGTAAAAGATACTGGTCGGAGGGTTAGTTTTGAATATTTAATGCTAGGTGGTGTTAATGATAAATTGGAACATGCTAATGAATTGAGTAATTTGCTAAAAGGTTTTCAATGTCACGTAAATTTAATAGAGTACAACCAAATTGATGAGGTCGAATTTAAGAGAGTATCAATAAACAATCTTCAGTTATTTCAATCTAGACTTTCTAATAATGGCATAGCTGTTAGCTTGCGAAAAAGTAGAGGGTTAGATAAAAATGCTGCTTGTGGTCAATTAAGACAGAATGCAAGAATAAAAAATTTATCTAAGTAAAATTTTTAAAAATATATTAAACAGGTTATTATTGACTTAATTGATTTTGAATCTTTGAGTTTTATTAAGACAAAAATTCTGCCTTTCGCTATAGTAGCTCTTTTTGGGATTGCTTTCTTTGCCGTAAGCGCAAGAATTTGGTTGCCAGGAGATATGATGTCGCCTGCCCCCATTAATTAATATTTTTAGTTTTGAAAATGACAAAAAATAAGGATCCTAAAAAAGAAAGCCTAGTTGAAATTGCAGTTGATCCTGAGGTTTTGGCCAGAGAATTGGCTTTAGAAATTGAAATAGATCCTTTAGAGCAAATTGATGAAGATGCTTTTTCAAAAGGTTTAAACACAACTCAAGAGTGTAATGAAGCTTTAAAAATGCTCAAAGGTAATAGAGAAGAAAGAATACAAGGTTTAAGAATATTTTGTGAATATAGAGATAAAAGGTCTTTCCCCTTTTTGTTGCCATTGCTAGATCAACCATGTCCTGTTGAAAGAATGAGCGCAGTATATGCTTTAGGTCGTAACCCATGTCCCGGTGCAGTCAAGAAACTTGTCAGTCTTTTGGAGACTGATGATAATGCGTATGTAAGAAGAGCTACTGCATGGAGCTTAGCTAATTATGATGATCAAATTGTTTTAAAGCCATTAATAAGTGCTTTGAAGAATGACGTAGCTGCAGTTAGGCTATGGTCATCTAGTTCCTTAGCTGAAATTGGAAATGTTTCTTTAGAAAATGCTCAATTAGCAGCAGAACAGCTTTTAATAAGTTTAAAGATAGATAATGAGTCAGGTGTAAGAAGTAATTGCATTTGGTCATTGTGCAGGTTGTACGAAAAATTAAACAATGCATTTCAAGAAAATTTCGTTGATGAATGTACAAAGATAGCTCTTTTCGATAAAGAGCCATCAGTTATGGAAGAAGCAAAAACTGCGTTGGATTCAATGGGGATGCAAGGTTTTTATAATTAAATAAGTTAATTTCTCTCTTATTGCATAAACTTAAAAACTAAATTTATCTGATATTCAATATAAAATTTAAAATTACGTAACTTGTACCAACTGAAACAAAATATTTTCGTTATTCTATATAAAGTAAAAGTACATAGTACTAGAATTTAATGCCTCAAAAAACATTGAGATTTAAAATTCATCAAGACGGAAGAGTTGAGGAGACTGTTGAGGGGTTCACTGGTAATTCATGCCATGAAGCTACAAAAAATCTAGAAGACTCTCTAGGTAAAGTAACAGTTAAGAATAGAACATCTGATGCTTTCACTTCTCATAAAAATGAAAACTTAAAACAATTAAACAACGAATCTAATGTCACATTTTAGTACTATTAAAACTCAGCTTAAAGAAGCAGAACCATTAATCAAGGCTTTAAAAATCCTTGGGTACCAAATTAATCAAGAAGAAAAATTTGTTAAAGGTTACAGAGGTAAGTTTACAGCCGTTGATATCAGTATGAATTTACCAGGTGATACTAACGTTGGATTTAAATGGGATAATAATTCAAATGCTTATGAATTAGTCACTGATCTTGATTTATGGAAATCTGATATCCCAGTTGAAAGATTTATATCTAAAGTCACTCAAATGTATGCATACGAAACAATTATTTCCAAAACAAAACAGGAAGGTTACCAAATTGTGGAACAAAAAAATAAAAATGATGGTTCTATAGAGTTGGTTTTAACCAAATGGGATAGCTGATTCCAAAACATGGATTCTATTGATCCATTTGATAATTCTCAAGAAAATATTGAGATTACAGGCTTTGAGCCAGTTTTAGGTGGTCAGTTAGCAGAAAAAGCTGTATGGGTTGATGAGGCCAGATGTATAGGTTGCAAATATTGCGTACACGTTGCGTCAAACACTTTTATTGTTGATGAATTCTACGGTAGGAGCAGAGCTATTAGACAAGATGGAGATAATATGAATATCGTACAAGAAGCAATAGATACATGTCCTGTTGATTGCATTCACTGGGTAAAGTTTGAAGAATTGGAAGATTTAGAAAATAGTCTAAATAGGGATATGTTTCAATCATTTGGAAAACCACCAAGAATGAATAAGCATTAATTTCAAAAAGATGCAATATCGTAGATTTGGCCGAACCAATCTGAACATTCCTATTTTATCTTTAGGTGGGATGAGATTTCAAAAAAGTTGGGATCAATTAGATTTTTCTGAGGTTTCATACGAAGAACAAAATAAAGTAGAAAATATATTAGATCTTGCAACACAATATGGCTTAAGTCATGTAGAAACCGCCAAGTACTATGGAACTTCTGAGGTGCAATTAGGGATGTGTTTTAAGAATACTAAGAAAATACCAAATATAATCCAAACAAAGATTCCACCAAATAGTGATCCGGAAATTTTTGAGCGAGATGTATTATCTAGCATTGAAAAATTGAAAGTTAAAAAAATTGATTTGTTAGCAATACATGGTATCAATACTGCTGAACATTTACATCAGGCTATTCGAGATGGAGGTTGCATTGATATTTTGAGGAATTTTCAAAAAGAAAATTTAATTGGATCTATTGGATTTTCAACCCATGGAAAATCTTCACTTATTGAAAAGGCCATATCAACAAACTTATTTGATTATGTAAATTTGCACTGGTATTTCATTAATCAGGAAAATACAAAGGTTATTAATTTAGCCAATAAGCATGATCTCGGGGTTTTCATAATTAGTCCCACTGATAAAGGGGGACATCTTCATACTCCCTCAAGAAAAATGTTGGAATTTTGTAAACCACTTCATCCTATAGTTTTTAATGATCTTTTTTGCTTAAGAAATCAAAATGTCCATACTTTGAGTGTCGGTGTTGCAAAAGAGACAGATTTTGCTCTGCATTTAGAAGCTGTCTCGTTGTTATCAGAATCTGAGAAGTATGTGCCTAAGATAATTAACAAATTAAGGCAGGAATCAATTAATTCCTTAGGTTTAGAGTGGCATCAAAATTGGAATAGAAATTTACCAAGTTGGGAATATACTCCGGGAAATATTAATATTCCTGTTCTGCTTTGGCTTTCAAATTTAATTGATTGGTTGGGTATGGAAGGATATGCAAGAGCTAGATATCAATTGCTCGGTAATGGAAGCCACTGGTTCCCAGGATTCAACGCGAATTTACTAGATGTAGATGTTTCTGAAGGGCAATTATTGAAAGTATTAGAAGGTCATATAAATCCAAAAAAAGTTATAAAAAAATTGAGAAATTTAAAAGAAAAGTTTGGAGATAAGAATGCTAAAAGATTATCAAGAAAATAATTTCATAGTGGATTTTTTTCAGCTTTGCCAACTTTTCTTGGGTAAATTTCAGGACATAAATTCTTTGGCTGAATAAGAATAATATTTCGGGTGCCTTTATTTCTTGGTAATAGTATCTCTTTTTTATCTTTAACTTTACCTTCTAATATTTCTAAAGTTTTATCTAGATTTTTGCTTTCTTGATTCGTCCATTTGCCACAATATAAAACTCCAAACCCTTCTTTTTTTAACATTGGTAGTATATATTCTGAAACTGTTGATGGATTACTAACCGCTCTAGTTGTTGCAATATTAAAATTATTCCTCATTGACGATTGGTGGGCTAAATTCTCAACACGATCATTGATTACATGAATATTGTTTTTGAAATTGATCTGCTCAACTAAAATTTTTATTGCATCTGTTTTCTTTTTCAGAGAATCAACTAGGTATATCTCAGAATTAGGATGAGTTATTGCATAAGCTAAACCTGGGAAGCCACAGCCTGATCCAATATCTAAAAATTTTTTATTATCAAAATTAATATTCGTGAAAGCTTTGAATGGCCAAATGCTGTCAAAAACTTGAGATACCCAATAATCATCACCATCAGTTAACCTTGTGAGATTGGTCTTATTATTTAATTCTTTAATTTTAATTTGTAACTCTTGAAATAAATTTATTTCCTCTTCAGTTATGAATGAAAGAATTTCTTCTGGAATGTTTTGTTTTTTCATTTCGTTATAAATATGAATTTTAACCATCCATTAAATACATTCTATTTAGTAAAAATTTATTAGAATTACAATATTAATAAAAGATCATTTTGAAAGGGGAAACTTCCTATTACAAAATTTTAGGTGTAAATGAAAATGCATCCAATCATGAATTAAGAAAGGCATTTTGTAGACTTTCTATTGAGTTGCATCCCGATACAACTTCATTAGAAATAGAAGTTGCTAAAAGTAAATTTCAAGAAGTTCTTGAAGCTTATGAACATTTAAATAATAGTAATTTAAGGAAAATATATGATGACAAACTAAAAGAAAACTCTAAGATTACAAATAATACTAACGTTTTAAATAATTTAGTAATCGATTCTAATAATCAAAATCTAATAGGAAATAGAAGACCTTTTTCGAATGGAGAATTGTTTTCGTTGTTTCTTTTAATTATCATCATTTCTATAAGCTTAATTGGTTCAATTTTTATTGCTTCTTTTTCTGGAAAAGAATTAGATACAATTCCGCTTTGGCTAATTAAATAATTTTTTTAAAAAAGTCTGTGAATCCCTCTAAAAAACCTATCAATCAAAATTCACTGCAATCATTGGAATTGTGGCTAACTGATTTAGGTGCTGTGAAGGATATTAATAATCCATCTAAATGGTATCTGTTACTTTCAAATTGGAATGCAACTATTATTTTTGAACAAGAAGATTTAAGTGTTCTATGGGAAAGTGAAGGACAAAAAACTAAAAGACTATTTTCCTACTGCATTAATAGAGAAGATGTGGAAAATGCAATACTGCAGGGACCTTAAACTTCTATCTAAAGATTATCTAAGATTTGTCTTATTATCCAGTAACTTTTCCCCAATTGATCATCTGTTATACAGAGAGGCGGCAAGAGGTAAATAACATTCCCGAGGGGCCTAATGAATAAACCTTGCTCCATTGCAAGACTCTTTATTTCTTTCCCAATATTATTGAAATATCCTTTTTTGTTCCCAATATCTAAATCGAAGGCAGCAATTGTACCAGATACCCTTATCTTCTTTATATAAGGTAAGTTTTTAAATTTAATTAGATGTGATAAATGTTTTTCTTCAAATGAAAGGTATTTTTGTGGTTCTTTTTCTAATAAATCGAGGCTAGCGTTTGCTGCAGCACAACCTAAAGGATTAGCAGTAAAACTATGTCCATGCCAAAAAGTTTTTCTTGGGGAATCATCAATAAAGGATTGAAAAATTTTTTCTTTACATAAAGTTATTCCCATCGGTAAAAATCCACCAGTTAAACCTTTTGAAATACTTATTAAATCAGGAATGATTTTTGCCTTTTGAAAAGCAAAAAGAGTTCCGCATCTTCCAAACCCAGTCAATACTTCATCGGCAATTAACAAAGAATTATTATTTTTTATAATTTCTGAAACTTTTTTTATAAACTGAGGCCTAACCATATTCATCCCTCCCGCTCCTTGAACAAGTGGCTCAAGGATTACTGCAACTGTGGGAGTTTTAAGTAGAGTTTCTAATTTTTGGATAGCCTTATTTTCTTTATTTTCTATTTCTTCATCGTTCATCCAAGTTGAAGGCCATGGGACTCTTCTAACTGGGAACATAAGATTATCGAAATTCTCATTAAAAATATTTCTTTCACCTAAAGCCATTGCGCCAAATGTATCACCATGATAGGCGCCATCAAAAGCTACTATTTGAGTTCTTGTCTCTCCTCTATTTTGCCATGATTGGAAGGCAATTTTTAAGGCGACTTCCACTGCAGTAGAACCGTTATCAGAAAAGAATAATCTTTCTAGTTTTGTTAATTCACTAAGTCTTTCTGCTAATTTTTTTGCCTGTGGATGTAAGAAATCAGCAAATATAACTTGCTCAAGTTTTTTTGATTGATCAAAAATGGCATCCGCAATATATTCGTTACTATGACCATGAAGAGTTACCCACCAACTACTAATTGCATCTATTAGTTCTTTTTCAGGATTTTTAGTAAATAGGAGGGCATCTTTACCATGAGTTACTTCTATCTGCGGTTTGCTGTTATTGATTTGCGTAAAAGGTGGCCAAATATTTGGGTGCCAATCTTGATTTGGAGTTTTTGAATCCAAAGATTTCATTTAAATTGTTTTTGAGTTTAATAGTGAGATCAACTTATTCTTGATGTCTAGTTCATTCCATAGTATATCTAAATTTTTTGAGTTCATTTTTTTGATGTAAGGAAATTCAGCAATTAAAGGAATACCACTAAATTCAACTAGAGTTTTTGGATTATCTAGGTGTTTTTCGCCATTGACTACTAAACCTAAAATCTCAATATTTCTTCGTTTTAAGGCCTCAATACTAAGCAGGGTATGGTTAAGAGTGCCTAGTGAGCTCTTACATACAAGTATTACCGGAAGATTCCATTCTTTTATTTGATCTATTTGCAAAAAATTGCGTGTTATTGGAACCATTAGTCCACCTGCAGTTTCTAAAATTAGTGAGCCTTGCACTTTTGGCAATCTCAACTTGTTAAAGTTAATAGTTTTTTGATCTATTTCAGCAGCCCAATGAGGAGATAGAGGTTTTGTAAAAACATAAGCTTCTTTGATTATTTTCTCTTTACTTACTTGTGCAAGTTTTTCAACAGTTTGACTATCAGTTTGCGATTCAATCCCACTTTGAATAGGTTTCCAATAAAAGGAATTTAATCCTTTAACGAAAAAAGAGCTTATTAAAGTTTTCCCAATATCAGTATCTGTTCCACAAATTATAAATTTGAAAATATTTTTGTGAATACTCATAATTTCTTTATGATTTGAATCTCAATTTGCCATGAAAGGTTCACTGTATTATTGTAATTCTTTGGCCAAAACTTTTGAATTTCCTTTAACTCTTTCACTGTTTTGCGTTTACAGTTTGTTGATTGTGCTCCTACATTTTTAATGCTTCTAAAAAGTTTATATACATCTTCAAAATTTTCAAGATAAGTAAACTGTTTTGAATAATGTATTTCAGTTGATTTGAAATCTTTTAATAATTCTTTAGAGCAAAGGAAATTAAGACCACTATATTCACTATCAATTTTTTTACAAGTATCTTTCCATTCAGGAAAACAATCTTTTGTTGGATATGAAATGATTATAAAACCTCCAGGTGTTAATTTGCTAAACCAATTTTTTATTATCTTTTGTGGGTTGTTTAACCAATGTATGCAAAAGTTAGATGTTAATAGAGAACAGTTATTTATTTCAGAAGGTAAATCATTATTCAAATCCCATAAAATTTTTTTTCTAGATAATTTATTCTCAAGAAGCATTTTCTTGCTGAAATCAATTCTGGATACTTTTTGGGAAGAAATTTTTTCTATTTCATCTGCTAATAGGCCTGGTCCTGATCCTAGATCTATCCATTCACCTTTTTTTTGTGGATTTAATTCTTTGATAAGATGAACAATCTTTTTTGCAAAAAATTTCTGAATATTTGAATGTTCTAAATACCGATATGCAGCATCATTGAAATTATTTTGTATTTTCTCATTCCACTTTTTACTATCCATTTCAATCGTTAAGTGTATTACATAACATCTCGTATAAATTTAAATTATTCAAGCAATGACCTTGTTGAGCTAATTTAATTAAAATTGGCTTGCTTTCAAGTGTTTTATTTAAGGAATCTAAAAAGTTATTATTTGATTCGTTGTCAAGAATCAAATCATTTTCTGATTTTATAAAAATAATTTTGCAATCTTTTCTTAAAAATACTGGAAAATCTCTATTGATGTAAAGTTCTTTTAAATCGCTTAAAAGAAGAGTTTTATTTAAACTCTCTAGACTTTTATAAAAGATATTTTTGAAACTATTATTCATATGATTTGGCATAAATGATCTATATATAAATTCTTTCAACATATCCTGAGGTTCATCTTTTATGATTTTTGTTTCCATTCTTTTTAGAGACCTCAAAATAAAGTTTCTCTTATTACTTAAAGGAAGAAAATTATTAAAAGAATTTATAAGAACAATATGAGTTGCTTCTTTTAAAATATTTTTTGGCATTAAATGAAAACCAAATGAATGGCATAAAGTCATTCTGATTTCTCTTTTAGATTCGCTTTTAATCCATTTTGCTTGATAATTAGTTGTCGAAAAATAGCCCCTTTCATTATCTTGCCAATGCCAATTATTATTTAAAAAATCAACTTTATAATCATCCCAGAAATATTTATTTAGTCCCCACCCATGTTGAGTAATAATTTGTTTCATTTAAACTCTTTTAATACTGCAATGAAATTATTTAGCAGATTAAAATCTAAGTTTCTTCGTATTGTTATTCTGATTCTTGATTGCCCCACTGGAACAGTTGGAGGTCTTATCGCAATTGCTAAAAACCCATTTTCTTCGAGATATCTTTGTAGATAAATTGCTTTCTCTTCTTGGCCAACAATAATTGATAAAATGTGAGAATCTCCCTGAACTGGAAAACTAAAATTTTTAATAATTTCATCTTTCCATACATTCGCAGAAGATAACAAATCATTACCCCATTCTTTATTTTCTAAAATTTTTTTTAAACCTTCTAGTGCCCCAGCAGCCAAAGATGGCGCAAGTGCGGTTGTATACCTAAATGCCCCACTTGTTTGGATAAGATATTCCCCAATTTCTGAATTGGAAGCTATGAAAGCTCCACCGCTTCCAAATGCTTTTCCAAAAGTTCCAGTAATCATAGTTATATCTGAACGACAATTAAAACTTAAACCCCTGCCTTCAGGGCCCAAGATCCCAATTGCATGAGCTTCGTCAACTAATAATTGAACTCTATTTTTTTTGCAAATTTTCGTTATTTCTCTGAGCGGAGCAATTGATCCCTCCATGCTATAAAGAGATTCAACAACAACTAAAATGGAATTTTTTGTGGGGTCAGATTTAATTATTTTATCTTCTAAATCTTTTAAATTATTGTGGGAGAATCGAACTAGTTTTGCTTGAGCAGCTTTGATTCCAACCAATAAAGAGTTATGGATCAATTTATCTGCTATTACGATACTATTTCTGTTTGCTAAAGCCTGGATGGCGGCTATATTCGCTTGAAATCCGCTTGGGAAAAGTAATACTTTCTCTTGATCAAGCCACTTGGCAAGTTCTGTTTCTAATAATTTATGTATTGGTCTTGAACCTGTAATAAACCTAGAGCTTCCTGAACCAATGCCTTCTAACAAGCTTATTTCGTAAGCAGCTTTTATTAAATCCTTGTCCCTACTTAATCCAAAATAATCATTACTGCATAAGTCTATAAGTTTTTTATTTTGCGAATTCGAACTTATAAGTTCGAAGGATTTTTTACCTAAAGAAAATGTTTTTAATTTACGGATTCTATTTTTTGGAATTTTTACTTTTTTCATTTTGGCAAAATAAAATATAGTGGATTTAATTAAAAAGATTTAGATTTACTATTAAAGTTTGCAAGGTATTTTTTGTTTATTAATATCTATATAGATCATATATTAAGAAGTTAACTCATCCTCTCTTCAATCACAATTATTGCTTAATTTAGAGGAATATTTCCCCTTTCCGCTAGATGATTTCCAATTAGAAGCAATACGAGCTATTAATAGCGGAAATTCTGTTGTTTTAACAGCACCAACAGGTTCGGGTAAAACATTGATAGGTGAATTTGCTATATATAGAGGCTTATCTCATGACAGCAGAGTTTTTTATACAACACCTTTAAAGGCCCTATCAAACCAAAAGTTTAGAGATTTTACTAATCAATATGGTGAC
Organism: uncultured Prochlorococcus sp.; assembly: GCA_902536555.1. Lineage (GTDB taxonomy): Bacteria > Cyanobacteriota > Cyanobacteriia > PCC-6307 > Cyanobiaceae > Prochlorococcus_A. The sequence goes on along the minus strand of CACAXR010000008.1, from coordinate 6,297 downwards.
AATAAAGTTGGTCTTTTAACTGGAGATATAAGCATAAATAGAGAAGCACCAATCTTAGTCATGACGACTGAGATTTTTAGGAACATGCTTTATGGCGAATTTGATGAATTTGATGATCCCTTAGAAAATTTAGAATCTGTAATTCTTGATGAATGTCATTATATGAATGACCCCCAAAGAGGTACAGTTTGGGAAGAAACTATCATCCATTGCCCTACTAGAACTCAAATAATAGCTTTATCAGCAACAATAGCCAATGCAGATCAATTGCAAAATTGGATAGAAAAAGTTCATGGGCCCACAGTTCTAATTAATAGTGATAAAAGACCAGTCCCACTTGATTTTATTTTTTGTAGTGTTAAAGGCCTTCATCCACTTTTAAATAATAAGGGTAATGGAATTCATCCAAACTGTAAGATTTGGAGAGCTCCTAAAGGGCAGAAAATAAGAGGGAAAGTGGGCAGGATAATGCAACCAAAGTCTCCCTCAATTGGCTTTGTGATCTCGAAACTAGCTGAACGAAATATGTTGCCAGCTATTTATTTTATTTTTAGTAGAAGAGGATGTGACAAGGCTATTGAGAATATAAAAGATTTAACTTTAGTAAGTTATTCAGAAGCAAGTATGATATCCCAAAAATTAGATGTTTATCTTAAAAATAATCAGGAAGCAATTAAAGATAAATCTCAATGCGAGGCATTAAAACGCGGTATTGCATCTCATCATGCTGGATTATTGCCTGCATGGAAAGAATTGGTTGAGGAATTATTTCAGCAAGGTTTAATAAAAGTTGTTTTTGCAACTGAAACTCTTGCTGCAGGAATAAATATGCCCGCAAGAACAACTGTTATTTCTTCTTTATCAAAAAGGACAGAAGATGGTCATAGATTATTATTTAGCAGTGAATTTTTGCAAATGTCAGGAAGAGCTGGAAGAAGAGGTAAAGATATTAAGGGATATGTTGTTACATTACAAACAAGATTCGAAGGTGCTAAAGAAGCAAGTGCACTGGCTATAAGCAAACCAAATGCTTTAGAAAGTCAATTCACTCCAAGCTATGGAATGGTACTTAATCTTTTACAAAGTTATACTTTAGAGAAGACTAAAGAATTAATTAAAAGAAGTTTTGGTAGTTTTTTATATTTAGGTGAAGCATCAGGTGAGAATATAATTCTTGAAAATTTAGATAAGGATTTAATTGAGTTAAAAAAAATTACATCTAACGTTTCATGGAAAGATTTTGATGCATACGAAAAGTTAAAAAATCGTCTTAAAGAAGAGAGAAGACTCTTGAAAATTTTAGAAAAACAATCAGCAGAAAAATTATCAGAAGAGATAACCAATGCACTTCCATATATTAAAGATGGAAGCTTAATTTCAATCAAAGCACCTCAAATTAAAAGAAAAATTGTTCCAGGATTAATTTGTAAGAAAATATATGAATCCCAAAAAATTAAGAGTTTATTGTGTTTGACAATTGACAATTTATTTATTCTTATAAAACCATCATACATAGTTAGTATTTTTAATGATTTGGATGCAATTGATGTCTTAGGGCTTGAAGTGCCAAAGATGTATTTTTCTGGAGAGGTATTTAGGGGAGATGATATGTCGCAGTGTTATGCGGATCGAATTTTAGAAGTTTCTAAAAAAAATGATTTACAAACTCCGCAATATGATTTGACAACGGAAGTTTTGGCACAAAAGCAACAAATTAATAATTCAGAAGAAAAAGTTACTGATCATCCTGCACACAGATTTGGAGACTCCAAGAAATTAAAGAAATATAGGAAAAGAATTATTGATGTTGAACAAGAAATAAATATTAGAAAAAAACTTCTTGAGGATAAAGAAAATCATAACTGGAGAACTTTTACTGATTTGATTAAAATTTTGAATCATTTTGGTTGTTTAAATGATTTGGAATTGACAGAAGTTGGACAAACAGTTGGTGCAATAAGAAGTGAAAATGAATTATGGATAGGTCTTGTTTTAGTTAGTGGTTATTTAGACGATTTAGATCCTCCTGAATTAGCTGCCATTATTCAAGCTATATGTGTTGATGTAAGGAGGCCTAATCTTTGGTGTAATTTCAAGCCTTCCTTAAAGGTAATAGATGTTTTTAATGAATTAGATGGTTTAAGAAAATTAGTCTCTTTTCAACAAAATAAGTTTCATATTGAAATTCCTATCTATTTAGAAACAGAGTTGACTGGAATTATTTCTGAATGGGCAAGAGGAAAAAAATGGAAAGATTTGGTTTTTAATACTTCATTAGACGAAGGAGATGTAGTGAGGATTATTAGAAGATCAATTGATGTCCTTTCTCAAGTGCAATACTGTATTGGTGTAAGTAATAAATTAAAAAGCAAAGCTAGGCAAGCATTAAAAGCTATTAATCGTTTTCCTGTTTCTGAATCTAATGATCTTATAAAAGTCTCTGAAGATATTAATCCTGCAACAAAAAGAATTGACAATAATTTTTAAATTTTTTTATCAAATCATTGAATTGATATTCATTGCTTCATCAAATTCAGCTTGGTTTAAATAACCTAATTTAATTGTTGCTTCTTTTAGATTTAATGATTCTTTGAAGGCAAGGTTTGCAATTTCGGCTGCTTTTTCATAACCAACTTTTGGCACTATGGCTGTAACCAACATTAGTGAATTTTCTAAATTTAACTTCATTCTCTTTTGATTAGGTTCCATCCCATCAACTAATTTTATTCTGAAGTTTTCTATTACATTTTTAAGTAATTTTAAACTTGTGAGAATATTAAATCCAATAAGAGGCTTATATTCATTCATCTGTAAAGTGCCGCTAGAATTTGCCATTGAGACTGCATATTCAAGACCCATTATCTGAGTACAAACCATTGATAAGGCTTCGCATTGAGTTGGATTCACTTTACCAGGCATAATAGAACTTCCAGGTTCATTTTGAGGAATAATTAGTTCATATATTCCTGATCTTGGACCAGAAGATAGAATTTTTATATCATTTGAAATTTTAAATAATGCACCTGCTAATATTTTTAACTGACTCATTACTTGAGCAAGACGATCATGCGAGGCCATGATAGAAAAATTATTTTTTGATTTATAGAACATTAGATTAGTATCATCGGAAATTGATTTTATAGACTCTTCACAAAATCCTTTTGGACAATTAATTCCTGTACCAACTGCAGTTCCTCCCAGAGGTAAGAAATACAATTCACTCAGACTCATAATAATTGCATTCTCAGCATCTTTAAGTTGCTCTGACCATCCTGATATTTCTTGCCCAAAAGTAAGGGGAACTGCATCTTGAAAATGGGTTCTTCCTATCTTTATAAGGTCTTTCCATTCTTTACTTTTTGTATCAAAGACCTTAGTAAGTTCTCTTATCGTTGGAACTAAATTTTTGATTATTTCATTAACAACAGATATTTGAATAGCAGCAGGAAAAGTATCATTAGTTGACTGAGATTTATTTACATCATCATTCGGATGAATTGGTTGATGACTACCAAGCTCTGAATTAGTTTTTAAAGCTGCAATATTTGCAATTACCTCATTAACATTCATATTCGTTTGCGTGCCACTACCTGTTTGCCAAACCTTTAAGGGAAACTGTGAATCGTGAAGCCCATCAAGTATTTCCATACATGCCTCTACAATTAAATCTTTTTTCCTTTTATCTATTAAACCTAAATTGAAATTAGCAATTGAAGCAGCTTTTTTTATAAGGGTCAGTGAATAAATTAACTCAATTGGAATTAATTCTTCTCCAATAGAAAAATTTATTATTGATCTTTGTGTTTGAGCCCCCCACAAAGCTTCCATGGGAACCTCTATTGTTCCCATACTATCTTTTTCAATCCTAAAGTTTTTGGTCATTATTCCTCTGAAAACACTGGTTTAACTTAGATAAGGTTTTCAGTAATCCTAGATACCTAACTTCTCCCATATTACACTTAAATTATTAAGATGAAATGAAGGATTAAAACATTCTTCTAAGTCACTTTGATCAATAAAATCCATAATTTCATTATCTCTCTCTATATTTTGTTTGAAATTCCCATTCGTAGTATTCCAGGCTTGATGCGCATTTTTTTGTACTAAGCTATAAGCTTTTTCTCTAGACAAGCCCTTCTCTACAAGCAAAAGTAAAACTTTCTGACTAAAGATTACACCACCATATATATTTAAATTTTTGAGCATATTTTTTGGATAAACTTCTAAATTGCTTACTATATCTTGCATTTCCCTGAGCATAAAATGCAAGCAGATTGATACGTCAGGTAGCATGATACGTTCATTTGAACTATGGCTTATATCTCTTTCGTGCCAAAGTGGAACATTTTCAAGTGCTGTTAAGACATAACTCCTCAAAATTCTTGCTAAACCACTTACTCTTTCACTTCGAATAGGATTTCTTTTATGAGGCATGGCAGAACTTCCTTTTTGCCCTTTTGTAAAGCCCTCCTCAACTTCTAAAACGTCGGTTCTTTGTAAATTTCTTATTTCAGTTGCGAATCTATCTAAAGAAGCCCCAACTAGTGCAATAGTTTGCACATATTCTGCATGTCTATCTCTCGATATAACCTGCGTACTTGCTGTATCAGGTTTTAAACCGAGTAAATCACAAGTTATTTGTTCTACTTTAGGGTTCGTATTAGCGTAAGTTCCCATTGCACCACTTATTTGTCCAATTGCTACAGAATCTTTCAGAGTTAACAATCTTTTTTTGTTCCTTATTATTTCTGCTAACCATCCAGCAAGTTTAAAACCGAAGGAAATTGGCTCCCCATGAATTGCATGAGATCTGCCAATCATTAATGTATTTTTATGCTTTCTTGCTAATAATCTGACCTCATTTTCTAGGTTCTCAATTTCTTCTAATAACAATTCGCAAGAATCTACTAACTGAAGAGATAAGCCAGTATCAAGTACATCACTACTGGTCATACCAACATGTATGTATCTTCCTGAATCTCCTACAAATTCATTAACGCTAGTAAGAAATGCTATGACATCATGTTTAACTTCTTTCTCAATTTCTGTAATTCTAGATTCATCAAACTTTGCATTTGAACGTATCTCTTTCATGGCATTCTCAGGGATTTTCCCGAGGGAAAAATTTGCTTCACATGCAGCTATTTCGACCTTAAGCCAACTCTGGAATTTTGCGCTTTCAGTCCAGATTTTCCCCATTTCGGGTAATGTGTAACGCTCGATCACAATTTTTATTTATTATCAATTTAAACTTTATAACAAAATCGAATTATTGCCCTATACCTTTAAAGATGTACTTGCCATTGAACATATTTGACTGATTATTATTTTCCTATGTAACATTTTTCTGGCTAATAAAGAAAGCTTAAATATAAAAATGTTTGCATATATTCCTACGTTAATCATGGGTAATTTTTTGGTTCTTATTTAAAATTGAAAGGTATTAAAGAATTTGGATCTTAATCTTATAGAAGTTCATTATTTCATTCTTTTTTTTATTGATTAATATATGATTAAAAAAAGTAGATTAGATCTTTATCTTCTAAATAAAGGTTTATGTGAAACTCGTCAAAAAGCCCAAGGTTTAATTCTTGCTGGCAAGGTTAGAGATATGAACGGGAAAGTATTTGATAAACCTGGACAACAAGTTTTAATTGGATCTGAGTTTTTTATTGATTCCGCTCCTATGTTTGTATCAAGGGGTGGTGAAAAATTATTGGAGGCATTTAAAAAACTTGAAATTAAAGTAAAAGACAAAATATGTATTGACGCAGGAATCTCTACTGGGGGATTTACTGATTGCTTATTGCAACAAGGCGCAAAGTTAGTTTATGGGATAGATGTTGGTTACGGACAAACTGCATGGAAGATTAGAAATAACCCAAAAGTTATACTTTTTGAACGAACTAATATTCGAAATTTAAAACCTTATGATCTTTTATCTAGAAGTAATGAATTACCAAATTTTGTTGTTGCTGATTTGTCTTTTATTTCATTAAAGTTAGTTTTTAAATCTATTGGTAATTTATTAGAAGGTGACTGTATTGAGGGAATATTTTTAATTAAACCCCAATTTGAGGTAGGTAAAGATAAAGTCAGTAAAGGAGGTGTTGTACGCAATCCTAAATTCCATATTGAGGCTATAGAGTCTGTTATCTATGCTGCTAAGAATTTTCAATGGAATATAAAGAATTTGATAGCTTCTCCGCTGGTAGGTCCTGCTGGGAATCATGAATATCTAGCTTGGATGACCTTAGGAAGTCAATTAAATAAAAGTATTAATAGTGAATATATACA
>CACAXR010000007.1 GCA_902536555.1 uncultured Prochlorococcus sp. | reverse complement strand
ATTATTTGATAAAAGAAACGATAAAGAACTTTTATTTATAAGAGATCTCTTTAGAGATATTGATAAAAGAAATGGGAAAATAATATTTGTTGGCAACGGTGCAAGTGCATCTTTATCAAGTCATGCAGCAACTGACTTAACTAAACAAGGAAAGATTAAATCTATTGCTTTAAATGATCACAACCTCATAACAGCTCTTTCAAATGATTATGGTTATGAAAATTGGATTAAGAATGCTTTAGAATATTATAGTAATATTAATGATTTATTAGTTTTGATAAGTGTTAGCGGAGAATCGAGAAACCTAATAGAGGCTTTAAAATATGCAAAAAAGAATTCTATTAAGACATTAAGTATAACAGGAGGAAGTGTTGCAAATTCTTTAAAATCCTCTTCAGATTATCATTTATGGACTGATTGTAATTCTTATAATATTGTTGAATCAATACATACAATTTGGATAACTCTAATTATAGATTTAATTGTTGGCAAAATGAGTTATAGGGTAAATTAAAATATTTTATATTAGTAAATCTTTTGGTATTTAAGACTTAAAATGAAAACAATATTATAGGAAGAGAGTGGCTGAATCAAAATATACTTTTTCGTTTATATACCCACTTTGGCTTATTTTATCTTCCAAAAGAAAGAGGCAAATTATTATATGTCTTCAATTAATAACATTAAATGGAATATTGGATCTTATTTCTGTCACGTCCATTTTACCACTACTTTATCTACTAACATCTAAACCTGAGGCAATTTTTAATCATTCATTTGTAAGTCTAATAGCCAATTTCTTTGATATTAAGGATCCCAATCAATTTCTAATTTATTCAACTATATTATTTGCTTTCGTTGCAGTAATATCAGGCACTTTAAGATTATCAAATTTATTTTATACTTCAAAAATTTCAGGTCTAATAGCTTCTGATATTAGTATCAAAATTTTCTCAAAGGTAATTTACCAGCCATACTCGTACCATGTCACTTTAAATAGTAGTGAAGTAATAACTACAATTACAAATTATATAAATAATTTAAATTCTGGATTAATTAGTGTTTTGCAATTCATTACATCAATAATTTTAAGTTTGTTTATTGTAATAGGCATTCTTTTAGTTAATTGGAAACTTTCATTATTTGGGTTTTTTGTTTTTTCAATTCTTTATGTTTTTATAGCAGTTTTTGCTAAAAAAAGGCTGAATCGTAATAGTGAAGTAGTTGCAAATGCTAACCAATCTCTTGTTAAAGGTGTTCAAGAATCATTGGGTTCTATAAGAGATATCATCATTGATAATTTATACGGTTTTTATATAGATTCTCACAAGAAAAAAGAAAATTCTATGCGAATATTAATCGCGCAGAATATGTTTCTAACTTTCTTTCCAAGATATGCTTTAGAATCAATAACATTAGTACTAATATCATTTATTATTATATTTAAAGCAAATATCTTTGAGAATTCTGATCCCATAGTTCCTACAATAGGTGCTCTATCAATTGGGATACAAAAATTACTTCCATCTTTTCAATCTTTATATGTATCTTGGGCATCAATAAATTCTCATAAATCTTCTATTAATAAATTACTTAAGTTTATTAAACTTCAAGAGCAAAGCCCCTTAATTGAGGAGAAGCCTCTTAATTTTAAAAGAAAAAGAATTACTAAAAAGATTGATTTTCTTAATATAAGATTATTGAATTTATTTTTTCAATATGATTTGAAAGAAAATTATATTTTAAATAATTTAAATTTAGAAATTAAAAGGGGAGAAAAGATTGGAATTATTGGTAAAACAGGAGATGGAAAAAGCACTTTATTAGATATCATAATGGGATTAACTAAACCAACTTCGGGGGAAATTCTTATTAATGGTAAAAATATTAATTCTGATAAGAAATATATGAATTTATGGCGAAAAAATATTTCACATGTACCTCAGAATATTTATATGTCAGATAGAACTATTGCAGAAAATATTGCATTAGGATACTCAAAAAATAATATAAATATAGATCGTTTAAATGAAGCATCCAAAGAAGCAGAAATATACGATTTTATAAATTCACTTGAAAATAAATATAACTCAGCTATAGGTGAAGGAGGCTTAAAAATTAGTGGAGGACAACGTCAGAGAATTGGGATTGCAAGAGCACTTTATAACAATCCAGATATATTAATACTAGATGAGGCAACTAGTTCTCTAGATGAAGATACTGAGGAAGAAATTATGAAGTCGCTAGTAACTAGAAGAAAAGATAATACTATTATAATAGTAACTCATAGGCCTAAAACCTTAAGATATTGCGATAGGATAATTAAATTAGAAAAGGGTAGTATAGTCTCTGATCAAAATCTAAATAAATAAATTGATAATTTATAAAGAAGTATTCAAATTAAATTATAATATATTATTAAATAATACTAAATAATTGAATGAAGAAAATTCTTGTGACTGGAGGTAGTGGTTATAAAGGTTCAGTTCTTATTCCCAGACTTCTTAAAAAAGGTTTTCAAGTAATATCTATTGATACTAATTGGTTTGGGGATAATTTAAATGATCACTCTAATCTGCAAAAAGAGATAATTGATATTCGAGAGTTAAATTTAAAACACTTTGAAGGGGTAGATGTCGTAATACATCTTGCTAATATTGCAAATGATCCATCTGTTGAACTTGATCCACTATTGAGTTGGGAAATAAATGTTTTAGCAAGTCAAAAAATTGCGGAATTTTCAAAAAAAAGTAATGTTTCATCTTTAATTTATGCAAGTTCTGGAAGTGTATATGGATTAAGTGATAAAGAAAAAGTTACTGAAGATTCAGAATTAGTTCCAATTTCTGAATATAACAAAACAAAAATGATATCTGAGAGAGTTTTTTTAAGTTATAAAAATGATATGAATATTTATTGTGTAAGACCTGCAACAGTTTGCGGGGTTTCTCCTCGTATGAGATTGGATGTAGCAGTTAATATTCTGACATATTCTGCCTTAAAAAATAAAGTTATTAGAGTCTTTGGAGGTAAACAAGTCAGACCTAATATTCATATAGAAGATATATGTGCAGTTTATGAATTTTTTATTGATAATAATATTGATTCTGGTTGTTATAATGCAGGATTTGAAAATATTTCTATTCTGGAAATTGCCAAATTAGTTCAGAAAAAATTACCATATGCTGAAATAATAATTGAGTCATCTAATGATCCGAGAAGTTATAGGCAATGTAGTGATACTATTTTGAAACTTGGTTTTAAACCAAAAAAGAGTGTTTCAAATGCGATCGATGAAATTATAAGTGCATACCAAACGAACAAACTTTATGATGGAGAAAAAGCAAATTCTGTAAGGACTTTAAAAGCTTTACAGGTATATTAGATGAGAATTATCATTACAGGTGCTAATGGTTTTATTGGGAGCTCATTTCAAAATTTATTTAAAAAATATAAATATGATTTAACAATTATAAGCACTAAACCTCCTTTGTTTGATGGTATAAAAAGATTTAAATCACTAAGAGAAATTAATTATGAAAACTTAGAGTTTGACGCTTTAATACATTGTGCAGCATCTACGCCATTAAACTCAAGTATTGAAGATGTTTTGAAAATCAATAGATTGATAGATAAAGAATTCTGTAATTTTGTAGAAAAAGTTCCAATAAAACATGTTTTTTATCTATCATCAATGGCTGTTTATGGGAAAATAGAAGTTGATAAAGTTGATGAATATCAAGTAATTAATAATCCAAATAATTATGGTATTTCAAAACTTCTTGGAGAAGAAGATTTAATCAATTGTTCTAAATTTTTAGATAATAGAATCTCAATAATAAGACTTCCTGGTGTGGTTGGAAGAAATATGCCTTCTACTTTCTTTAGGAAATTATATGAATCTATACTTAATCAAAAAGAGGTAAAGATAAGATCAATATCTGCTGAATTCAATAACGCGATACTTGTTAAAGATTTATTTTTTACAATTATAAATTTATTTAAAAAACAGAAGGAAAAAAAAATAATAGTTAATCATCATGCAAAAAATATTATGAAAATGGGAAATCTCTTAGATTTTTTTTCAGTCACTATTGGAAAAGATTGTATATATAAAGAATCTAATGAATGCAATCCTCCATTTATAATAACAAATAAAAATAATTCTGATTTATTAATTCAAACTACTATTGAGGATATGATAAAGCATTTTCATGCATCGTATTTTGCATGAGATAATTTTTTCATTTATTGATATTTTTTTAAAATTATTAAATAAATATAATTAAGATTCTATGAAAAAAACTTTGATTATTATTGGAGGAGGAATAATTGGAATGACAATAGCTAGAGAAGCCTGTTTGAGAAAAAAATTCGAAGATATAATCATCATTGAGAAAGAAAAAAAATTAGGATTTCATGCCTCATCAAGAAATAGTGGAGTAATTCATGCTGGTTTTTATTATGCACCAAACACAAAAAAAGCTCTTTTTTGTACGCAAGCAAATAATTTATTAAGGGATTACTGTATTAAAAAAAATGTTCAATTAAAAAAAAGTGGAAAAGTAGTTGTATGTAAAGATGAAAGTCAATTAAGTACATTAGATGAATTATACAAAAGAGGTATTGCAAATAAATCTAATATTTATCTATTTGATGAAAATGAATTATCAAATTATGAACCATTAGCATTAACAAAAAATAAATTTATTTGGTCTCCAAATACTTGGAGTGCTAATCCAATTAATTTAATAAATGTAATTGAGAAAGAATTAATAGAATTGGGTGTAAAAATTATATGTGATAGGGAAATAGTCTCTCAAAGGAAAAATATATTGTTCGATAATTATAAAAATCAATATCATTATGATTTTGTAATTAATGCTGCTGGAGCACATGCTATTAAGATAGCGAAAATAATGGATATTGAAACAGACTTCGTATTATTACCGTTTCGCGGAATGTATTTAAAATCAAGAAGAAAGATAAGTTGTTTCAATACTCATATTTACCCAGTCCCCAATATTAGTAAACCATTTTTAGGCATTCATACTACTCTTACATCAGATGGCTTCATTAAACTGGGACCTACAGCGATTCCTGTATTATCTCCTGAAAACTATATTAATCTTAGAGGGATAGATTTTAATTATTTACCAAATATCATTTTTAATCAAATAAAATTACTTTTTAAAAATAGTTTTGGCTATAGAGACTTAGCTTTTAAAGAATTTAAAAATTTAAGTAAAAAAAATATTATTTCTGCAGCCCAAAAGCTGACAAGCTTTAAACTAGAAGAAGATGATTTTGAGTGGTACACTCCTGGAATTAGAGCACAATTATTTAATCAAAAAAGTGGAAATCTCGAAATGGATTTTGTTAACATTTTAAATTCTAATCAATACCATATTTTAAATTCAATATCTCCAGCTTGGACTTGTTCTTTGAAAACTGCAGAATATATCCTTGATGATATATTAAATTCTATAAGTTAATATTTAGGGGTTTAAAAATTTTGTAGAACTTCAAATAATTTTTCTTTTACTTGTATAGCTTTTATAGATTTGTTGCCCATATTTTGAACAGCAATACTAGACATGCAACATCCTAAGGCTGCACTCCTCATGATTGTTGAACCATTACATATGCATGTTGACATAAGAGCAATTAAAGAGTCCCCAGCTCCTGAGACATCAATGGGATTGACTGATAGAGATGGAAAAGCTTGCCTAATTAATTTTTCCTTATTATTAAAGTCAAATGCTATAAGTCCTTCGGCTCCTAACTTCAATATAAGACTTTTTGTACGTGTATTTTTTATCAATTTTTGACAAATAATTTCTAAACCTGAATCTTTATCTTTTAGTGCAATACGAGCTTCTTTTTCATTTGGAAAAATTACTGAAAAATCTTTAAATTTAGTTACTTCTCCTACTTGAGAGCTGCATTGTAAATCTCCGAATAAGAAAATATTATATTTTTCGGAAAGGTAATTAATATGAGATAAAATCTTTGGAGTAATGACGCCATAAACAAAATCGGATATTATTATACCTTTGCAATTTTGCGCATGTTTATCTAATGCTTTTATGATCTTGTTCTCAATTTCACTAGATATACTTTTTTCGTCAAGTTTGCTTACTCTAAATAATTTTTGATTTTCTACTATATATCTTTTTTTGAAAGTTGTAGGTCTATTAGGGTCTCTGATTAAAATATTATTTACCTGGATCTTTTTAAGTTCATTTAAGGCTTGATTGCCAACGCTATCTTCTCCAATAACAGATATTAAAATTGGCTCAGCTCCAAGAGACTTTACATGAGATGCAACAATAGCTGCTCCTCCTAAAAAATTTTTACTTGTTAGTTCCTTTACAACCATAACTGGGGCTTCAGAACTGATTCCCAAAGGATCACAAGCTGAATATTGATCAATAATAAGATCACCTATAATGATTAATTGACTATTCTTAATTGATTCAATATCAGATATTAAGTCTTCACTAGAAATATTTTGATTTCTAATTGCTTCACAAAATTGTTTGTACTTTTTATTTTTTAAATCATTTTGATCGCTATCCAGTAATTCTGTTGATGCATAACTCGTATCACCGACTAAAAATTCAACATTTTTTTTAAGATTTTTTTGGGTTTTAATTGCTTTTTCAATATTTTTTGTTTGTATAAACTCAAATTCTTTGCCAAAGATCAACAACTCTGGTTGAATTATCATTACTGCTTTATCAATTTCATCACTATCTAATAAAACAATGCAATCAATTAGCTCAATATGATCAAGTATAGAGGCTCTTTCCTCTTGATTAAATTGCATTTTTTGAGAAAAAGTTTTTGAATCATCACCCATTAATGCGACAATTAACTTGTCACCTTTTTCCTTGGCTGCTCTTAAAAATCTTATATGTCCATGATGAAGCGAGCTAAAATGACCATAAACTAATACAGCGTTATTGTATTTTTTTATATCTTTTAAATTTGAAATTATGGACATTAATTATTTACTTTATAGATAAATTTTACCATTATTAAAGGGACTTAATTATCTATTTTATTTTTTATAAATTAAAGGCTTTTATAAATTTTTCTTGCAAGATATAAATTTTCTTTTGTTCCAATATCAATGATCTTTTGATAAGTATGATATGTTTTGATTTTTCCTATTAGAAGTGGTATGACATCTAAACTAAAATCTGTTAGTTTTATTTTGCTTTTCAATAAAAATTCAATTAAATCATAATTAAAACAATATATTGCAGCATTTGCTATATTCCCATGATTTTTACTATCTTTTTCATAAAAGTTTTTTACCTGTCCATTTGTATCAACTTCAACTATTCCGCATTTTTCTGGTTGATTACTCCTGAAAGTCATCATAGTTAATAAATTTTCTGAAGGGCTAGAAAAATTAATATGAAATTCATGAAATTTTTTTACATCAACATTAGTAAAATTATCTGCATGAATTAGTAAATTGTTGTTTTCTTTAGAAAAAAAGTTTGCATTTTTTATTAGAGTTCCTGCAGTACCAAGTAATTTTGGTTCATATATTGTATTGATTTTCATATTTTTGTACTTTTTATTTTTTAAAAAAGTATTGACTTTATCTGCTAAATAATGAGTATTTATCAAAACATCTTGGCAACCTGCTTGACTTAATTTGTCCAACCAAATTTCAAGAATAGGTTTATTCCCAATCTCCACTAAGCATTTTGGAATTGTATTTGTAATCGGCCTTAATCTAGTACCTAATCCAGCAGCAAGTAGAAGAGCTTTATTTTTCACTTAGTTTTATTAAAATCATACATAATTATCAAAATTACTTTAAATCAAAAAAATCATTAATCGTATTAAGATGTAAATCCTCTAATGTATCCAAAAGAAGTAAATTTAATTGTTGCTTTAATAACTTTCCCCTTTTATTTGATTTGTAATTATTAATAATTTCTTTTCTTTCCTTTTCCCCATGACCAGTTTTTACATGTATTAGATTCTTTATTTCAGCTTTTTCACCAGCTTCTAAGTCAGTGATCCTATCTCCAACTAATATAGATTTATAAATATCAATATTTAATTCATTTTTTGCTTCAAGTATCATTTTTGGAGATGGTTTTCTCCATACCAAATTTTTTGTGTTTTTATTTTCCCCATTTGCATAAATAGCTGATATTTTAACTTTCTTTCCTAACAAAAATATCATTCTTTGCGTTACCAAATTAAAGTCATCCCAACTATACTTTTTATCAAATATTCCAGATTGATTTGTGATAATTACTATGGGTATGCTTTTGAAACTCACATATTCTAAAATAGTTTTGATTCCTTTTTCAAGCTTTACTCTTGTTGGATCACTTAGATGATTATTTTCTTTGACTATTACTCCATCTCTATCAAGAAATAGAGCAGGAGTGGGATTTTTATCACTTAAGCACTTCAATTCCTTTTCATTTAAAAAAGTTTTTTTATAAAATTCACTATTAATCATTGTAAAAAAAGAATTTTTATTAATTTACTTTATGAATTCAATATGTAATTGTGAATTATGATATAAAAAATTTTTTTTATATTCATAATCATTCGAAGTCTAATCCTGTAATCAAATAATGAACAAACAAATTTTACATGATCAGACTATTTTGATAACTGGATCAGCAGGGTTTATAGGCTTCCATTTAGCGTTTAAATTAATTGAAAAAGGGATACCTGTTATTGGTTTAGATAATTTAAATTCCTATTATGATCGAAATCTAAAAAAAGCACGTTTGAGTAAATTGATTTCATTATCTAAAACCTTAGATGTCCCTTTTGAATTTCATCAGTTCGATTTAGAAAATATATATGAGTTAGAAAAAATATTTCTTGGTAAAAATAGTTTAGATAATTTTTTTAAGATTAATACTCCTTCTAAAGTTGTAAATTTAGCTGCACAAGCTGGAGTCAGATATTCTCTAGAAAATCCCAAAGCATATATAAAATCGAATATTGAAGGTTTTCTAAATATCCTCGAATGTTCAAAAAATTTTAATATTAAACATCTTGTATACGCAAGCAGTAGCTCAGTTTATGGAGGAAACAAAAATTTACCATTTAAAGAAAATAATGTCGTTGATCATCCCATAAGTTTATATGCATCGACAAAAAAATCTAATGAATTAATGGCCCATTCATATAGTCATTTATTTGGACTTCCAACCACTGGACTAAGATTTTTTACAGTTTATGGACCATGGGGCAGACCAGATATGGCTCTTTTTTTATTTACAAAAGCAATTCTTGAAAAAGAAGAAATTAAAGTATTTAATAATGGAAATATGGTTAGAGACTTCACTTATATTGACGATGTTGTTGAAGGCTTAATAAAAGTTATAGAAAAGGTCCCTTTACATAATGAAAATTCTAAAAACAAAAATTTAACCTCAGATAAAAGTTGGGCACCTTTTAGAATTTTTAATATAGGTAATTCAAAGCCTGTAAATCTTATGAATTATATAAAAGCTATTGAAAAAGAACTGGGTATTGAAGCAAAAAAAAAGTTAATGCCTTTACAGCCCGGGGATGTAGTGGAAACTCTTTCAGACACTAGCAGTCTTGAAGATTGGATTGGATTCAAACCAAATACATCAATAGAGTTTGGAATAAAAAAATTTGTTACATGGTATAGAGATTTTTATAAAGTCTAATTTTTTAATTTGGTAATCTTTTGTGAATATGTCTGAAATTAATCTAAACCTTAATCCATATCAAAGTTCTTTTTTTACTAAGAAATATAATAGATGTATATATTTTTCCCCAGAAGATATTACAGATAAACTTTCAGGAGGTCACGTTGAGGTATTATCAGATATTTATTTTTTATCAAGAATTTTTAACAGAGTAGAAGTAGTTTATCCCTTAAAAAATAAAAAAGAAATTAAAAATAATTTACTTGAAAAGATACTAACAGAATGTCAGAATATAGATATTGTTCCAATAAATACAAATAAAAGTTTATTGGGTTTTTTATTTATTTCTAGTAATAGAATAGATATTAAAAAATATATAAGTAATAATAAAATTAATATTAATGATTTGTTATTCGTTAGTTGTCATAGAAATATATTATTACACTTAATTATTTTCTTTCGCTATGGAACAAAAAACTTAGTTTTTAAAAGTCATGGATCTATTATTAAACATAATCTTGATAATATTTTATCCTGTTTAAGATTAAAATATCCTGATAAATTTATTATAAAAAGGATAATTTCTTTTATTTTCTATTTATTTTTTGAAAATTTATCTTACTTAATTTCAAAAAAAGTTTTTTTAATGAGAGATAAAAAAAATATAAAAAATATTTTTTATATTTTTTTACTAAAGTATAAATTAAAAAATAACTTAATATTTAATTGTGCTTCATCTTTCTTTTTTCCTTAATTTAAAAAGTTATCAAAATAATTTTCCTTTGCAAATAAAAAGTAATTTCAAAAAGAAAAAACTAATCTTTGGATCACTAGCTGATAATACTTTTCCATGTAATCTATTAGGCCTAAAAATAATTATTAATAATTTATATAAATTTAATAAAAAATATGATTTCAAAATCCAGATAAGAATTGGAGGAAAAACTAATAAACAAGTTAAAAAAATAATCAAAGAAAGCTTTTTGATTAAAAGCGATAATTTAGAGGTTTTAGGTTATGTTGAAAACTTAAATGATTTTTACAAAAATTTGGATGCTTTATTGGTCGCTGCAGCAGGAGGATCTGGAATTCCAATAAAGATCTTCCAATCTTTTCGAGATTTTCCTGGACCAATTCTTGCAAGTAACTATATAAAAGAAAGTGCTGGTGAGTTTGTAAATTTAAATAAGAATATTTTTTTTGATACTAAATTATTTCTTAATTATTTTGACTCTTAGAAATTTATGAAAAAGATTATATTTTCATTAGTTTTATTTAAACAAACACTAAATGAAATAATGCCATTATTGTACTCAATAGAAGATCTTAATAAGCTTACTAATTGCGATGAAGAATATCACGTGGTCTTATCAATATATGACAATAGTGATATTAAAAAAAGATTTAAAAATGAAGATTTTAAATTTTTGAATTTTCAAGTTAATTATTTTCATAACCCTAAAAATATTGGTTTTGGCAAAGCTAATAATTTTAATTTTAAATATTATTCATACAATAAAAATGATATTTATATAGCATCTAACCCCGATACTTCTTTTGAAGCAATCCAACTTTTAGATCTCATAAAGTTTTTTGAATGTGAAAAAAGATTTGTTTGTATTAATCCAATAATTAAAAATAAAAATGGTCATATTCAATTCTCTGCAAAAAAAGATCCAACTTTTTTTTCATTATTAATTGGCTTTTTCCCTTTATTTTTAAATTTATCTTTTTTAAGAAGATATGATCATAATCATAAAAATAAGAATTTTAATTATATGAAGGATATCATTCCAGCTACTTACCTTTCAGGTAGTTTTTTGTTAATTAAAGCTTTTATCTTCAAAAAGGTTGGAGGATTCTCTGATACTTATTTTCTACATTTAGAGGATGCAGATTTTGCCCGCAAATGTTCATTATACGGAATAACAGCTCATGTACCAATGTCAGAAATAAAACATTTATGGAAAAGAGGTTCACATAAATCCTTGTTTCAAATTTTTCATGTAATTCGATCCATGTTTATATATTTCTTAAAGTGGGGATTAAAATTATTTTAAAAAGTATAATTTAATAATTATTATGAAATTAACTATATTAATTTTAAATTTGGCCTATAGACTGAATAAAATATTACTATTTTGATAAGAAAAATTATTTTCTTAGAAGAAGAAATATGAAAAACATTATTTCAAGAATATATAGAAAAATAGAGAAGGCAGAATTTTTTTATTTTAGAAAATTAATATTAATTACTTCTGATCAAATAATTCTATTTTTTTCTTTATTTTTGAGTTTTTTAATAAATGGAATATTTTTTAAAAATATTACTTTCATAATAGTAAATTTCTTACCTATTTTTTTTAATAGCCTAATAATTTTCATATTTACAGGTCAATATAGAGTTATTACTAAATATGCTTATAGCGTTAATATTTATAAAATTGCAGCTAGGAACCTAGCTATTATTTTTCTTACTATTGTTTTTAATAATTTTTCTAAATCAAGTGAATTAAATATTCAAATTCTATTTTCATTTTGTTTTATTTCAACTGGATTAATTTCCTTATTGAGATCAATTTTTAGCTGGCTAATAAGCCTAATACAAAATGAAAATAAGTTTTTAGAAAATGTCATAATTTACGGTGCAGGAGCAGCAGGGGCTCAGCTTGCATCAACTATAAAATTAGAAAAAAATTTTAATATTATATGTTTTATTGATGACAATAAAAACTTGCAAGGAAGAAGTCTTTATTCTATTCCAATAAAATCATTAGATTACTTGTCAAATATTAATTTCAAAATAGATAGAATACTAATTGCTATTCCTTCCTTGAATACAGAAAAGAAAAAGTCTGTTTTGCAAAGATTATCTAGATACTCAATTCCAGTTTCTCAAATACCAACGCTAAAAGAATTAATCTCAGGAAAATTAAAAATAACAAATTTAAGACCTATATCAATCGAAGAATTATTATGTAGAAATATTGTTTTGCCCAATTTAAAATTAATTTCCAATGGTATTAATAATAAGAATATCTGTATTACTGGAGCAGGTGGTTCAATTGGAGCTGAACTTTGTATTCAAATAATGAGATTTAATCCTTCAAAGCTTGTTTTAATTGATAATTCAGAAAATAATCTTTATCAAATTGGTACAAAATTAAAAAATCAAGTTAATTCAAATACATCAATTATCTTAAAACTAGGCAATTCAGGTGATAAAAAATTAGTTAGATCGATATTTAAAGAATTTAATATAAATATTGTTTTTCATGCAGCAGCTTATAAACATGTACCTATGGTAGAAGAGAATCCTTTACAAGGAATCGCAAATAATGTAATTTCTACTTTAGTAATTTGTGAAGAAAGTTTATTTAATAATTTAGATCAGATGATTTTAATTTCGACAGATAAAGCAGTAAGACCGACAAATGTTATGGGTGCATCAAAGCGATTGGCAGAGCAAATAGTTTTGGATTTTTCACAAAAAAATAAAATATTAAATAAATCGGCATCTAATGAAAAAACTAAATTTTCTCTTGTCAGATTTGGAAATGTTTTAGGATCTTCGGGTTCTGTTATTCCTTTATTTGAAAAACAAATTAAAGAGGGAGGACCTATAACTATTACTCATAAAGATATAAATAGATTTTTTATGACATTACAGGAAGCTGCCCAGTTAGTTTTGCATGCCTCAGGTATTGCAAAAGGGGGAGAAGTTTTCCTTCTAGATATGGGAAAACCCGTTTCGATAAAATATCTTGCAGAACAAATGATTAAATTGAGTGGATTAACTTTAAAGGATGATAAGAATCCTAATGGAGACATTGAAATTATATATATGGGTTTAAGACCAGGTGAAAAGCTTTATGAAGAACTTCTGGTTGACTCTAGCGCAGAAAAAACAGCTCATCCTTTAATTTTTAAGGGTATAAATGAGCAGTGTAATTCTAATAATTTATCTGGTGAAATTTCTTATTTGAAGGAAAAAATAGACTCTTTCAATTCAGAAGAAGTTTTAAAAACTCTTTATAAATTAGTTCCAGAATGGAATTATGATATTAAATTTAAAAAATTATTCAATAAAAATTATGATAAAAATTAATTTTAAAATGGTTTATAAGTAAGTATATCTTGAATAGTCATTCTTAACCCTTCAGAAAGACTTATTTTAGGCTCCCAACCAATACTTTTAACTTTTGTTATGTCAAGTAGTTTTCTAGGAGTCCCATCAGGCTTTGATTCGTCCCAAACTATAGAACCTTCGTATTCAACTTCTTTTGATATCTTTGCAGCTAAATCTCTTATTGATATATCTTTACCAGTACCAATATTTAAAAATTTCAAACTAATACCATACTTATCTTTTGGTGCATTTATATTGGATGGATCCCATCTCTCCAATGCAAATAGGCAAGCATCAGCTAAGTCATCAACATAAAGAAATTCTCTCAGTGGATTGCCAGTACCCCAACAAATAACTTCTTTTATATTTTTCCTTTTAGCTTCAATAAATTTTCTTAATAAAGCTGCAAAAACATGACTATTTTCTATGTGATAATTATCTCCTGGACCATATAAATTTGTTGGCATTAAAGCAATAGCATCAAACCCTTTTTGTTTTCTAATGGCCTCGCAAAGCTTAATCCCTGCAATTTTTGCGATTGCATATGGTTCATTAGTTTTTTCTAATATTCCATTTAGTAGTTCCTCCTCTGCAATAGGTTGAACTGCATATTTTGGATAAATACAACTGCTTCCTAGGAAAAGTAGTCTCTTAACTCCTGTTTCAATAGAGTTTTCTATAAGATTTTGTTGTATTTTGAGATTTTCTGCTAGAAAATCATATGGGTATTTTGAATTGGCAATTATCCCCCCGACTTTAGCCGCAGCGATGATAACGACATCTGGCTTGAATTTTTTGAACCACTTTTTAACAGATTCAAAATCAAGTAGGTTTAATTCGCTTCTATTTACACATAAAATATTACCAGGATTATTTTTGGAGAAATATCCATTTTTTTTTAGACACCTAAGTATTGCACTTCCTACCATACCTTTGTGGCCAGCGACAAAAATACGATCTTCTTTACTTAATAAAGCTTTCATATAAATTTTATTTAACTGTAACCTTTACTTAATAAGAGGGCCTTTTTGGAAGCATTTTGCAGATCGTTATTAATCATATCTGAGACTAATTCTTCTAGTGAAGTTTGAGATCTCCATCCTAATTTTTTATGAGCTTTAGTTGCGTCTCCCAATAATGAATTCACCTCAGTTGGACGAAAATATTGTGGGTCTATTTTAATCACGACCTTCCCATTATCTTTTCTCATGCCAATTTCTTCTATTCCTTCTCCCTCCCAGATTATACCTCCCCAACCTAATTCGAGAGCAGATAGTTCAATGAATCTCCTAACACTCTCTTGTCTTCCTGTAGCTATTACAAAATCTTCGGGAGAACTCTGTTGCAACATCCTCCACTGCATTTCAACATAATCTTTTGCATGACCCCAGTCTCTTAACGAATCTAGATTTCCCATATAAAGGCAGTCTTCAATTCCATATTGAATATTTGCTAAACCTCTTGTAATTTTTCTCGTCACAAAAGTCTCACCTCTTTTTGGACTTTCATGATTAAAAAGTATTCCATTACAAGCATATAATCCATAAGCCTCACGATAATTAACAGTTATCCAGTATGCGTATAGCTTAGATGCAGCATATGGACTTCTTGGATAAAAGGGTGTTTTTTCATTTTGGGGAATTTCAAGAGTCTTCCCATATAATTCAGAAGTACTTGCTTGATAAATTTTAGTTTTATTTTTAAGACCTAATAATCTGACTGCTTCTAAAATTCTTAATGTACCAAGAGCATTGCAATTGGCAGTATATTCTGGAGTTTCAAAGCTAACAGCCACGTGACTTTGTGCAGCTAAATTATATATTTCATCTGGACTGATTTTGTTGATTAGATTAACGATATTTGTACTATCAGTTAAATCCCCGTAGTGAAGAAAGAATTTCTGATTATCAGTATGTGGATCTTCATATAAATGATCTATTCTTTCCGTATTGAAACTGCTTGACCTTCTTTTCAATCCATGGACTTCATAACCCTTTTTTAATAAAAATTCTGATAAATAACTACCATCTTGTCCTGTGATGCCAGTAATTAATGCTTTTTTATTTGCAGACATTTAATGAATAAAAATCCTATACCAACACTATGATATCAGCATGTAATTAAAAGAATCTTAAACTTGCAAGATATATGAATAAGATCTTTAAAAAATATAAAGCTATTAAATTGATTACAACTTTTTGCATATTGATAAAGGAAATCAATAACATTGATAAAATTATTTGAAATTTATTGTTATTAATGTAATGACAATCTTATTAACTGGAGGTGCTGGATATATTGGGAGCCACATTTCGTTATCTTTATTGGAAAGAGAGTCAAATTTGATTGTTTTAGACTCATTTATTAATAGCAAATTAGATATTTTTGATAGAGTGTATTGTATTTTAAAAGAAAAAGGACTTTTTTTAAAAAATAATATACAGGTAATTAAAGGTGATATTAGAGATAAGAATTTATTAAGAAAAATTTTTTTTGACCAAAAATTAGTTAAAAAACCAGTTGATACTGTTATTCATTGTGCTGGATTGAAGTCAGTTAGAGAATCTGTTATTAATCCAAAAAGATATTGGGATATAAATTTTGAAGGTTCAAAAATATTGTTTAGTGTAATGACTGAGTTTGATTGCAAAAAAATAGTTTTTAGCAGTAGTGCATCAGTTTATGGATCATCATGTGAGGGTATTTTTTCTGAAGAATCAGAAATAAATCCTTCTAATCCTTATGGTGAAACAAAATTTGCTATTGAAAATCTTTTATTTGACATTACAAAGAAAAAAAATAATGACTGGAAAATTCTTAACTTGAGGTATTTTAATCCTGTTGGAGCACACTCCTCGGGATTGATTGGAGATGATCCTGTTATTAAGAACAGAAATATTTTTCCCATTTTAAATGAAGTTGCATCCCGAAAAAAACAAGAATTATTTATATTTGGAAAATCATGGAATACATTCGATGGAACTTGTATAAGAGATTATATTCATGTTGAGGATCTAGCCGAAGCGCACGTAAAAGGATTGGATTATTTGTCAAAAACAAAAAGAAATTTCACTACTATAAATGTAGGTACTGGTCTAGGCACAAGTGTATTAGAACTTGTTAACTCATTTAAAGAAATTAATAAATGCCAAATCCCTATAAAATATGTTGATAAAAGAGAAGGAGATGTTGGGATTTTAATTGCTAAAGTTGATTTAGCTTCCAAGGTGCTTGGATGGACTGCTAAAAGATCATTGAAAGATATTTGTAAAGATAATTGGAGATGGCAAAAAAGAAATTCTAAATAAAATTCTTTAAATATAATTTAAAATACTGATTGCAAGCTAAAATACATAAATTAAAAATAATACAGTTAATGAGCAAATATCCTAAAAGTATTTCTAGAATCTGTTGCATTGGAGCTGGATATGTAGGTGGCCCAACTATGGCTGTGATTGCAAAGAATTGTCCAAATATTATTGTAAATGTTGTAGATGTAGACGTGGAAAGAATAATGGGATGGAATAGCTCTGATTTAAAAAAACTTCCTATTTTTGAACCGGGCCTAGATAAAGTAATTCAAGATACGCGTGGAAAAAATCTTTTTTTTTCAACTGAAATATCTAGGGAAATAGAATTATCAGATTTGATATTCCTTTGTGTGAATACACCAACCAAAAATAGGGGGGTTGGAGCTGGTAAAGCAATTGATTTGAAATGGGTTGAGATCTGTGCTCGTGAAATAGCTAAATTTTCAAAAGGCCATACTATTGTTGTAGAGAAAAGCACAGTTGCTGTAAGAACTGCAGATGTTTTGGAAAATATATTGAATGCAAATAGTCAAAAAAATTCATTCTCAGTATTGTCGAATCCTGAATTCCTATCTGAGGGTAGTGCAATAGAAGATCTTCAAAATCCTGATAGAGTTTTAATAGGCGGAGTTGATGAAAAAGCAATGGATTTATTAAAGGAAATATATGCAAACTGGGTAAATGAAGATAAGATTCTAAAGACTAATATATGGAGTAGCGAATTATCTAAATTAACGAGTAATGCTTTTTTAGCGCAAAGAATTAGTTCAATCAATTCTATATCGGCACTTTGTGAGAAAACAGGAGCAGATATTGATGAGGTATCAAAATCAATAGGAGCAGATAATCGTCTTGGAGAAGATTTCTTAAAGGCAGGACCAGGTTTTGGAGGAAGTTGTTTTCAGAAAGATATTTTAAATTTAGTCTACTTATGTGAGTTCTTCAATTTACCTGAAGTTTCTAAATATTGGGAGAATGTATTGACAATAAATAACTGGCAAAAAAATAGGATTTCGAAATTAATCGTTGAAAAATTATTCGGCACTTTAAATGGTAAGAAGATTGCTATCTTAGGTTTTTCTTTTAAAGCTAATACAAATGACACGAGAGAATCAGCAGCAATAAGAATTTGTTTAAACTTGTTGGAGGAAGGTGCCTCTTTATTTATTCATGATCCAAAAGTTCAAAAGAATCAAATAGAAAATGAATTTAAAAATCAACAAATGCAGAATAATTCATTTGAAATAAAATCATCATGGCAATATTCTGAAAATATCAATGATGCAATTCAGGATGCTAATGCGGTGCTTATTCTAACTGAGTGGGAAGAATATAGATCTATAGATTGGAAAGATAAAGAAGAAATAATGTCTTCTCCAGCTTGGATATTCGATACAAGATCAGTAACTGAAGAAAAGAATTTGAGTAAAACTAAATTGAACTTTTGGAGATTAGGTAATATTAATACTGCAAATAATTGAAGAAATAGTTATTAATAATAAGATTTACTTAACTAAAAATATACTAAAGATTTATCTAAATTAAATTTCATCAAAAATATCTCCCCACCATTTTGTATTATTTAAATACCATTGAACTGTTTTTTCAATTCCTTCTTCAAATGAATATTTTCTTTTCCAGCCCAACTCAATAGATATCTTTTTTGAATTAATTGAATATCTTTTATCGTGACCTGGTCTGTCATCAACATATTTTATTAGCCTGTTGTGTTTGTATGTTTTAGGGCAATAAATATCTAACAAATTGCAGATATGATTCAATAACGCTTTATTAGTTTTTTCGCAATTTCCTCCTATGCAGTATCTTTGACCAATTACACCTCTTTTAGCTACAAGTAGTAATGCTTCTACATGATCATCAACGTAAAGCCAATCTCTTATATTCATCCCATCCCCGTATAAAGGGATATCTTTGCCTTTAATGCCATTTAAAATTGCTAATGGAATTATTTTTTCTGGGTATTGATAAGGACCATAATTATTACTACAGTTGCTTATTACTATTGGTAATGAGTAAGAATAAAACCAAGAATTTACTAAGTGATCGCTAGCAGCTTTGCTTGCAGAGTAAGGGCTTCTAGGGGCATAATTCGAGTTTTCATTGAATTGACCAAAGTCATCCAATGATCCAAAAACTTCATCAGTGCTGACATGATGAAATCTAAAGGTTTCTTTTCTTTTTTTAGTTAATTTTTTAAAATGATTTCTAGAAGCCTCCAAAAGATTAAAGGTACCAATGATGTTACTTTGAATAAAATTACTTGGATCAATGAGGGATTTGTCAACATGACTTTCAGCTGCTAGATGTATCACCAAGTCAGGGTCGATTTCTTCAAAACATCTTAAAGTTTGAGATTTGCTAGCTAAATCGAATTTATAATGTGTGTGCCTCTTATTGTCTTTTAGTTGATTTAGCCTTTTTAGGCTGCCAGCGTAGGAAAGTTTATCAATATTAAAAACAAGATTTTGTTTATCTTCTAGTAGTTTTTCAACTAAGGCACTTCCAATAAATCCAGCTCCTCCAGTTATTAAAATTCTTTTAATTATCATTAATTTGGAATGTTAAAATTTCAACTCTTCAAATTTATTTTACTTTTATTCTACCGCAATCAATATTCATAAGAATTTCTTCAAGAGTTTCTTTCCAATTTTTTTGTTCTATGTTAAGAAGAAATTTTGATAATTTACAATCAAGCACAGAATATAACGGTCGCAAAGCTTCTGTTCTATATTGTGATGTCTTTATAGGTATTAAATTTACTTCTTTATTAATTAAACCTATCTTTTTACTAATATTCAAAGTTTCTAATCCAAGTTCATACCAAGAAGTAATCCCCCTATCTGTCCAATGGAAAATATTATTCAAATTTTTGTGATTATTTCTCAAACTCTCATCTAATTCAATAATTTGCCATACAGCTTCAACTAATGAAGAAGTTGAAGTAGGACTACCAATTTGATCAGCAACTAATGAGATTTCTTTTCCTTTAGAAAAAAGATTAAGCATTTTAAGAACAAAATTATTACCTATATCACTAATTAACCAACTTGTTCTTAATATGTAGTAATTTTTGGTGTAACCTAATTCTTTCTCAATAGCTTCTTCTCCATCAGCCTTGCTCTTCCCATAAAAGGATATTGGATTCTTTTTTTGAGAAGTTAAGTAAGGGACATTATTCTTCCCATCAAAAACATAATCTGTGCTTATTTGGATTATTTTACCTCCGGTATATTTAAGAGCTTTAGCTAATGACTTTGGTGCTAAAGCATTTATCTTATAGGCATCTTGTTTTTGGGATTCCGCATTATCCACAGCTGTAAAAGCAGCAGAATTTATTATCCAATCAGGTCTAAGATTTTTAACGTATTCAAAACAAGAATCATTATCTCTTAAATCTAATTCCTTACTAGATGGGGTTATTAAAGTAACGTGTTTAGGCTTACTACTAATAAGTCTTCGCCCTAATTGCCCAGAAGAACCAGTTAAAAGAATTTTCATCTAAAAATCTCATTTGATTTTTGCAAAGTATTCATCGTTTCCCCAAGAAGGTCTTTTTTTGATAATTTTGGCTTTAAACTTTTTATTTTTTTTAAAGGCCAATTTATATTTATTAATTCATCATTCCAAATTAATGATCTTTCATTTTCTTTAGACCAAAAATTATCTACTTTATATTCGACAATTGCAATATCACTCAATGTAAGGAATCCATGAGCAAAACCTTTTGGGATCCATAATTGCTTATTATTTTTCTCATTAAGTTCAATTCCAAACCAAGATAAAAATGTAGATGAACTTTTTCTTAAATCTACAACAACATCATATATTTCACCTTTTAAAACTTTTATTAACTTTCCTTGTGCTTTTGGCTCTAACTGATAATGTAATCCTCTGAGAACTCCATAAATGGAATATGAAACATTATCTTGAACAAAAAAATTAAATGATTTCGTAATTTGATTAAACTTTTCTTGATTGAAGCTTTCATAAAAATAACCTCTGTCATCTTCAAATTTTTTAGGTTGAAGGATTAAAGGCCCATCAATCAACTCATTATTTATATTAAAAATATTTTCTATTTTCATGATATTTTAAAAAAGTTTATAACCTCTTTGATATCAGATCGACTAAATATTCTCCATAAGATGTATTTAGATTTGAGTTTGCTATTCTTTTTAATTTAACATCATCTATAAAACCAGATCTCCAAGCAACTTCTTCTGGACAACCAATTTTAAGTCCTTGTCTTCTCTCAATAGTGCGAATAAAACTACTTGCTTCATGAAGAGCATCAAATGTACCAGTATCTAACCAAGCTATTCCTCTACTAAAAGATTTAACTTTTAACTTTTCTTTTTTTAAATATAGTTTGTTGATATCTGTAATTTCTAGCTCTCCTCTTTTAGATGGGGAGAGTGATTTTGCATAAGTAACTACATCCTTATCATAAAAATATACACCTGTTATTGCTAGATTACTTTGAGGTTTAGTTGGTTTTTCTTCTATAGAAATTACTTTTTTATTCTTATCAAGATTTACAATCCCATATCTTTCAGGGTCAATTACTGGATAGGTAAAAAGCGTAGCTCCTTCTTCATCAAGATTTGCTTCATTCAAGATTTGACTTATTTCATTGCCATAAAACAAATTGTCCCCAAGTATTAACACTGAAGGATTATTATTAATAAATTCTTCGCCTAATATGAAAGCCTGAGCTATTCCTTCTGGTTTTTCTTGGCAAATATACTTTATTGATATACCCCAATTTTCACCATTTCCTAAAAGATTTTTAAAAGACTCTAAATAAGAAGGAGAACAAATCAGCAAAATATCCTTTATTCCAATCATCATAAGAGTAGTTAAAGGATAATAAATCATAGGCTTATCGTAGATTGGGATTAATTGTTTACTTGTAGCCTTTGTAATGGGATTTAATCTACTACCACTCCCTCCAGCAAGAATTATTCCTTTTCTTTTTTTTTGCTTAATCATATAACTATAGGTTCAAATAATTTAAATTCCTTTTTTATATTTTTGTTCAATAATGATAGATCTTAATGCTGCAAGCATTATCCAACTTGAAATACTTATTCTCAAATCATAATAAACAACATCGGTCATTTGGCCTACAAAAAAAATAAATGTAGCAGTCCACCAAGCATAATTTTCTAATGATTTTGAAACAGAATTTCTGAAAATTGTATTGAAAGAATTAATTATTAAAATTATTATTGCTGAAAAAACTAATGTTGAAGCCACTAATCCATAGCCTAATGAGAGTTCAAGAAATAAATTATGAGTGTGATAGATTTCTAAATTGCTAATAGATGAATATAAAATTGGCAACATTGCCGCCCCCCATCCCAAAAAAGGTTTTTGAGTTAAAAACTTTAAAGTATTTCCCCAAACTACCAACCTTGGTGATTTGTCTAAATTTAAAAACATTTCATTTAATTTTAAGAAAAGATCATTTGGAAGTATCTTTTTCATTAAACCAAATAAGTCATATTCAAAATAAGGAACTAAATTTAAACAAATTCCCAAAAATATTAAAATTGTTATTGGAATCAAAAAATAAAGTGATGATTTACCTAGGATTATCGGTAATGAAATAAAAAAACTTAATATTGCTCCTCTTGAATGCGTCAAAAATATACACATAACGAATAAAATACAGATAAAAAAAATAATTCTTGTTTTGATTTTGTTTTTTTCCCTTTTATTTATTAATAAATTCGAAAGACAAAAGGGCCATATTATGGTTAGCCAAGCCCCCGCATAATTTTGATTACTAAATACACTTGTTAGACCTGATCCAAATGAACTTAATGAGTTCGGTGATCTTTGAAACCAAATTATTAATCCATTAAAGATTTGAAAAGGTCCATATAAATTAAAAAAATATTGGCTGAGTCCACTAAATATTATTGGTATTGAACTTGCAATAAATACTTTAGAAACAATAGATCTTTGATACTTTGTTTTTAAATAATTTTGAAAACTAAAAAAACATAAAAAAAGTGGAATCCAATTTATTAAACCTATCCAATTAAGTACCGGATTCCAGATCTCCGTAAAGCTATCAGTAGGTTTAGATAAGGAACCTAGTATACTTTTGAAAATCATTATTGCAGAACCTAAAATCAGCGTAATATTGTACTTATCAGCAAATAAACTTTCTTTTTGCTTAATAATACCCTTTATTAATGGATAAATTAATATAATGCTCGCAAAGAATGGCGCTGAAGGGAGCAAAAATATTCCTAATAGGAAAAGTTTAAATTCAACAGGTCCTTTTAAGTTGATTTTTTGGCCCATTTTTTCAAAAAAAAATAGATTTTTTTTTTTTCACTTTTTTGATTTTTTTGAAGTACCTTTTAATTAAATTTGATTTTAAAGTTTATTTGTTTGAACGCTTCCTGCAGGATTCGAACCTGCGGCCCACTGCTTAGAAGGCAGTTGCTCTATCCAGCTGAGCTAAGGAAGCAATTTTTGGGATTGACTTAGTTTCTTATACTTTAAAAATTCGTTTCAAAGAACTCTAATCAATAACAACTTTAATCTTACTAAGTGATTGTTATCAAAACAACAGTTTTTATTTATAGTTAACTTTTAATTTTGAGTTAATTCTGTCAAAGGATTTTATATTTATGAATTTTTTTGTAATTCAGTAAATTTAAATATTATGTAGAATTTTCCCTGATTAAACGTCCATAATTATCTTCAAATCTTACTATGTCATCTTCTCCAAGATAATTTCCGCTTTGGATTTCGATTAATATTAAAGGAAGTTTGCCTGGATTAGATAATCTATGCTTAGAGCCTAAGGGGACGTAGATACTTTCATTTTCACTAAGAATTGAAATCTTTTCATCAATTTCAATCTTCGCAGTTCCATTTACCACTACCCAATGCTCCGCTCTATGATGGTGCATTTGAAGTGAAAGACTAGCTTTAGGTTTAATCTCTAATCTTTTTACTTGCCATGATTCTCCTTTCTCAATAGAAGTAAAGCTGCCCCAAGGTCGATATGTTTTTTTATTTAACTTTCCTTCACTAAAATTATTTTTATTTAGTTCTTCAACAACTTTCTTAACTTCATGTGCCGTCTCTTTATGAGAAATTAAAATTGCATCTTCAGTATCAATAATTATCAGATCTTTTATCCCCAACCCAACAATTAATCTGTCTTCGCTTCTTATGTAAGAATTAAGACTTTGTTTGACAATAATTTTCCCTTTTAAGGTGTTACCATTATTATCTTTATTTGAGTTTTCCCAAATCGCTTTCCAACTTCCAACATCATTCCACCTTGCATTCAATGTCAAAACAGTTCCTAAATCTGTTTTTTCCATAACAGCAATATCTATGGGAAGACCAGAACATTTTGAGAATGATGCCTCATCAATTCTTTGAAATTCAAGATCTTTTAAACCTTTCTCAAGAGATTCTCGGCAAAAATTAAGCATTTTTGGTTCAAATTTTTCAAGCTCTTTTAAGATTACACAAGCTTTAAATAAAAATATTCCACTATTCCATAGATAATGCTTATCTTGAATCATTTTTTCAGCTATTTCTAATTTAGGTTTCTCTACAAATTTTTTTATTTTGCTAAATTTGAGATTTTCAGTTAATTCATCATTTGTTTGAATATAGCCAAATCCAGTATCAGGACGGGTTGGGGGTACACCAAAAGTAACTAATCTCCCTTTATTAGCATAGTTAATACCATCTTCTATAACTTTCCTGAAAATTGCTTCATCCTTGATTTCATGATCTGATGAAAGTATTAATAATAAGGAATCTTGATTAACTTTAAAAGCTTCTAGTGCAGCTAAAGTAATTGCAGGTGCTGTGTTTTTTCCTAATGGCTCAAGTATTATTTTTTGAGGAATTATTTTAATTTCCCTCATTTGTTCGGCTACTATAAACCTTTGCTCCTCATTACAAATAATTATTGGATTATTAACATTTTTTATTCCTTTTAGTCTAAGCATGGTGTTTTGCAATAAGGAAAAATTATTTTCTTCATTGATTCTTAAATATTGCTTTGGATAGGAAGATCTTGATAATGGCCATAGTCTTGAACCACTCCCTCCAGCTAAAATTACTGGAGTTAAAGTAATGGCTGAAATAGATGACTTTTTTAAAATATCCAAAATGTTTGAATATTAGTATTCTTATTTAAATATACTGTTTTATGAAAAAATGACTAAGATTTATTTTTAAAAAATTTAAGTTATGGGTGATAAATTTTAATTTTTATGCAAAAAATTAACTTTAAAAAAGTTATAATAGAAAATCAAATCTTATATTAATTTCGTGTCAAGAAAAGTAACTGCTGAACAAAAAAAGTCTATGTTAAAAGAGTTTACTAATGGACTTGATGTAAAGGATATTTCTAAGATTTATAATTTCACAATAAGCACAATTAATAGACAATTAAGGAGTATGTTAAGTGAGGAAAACTTCATAAAAATTAAAAATTCAAATTCAAAAAAAAATATTTCTAAGAAGATAGTTGAAAAGAAAAAAAATATCTATCCCTCTAATAATTCTTTAGAAAGTCCTAAAAAAACAGAACCTGATTCTTCAGAAAGTGTAGCTTTTGAAGAGCTGGACTATTACGTTGAAATTTCGCCTTTAACAGAAGGAGTTGAATTTGAAAATCAGAAAGATATTTCTTCTATTCCTATACAAAAGGTTAATTTTCCAAAAGTTTTATTTTTGATTTGCGACAGTAAGAATGAATTAGATATAAAACCCCTAAAAAACTATCCAACCTGGGATTTTTTAGCACATGATGAGCAAAATAGAATGACAATTGAGATATTCTCAGATCAAAAAATAGCAAAGAAAGTATGCTCAACAAATCAAAAATTAATAAAAATACCTAATCCTAAAGTCTTTGAAATAGCCTCAAAAAAGTTAAAAGAAAAAGGGATCTCAAGAATTATATATGAGGATAATTTACTGTCTTTATAGAAGATTAATTAGTGCTTGAATTTTTGCCAAGAATTGTTAAACCTCCTGTGACAGATCCGAAAATAAAACTAGAACCAACAATAAAGGATATTGGAACAGGAATAGTTTGAAATAAAATTAAATTCACCTTGCTTTTATATTTACTATTTTGAATACTTATAAACAAAAAAATCAAAAGGGTGATATTGAACAAGAAAATATAAGTTAATTTCTTGAAAAAAAATTTCATTTGAAAATGTTTTAAGAATATTTTACCCTTTAATTTTTATTAATTAACAACTTGTAAATTTCATTTTTAGGAATAGATAACTGATTAGATAAATAAATTGATGCTGCAGAATGACTTAATCCTGCATTGGTAAGTTTAATTAATTGATCTTTGATATCTTTTGTATTATTTTCTTTAACTTTATTATTACCTTCAATAATTAAAGTAAATTCTCCTTTAGGCTCAAGTTTTGAAAAATGTAATATCAAATCATCAATATTATTCCCATAGTTTTTCTCATGAAGTTTTGTTATTTCTTTTAAAGCTTTAATCCTTCTATTCCCTCCGCAGACTTGCTTAAGATCAATTAATAGTGTTTTTAGCTTTTTTGGGGATTCATAAACTATTGAGGTAAAAGGGCTTCTTTCAATGTAATTCAAAATTATATTTCTTTCTTTCTTGATTCTTGGAATGAATCCATAAAAAGTGAATTTAGAAGTAGGCAATCCACTGCTAACTAATGCAGCAATAGCAGCGCAAGGACCAGGAATACTTACCACTTCAAAATTATTTTCTCTTGTTTTCTGAACGAGAGTTTCTCCTGGATCACTTATAAGTGGTGTGCCCGCATCACTAATAAGAGCGATGGATTTTTTTAATTTCAACTCAGAAATAAGGTAAGGTATTTTTTGTTTGAAGTTATGTTTATGATAGCTAATTAATTTATTTGAAATATCAAAAAATTTAAGCAATTTCCCAGTATTTCTTGTATCTTCACAGGCAATTAAAGAGGCTTTGCTGAGTATGTTCAAGGCTCTCTTGCTAATATCATTTAAATTTCCTATTGGGCTGCTAACTATGTAAAGAACACTTTCTTCAGGTTCTTCTTTTCTATGCGAGAATGAATCAAGTAATTTTTTCATACTTTAATGGTTTCTTTACCAAATGGTATTAGTTCAAAAGAACTTATTATGGTAATTAGAAAAATCAGTTGGGAAGTTTCTGATTTACTAGAATCATATAGCTTAAATCAAAAAGACACTTCAAGATATATAGAAAAATTAAATATAAAAAACTCAAACTCCGGTCCAGTAACTTCTGCTGATCTAGAATCAAATGAAATTATCATTCAAGGAATAAAAAAGTATTTTCCTGAAGCGAATTGGAAATTTGTTAGTGAAGAGAATTATAAGAACAAATCTGGTACCGTTGTTTTTGAAGATTGGATTTGGATAGTTGATCCATTAGATGGGACAAAAGATTTTATAAACAGAACTGGAGAATATGCTGTTCATATTGCGTTAACTTATAAACAAAAAGTTTTTTTGAGTGTTGTTTTAATTCCCAAAAAAGAAGAATTATGGTTTTTTCTTGATGGGTATGGTTCCTGGTGTGAGTCTAAAAATCATAAGAAAAATCTCATTAATAAAATAAACTCTAAAATGATTTCAGAATTAAAAGTTGTAACTAGTAGAAGTCATAAACCTAGAGAACTAACAAATTTACTTGATGAACTCAAACCTTTTAAAATAATTGGTATGGGTAGTGTTGGATATAAAATTACTTCTATTATCAAAGGAGAAACAGATTTATATATTTCATATCCAATTAAAGGAAAATCCTCTCCCAAAGATTGGGATATAGTACCTCCAGAAGCAATAATAAAAGGATGTGGTGGTTACTTTACTAACTTAAAAGGGGAGAATATAGATTTTCTAAATGATGATTTTAACCAAGAGGAAATACTTGTTGCTTCAATGAACAAAAATCATAATGATATATGCCTTGCAATAAGTAAAATTATTAATAAATAGTCTATTTTTTATTAATTAAGAGGTGCAACTGGAGTCGTTGGGGTTGGTTCAGGGTAAGACATGTTACCTGCTTGAGCTACTCCCCTAAGAGTAAGATTAATTCTACCTCTACTATCGATTTCCCTAACCCTTACCGTAACCTCATCTCCTTGTCTGACTACATCTTCTACTCTTTCAACTCTTGCTTCGGATAGTTGGGATATATGTACCATACCTTCTTTGCCAGGCAGGATTTCCACGAAAGCACCAATTGGAATTATTCTTGTGACTACGCCAGAGAATATTTCTCCTTCATGTACTTTTCTTGTTAAACCTTCAATTATTTTTTGCGCCTCTTCAGCTGCGGCTCCATCATGAGAAGCTATTGTTACAATCCCCCCATCTTCTATATCTATTTTTGTGTTTGTTCTTTCTGTAATCCCTTTGATGGTTCTTCCTCCTGGGCCAATAACTGTACCAATAAGCTCGGGGTCAATTCTGAAACTTAAGAGCCTTGGAGCATGAGGAGAGAGGGATTCTTGAGGTTTGTCTATTGCTTCTTGCATCTTTTCAAGTATATGTAACCTTGCTGGTCGAGCTTTATTTATAGCTTCAGATATTATTGAAACTGGTAAACCGGTAATTTTCATATCCATTTGTAAAGCAGTGATGCCTTTCTCAGTACCGGCAACTTTAAAGTCCATATCTCCAAGAAAATCCTCTATACCTTGTATATCTGTGAGAATCCTTATTTCTTTGCCTTCTTTAATTAAACCCATAGCAGTTCCACTTACAGGCGCCTTTAAAGGAACGCCAGCATCTAATAATGAGAGGGTGCTGCCGCAAACAGACCCCATTGAAGTTGATCCGTTCGAACTTAATACTTCGCTAACTACCCTTAGCACATAAGGAAATGTCTCTTTCCCAGGAAGCACTGGTATTATTGCCCTTTCAGCTAGTGCTCCGTGACCTATCTCTCTTCTGCCTGGAGTTCTCATTGGTCTAGTTTCTCCAACTGAATATGGAGGAAAATTGTAGTGATGTAGATATGTTTTTTCGGTACTAGGGTTAAGGTCATCCATCTCTTGAGCGTCACTAGGTGTACCTAATGTTGTCGTAGATAGGACTTGAGTTAGACCTCTTTGAAATAATGCAGAACCATGTACTCTTTTTGGAAGAATTCCTGCAGAGGCAGTTATTTTTCTAACTTCGTCTAGTTCTCTACCATCAACTCTTTTGCTGTCATTAATGATTTGTGACCTCATTAGTTTCTTTGTAAGTTTTTTAAAATCTGAACTTAATAACTTATCGTTCTCTGATAGAAGAACTTTTAAGTCATTATCATCTTTCAAAGATTCAATTTTACCTTGAGTATCAACTTTTATTTTTTCGAGTTCAAGATCTCTCTCTTCTTTCGACTGGTCAAATTTCTTTAAAACTAACTCAATCGCTTTTGTACAATTTTTCTCTAAGAAAGAGGGCAATGTTTTATCTTCTTCAGGTTTTGATAGCTTAACTTGTTTTATACCTAAATCTTTGAGTAAATCTTCTTGAGATTTTATAAGCTCTGTAACTGCCTCATAACCAAAATCTATTGCTTCGATAGTATCTTGCTCTGATAGTTGATTTGCTCCTGCTTCTATCATAACGATACCGTCAGGTGATCCTGCGATAACAATATCTAAATCTCCTTTATCTATTTCTCTGTAGCTTGGGTTTAAGATGAAATCATCTCCTATTAGCCCAACTCTAACAGCAGCCATTGGCCCATGGAATGGTATCTCACCAAGTAAAGTTGCTATTGAAGCACCAGTAACAGCTAAAACATCCGCTGGAACCCTCTCATCTAAAGAAAGACAAGAAGCAACTATTTGAATCTCGTCTCTCATCCATGAAGGGAAAAGCGGCCTCATTGGCCTATCAATCAATCTTGAAATTAAGGTAGCTCTTTCAGGAGGGCGACCTTCCCTTCTCATAAAACCACCTGGGATTCTCCCGGCAGCATAAAGTTTTTCCTCATAGTCGCATATTAGAGGTAGAAAATCAGAAACTTCTTTTTTAGTAGTTTTAGTTGCTGTAACTAATAAAGATGTGTCCCCACACTCGATCATTACTGAACCACTTGCTTGAGGAGCATACAGCCCTGTAGTTAGTCGTATCTCTCGTCCGTCAAACGTGATCGACTTATTTTGTCCTTCCACTTTTTAAATTATAAATCTATACATAATTTATTCTTACATTTTATAGGGACATATTGAGTAAATTATTATGATTAGCTTTAAAAAATTTTAAAATTTGTCTAAAATTCAAGCATATCTAATTGAAATATCATTATTTTCTATAAAATCTACAAAATAAAATTTTATTAATGAAATAAGGATTACCAACTGGACTTTACTAATCCAGGCAGCTCTCCGTTATGAGCTCTTTGCCTTAATTGATTTCTGCATAAACCGAAATCTCTATATACTCCTCTTGGTTTACCTGTGGCCCAGCACCTGTTTCTAATTCTATTCGGAGCTGAATTCCTTGGTAGATTTTGAATCTTTCTATGTACTTCTAACCTTTCCATTGGATCTTTTGCTGCATTAAATTCTTCTAATAGAGCTTTTCTTTTCGCAGCATATTTGTTTACAAGTTTTTTACGTTTTACATCTCTTGCAATCATGGACTTTTTCGCCATTTAAGAAAAATATATAGACTTTTGTTATTTTAACAGCTTGGATAACAATTTTAAAAATTTATTTATTGGTTTAATAATCTTTGTACGATTAAAAGTTGACTAGTATCCCTTATTATGAGAAGCACACTAAGTCCAACTAATAAGAAAAAACTTGATTGAGTAACCACCATTTGTACCTTAACAGGGACTGGCTTTCCTCTAAAACCTTCAATCAAAGTGAAAACAAGTTGTCCCCCATCCAATAGTGGTAAGGGTAAAGAATTGAGAACTGCTAAATTTATGGAAATTAGTGCGGCAAATAATAATATTCCAGTTCCTCCTTGTTGTGATAATTGAGCACCAATTTCAACGATTTTCACGGGGCCACTTAATTGTTGAGCTGTTGAGGAGAAATTGGTAATTAATCCTTTATAACCTTGTATTGTTTTTACCAAAAGTGATGAAAACTCATTATTGGTGTATTTAAAAAGTTCGAATATGTTTTTTGTCTTTTTAGTCTCTTTTTTTATATTAGGCTGTAGTTGAGCTCCTATTGTACCCTTCCCATCTATTTTTTTTGGGACCAAAGTTAAATCTTTCAAAACCCCATCTCTATTAATTGTTATCGAAATTGGTTTTTCTGATGAATTTTGAATCTCTTTTACTAAAGCAGAAACTGCTTGATCGCCAGCTCCTAGAGTATTGCTTTCAATTTTTAAGATTTTATCCCCTGCTTGTAATCCAGCAAGAGAAGCAGCCTTCTCGGGCTGAGTAGCCAAAACTAAAATACCAGGCTCGGGATCAAATGGAATTCCAATAGTAGTGACATTTACAATCAAGATAGTATAAGCAAGAATTAAGTTAGCAAACACTCCAGCAGATATAACAATTACTCTTTGAAGAACTGGCCTATTTTTTAAAAGATTTGGATCTTTAGGGTCAATATTATTTATTTCTTCATCAGGGAAGGAAACAAAGCCCCCTAATGGAAAGGCTCTAAGTGAATAGGTTATGTTTTTATATCTTTTCTGAATTATTGATGGTCCAAAACCAATTGAAAATCCATCAACATAGATACCTTGCAAAATTGCCGCAAGAAAATGCCCCATCTCATGAAAAAAAATGAGAAATCCAAGAACTGTGATTGAGGTTAAAACGTTCATTTAAATATATTAAGCAGTTTTTAAAATATTTGATCCAAAATAAGGAACCAGAGCATCTGGAATTTTTACGCTCCCATCTGTTTGTTGGCCATTTTCAAGAATAGCAGCCATAGTTCTTCCAATCGCAAGCCCACTACCATTTAAGGTGTGCAGATATGTGTTTTTTTTGTCAATTTTTGCTCTTATCGATGATCGGCGGGCTTGAAAGTCTAAACAGTTGCTACAACTTGAAATTTCCCTATAACATTTACTACTTGGTAGCCAGACTTCAAGATCAAAAGTTCTGCTTGAAGAAAAACCTAAGTCTCCAGTACAAATATCAACTAATCTGTAAGGTAGATTGAGCTTTTTTAAGATACTTTCTGCATCTAAAGTGATCTTTTTATGAGCTTCAATAGATTTACTTGGATCACAAAACCAATATATTTCAACTTTATTAAATTGATGAAGTCTTATTAAACCCTTTGTATCCCTTCCATAACTTCCAGCTTCTCTTCTGAAACATGGGCTATATGCAACATACTTAAGGGGTAATTGCTTGGAATCAATAATATCATTTCTATGAAAAGCAGTTAGTGGAACTTCAGCAGTAGGAGAAAGCCACAGGTCGTCCTTAGAACACTTAAAACTTTCATTTGAAAATTTAGGTAATTGACCAGATCCGGTGAGACTTTCTGAATTCACTAAAGCTGGAGGCATTAACTCTAAATATCCATTACTAGTGTGCATGTCGAGCATAAAATTTATTAATGCTCTCTCTAATCTGGCCCCATTCCCAATGAGTGTAATAAAACGACTTTTTGATATTTTAGTTGATTTGACAGAGTCAAAAAGATTAAGACTTTCGCCTATTTCCCAGTGAGATTTAAGATTTTCTGATACTAACGGATTTCCCCAAGTTTTTACTTGGACATTATGACTTTCATCTTTCCCAATAGGAGCATCTTTGCTAGGTAAATTTGGTAAATTACAAATTTCATTATGAATATTTTTTTCTAAGGTTCTTTTTTTCTCTTCAAATTCTGAAATTTTTGTTCTGTATTCATTTCCTTTTATTTTTAAATTATTTACTTCTGGAGAATCATTGTTTTTAGATTTGCTGATTTCTTGACCGATCAATTTACTTAATTTTTTACTTTCAGATTGGAGACTGGATATTTCTATATCAATTTCTTTTTTTTGAAGAGTTAATTCTTGTATTTGGGAAATATTAAAAAGTTTTCCTCTCAGGGATAAACTTTCTTCAACTGAAGTTGGATTTTCTCTTATTAATTTTTGATCTAACACTATTTTTTTTTATACCTTAATTAAAATAGTTAATCTAAATTCAATATTAGGGATTTTTGACTAAAAATTAACTAAATTAATGATTCCTAACTTACGGAGTATTTATAGATAATGTTTTTTAGCTATGATGCAGATCGTGCGCGCCCAGTACTCGACCATTCTTTGAGTAAATTAATTTGCTCCTTAGCTGTTCTGGATAAGGGAACTAATTCAGAAACTGCTTTTATTAAATCTTTCTCCATGAGTTCCCTATCTTCAGAGAATGAAATATGCATCCCCTCTATCACTGCTTGTTCAAGTTCTGCACCTGAGAATCCATCTGTTCTATCGACGATAGTGGAAAGAGGAAACTTGTAACTTGGTCTTCTTTTTTTTAAATGCAAATCCAGAATACTTAATCTTTCTTCAGAATTCGGCAAATCAAGAAAAAATATCTCATCAAATCTACCTTTTCTTAATAATTCAGCAGGAAGCTTATCTATAGCATTAGCTGTAGCTATGACAAATACGGCGGATTCCTTTTCAGCCATCCAAGTTAGCAAACTTGCCAAAACCCTTTGACTTGTTCCTCCATCACTTCTGGCATCGCCACCAAAGCCCTTGTCAATTTCATCGATCCAAAGGATACAAGGAGACATGGCCTCAGCTCTTAATATTGCTTCTCTTGTTCTTGCCTCGCTTGAACCAACAAGGCTAGAAAATAGTCTTCCAACATCTAGCCTAAGCAGCGGCATCGACCAACTCTTAGAAATTGATTTTGCGGTTAGCGATTTACCTGTTCCTTGAGCTCCAACTAGTAAGACTCCCTTTGGAATAGGTAATCCATAGTCTCTAGCTTCCTTAGAAAAGGCCCTATATCTTTGATTAAGCCAAACTTTTAGAACATTTAAACCCCCAATATCATCTTGACTTGATTTGGCATCGAAAAATTGTAAAATTTCACTTCTGGCGATTACTTGTTTTTTCTCTTCAAGAATATCTTTAATATCTTCTTTACTTATTTTCCCTCTTTGAGCAAGGGCCTTTGCAGTGACTTGCTTTACTTTTATTTCGGTAAGTCCACTTGAAGCTATAGAAAGTTCGTTTAAGTCTTGTTCCTCTAAATTTGAATTGGTATTGATAGCAATTTGTTTTATTAGATTTTTCAATTCTCTTTGATCAGGTAAAGGTAAATTTACAATTGCCATTAATTCATCCAACTCTTCTGATGATGGAAATAAATGAGAACTAATAATTAAATTATGACTAGTTTTTTTAAGTGCTGAGGATAGTTCTTTAATAGTTCTATTTATAGATGGATCATCATAAAATTTATGAAAATCTTTAACTAATAATATTGTCGATTCTTTAAACCTTTCTTCTTTAAGCCAATTAAGAACCCCTAACGGATTGTTAGAAAATTTACCTTCTTCATTTATTAATCCTCTTATACCGCTAACACAATCCCAGGAAACGAATCTTTTTATATTTAGTCTTTCACAAGAAAAATTAACTAATTTTTCTAATCTTTCCTCTTCTTTAGTCCTGATCCAAATTAATGAGGTTCTTGATTTTATAAGTAATTCTAAATTTCTACACCAAGAATTCATTATTTAAGATTAAGACTATTTTTTACTGTTAGGTTCGAAAGGTAATCTTTTATCTGAGATAGTTGAAGCTGAAGTTGTTATTACTTCATTTTTTGCTAATAGTTGTTGATCCAAAATTTTCTGTAGATTCTCAGGGAGAGCTTCTTTATTGAGTAGAAAAGTCTGAAATGCCTGGAAAATATTTGCGACAACCATGTAGAGCAAGACTCCAGCTGGTAGTGGGAAAAACAGAAACATTCCAGTTATCATTACTGGTGTAATTTTATTTGCTGTTGATTGCTGTGGATTCGCAGGCATCCCCTGACTTGATAATACTTGTGAGAGAAGTAAGGTTAATCCAAAGGCACCAACTAGTGCAGCAATATCCCAATTAATTGCCCCATCTACATAAAAACCAACTTGACCAAGAGCTTTAA
Source organism: uncultured Prochlorococcus sp. (assembly GCA_902536555.1). Taxonomy (GTDB): domain Bacteria; phylum Cyanobacteriota; class Cyanobacteriia; order PCC-6307; family Cyanobiaceae; genus Prochlorococcus_A. The sequence continues at coordinate 662 of CACAXR010000007.1, read as the reverse complement.
TAAATAAGAAACCACTTTTAGCTGCTAGACCAGGGATTTTAGCCTCGATTGTTGCATCACCAGGTTTAATTGCTGTTACTGTGCCGTCTTGGGAAACTTTAAGATTTTCGGATCCTTTAGAAACCTTCCAAGTGGGGAGGAATTTAGATCCGTTATCGTATTTAGATAGAACTTCCGAATAGCTATTGCCATTTGTTGTTTGTAGATTTACTTTTATGGATTCTTCCGTTCCCAATTTTGTTCCTCTAGGAATAGTGGCTACAACAGGAAAATGTGATTTTTCCGTAATAAATATAGAGTGACGTGGTGATTTATATGGTTTTGGATCAATGGCTGCTACTTGATCCTGTGGGACAACCTTGAGATTTATGTTGTAGGGGACATCAGCGAATGGAGAGCCTCTTAGGGTGGCAAACAATGCAAATAGCACAGGCATTTGTACAATTAATGGAAGGCAACCTGCGAGGGGACTGCCAAATTCATTCATTAATTTTCCAAGTTCTTCTTGCTGTTTCTTTGGATCACCTGAAAACTTAGATTTTATTTCTGCTTGCCTTTTTTGCATCACTGGTTGGGCAATCTTCATTCTCCTTGCGCTTCTAATGGAACCAGCGCTTAGAGGAAAAAGTGCAATTCTAATTACGACTGTCAATGCAACAATC
>CACAXR010000006.1 GCA_902536555.1 uncultured Prochlorococcus sp. | reverse complement strand
AATTCTTCTGGGATAAGGAAGCCAGTATCACCCAACGAACTTTTACAACTTCAAAAAAATAGTAACTCTGAGAAAGACAATCTAGGTAAAAAGAATACCGCAAAACAAAATATCGATGCACCTAAGCAGAAGGCGAAAGCGCCTAGTAATCGTCCTAATGCTACTCCAAGTTCCAAAAAACCTCCTCATAGAGCATTTTCAAATAGTTCAAAGAAAACAGGAAAAACAGATTGGGATGATAGTGCAAAATTAGAAGCATTAAGAAATAAAAATCCCCAGAAACAAAGGCAGAAAGTTCATATTATTGGTGAAAATGATGATTCATTAACATCTGAAACCAGTGGATATTCAGGCGAGAAAATTTCAATTTTATCAGCAAGTCTGGCGCGTCCTAAGAAAGAAAAGTCTGAAGAAACTAAATCTCAAAAATCTATAAAACAATTTAAGAAGAAAAAAAAGGAGACCACTAGACAAAGACAGAAAAGAAGAGCTATGGAGTTAAAGGCTGCAAAAGAGGCCAAACAAGTAAGACCTGAGATGATTATAGTTCCTGAAGATAATTTAACTGTTCAAGAATTAGCAGATAAATTAAGTCTTGAAAGTTCTGAAATAATAAAATCTCTTTTCTTTAAAGGAATAACAGCAACTGTAACTCAATCTCTAGACTTAGCGACTATCGAAACAGTTGCAGAAGAATTTGGAGTACCTGTTTTACAAGATGATATCCAGGAAGCTGCTGAGAAAACAGTGGAGATGATCGAATCTGATGATATTGATAATCTAATAAAAAGACCACCTGTTATTACAGTAATGGGTCATGTAGATCATGGTAAAACAAGTCTTTTAGATTCCATCAGAGAATCAAGAGTAGCTTCAGGAGAAGCTGGTGGAATAACTCAACACATAGGAGCCTATCAAGTTGAATTTAAACATGAATCTAAAAATAAAAAATTAACTTTTCTTGATACCCCTGGTCATGAGGCCTTTACAGCAATGAGAGCTCGAGGTACAAAAGTGACTGATGTAGCTGTTCTTGTAGTTGCAGCAGATGATGGTTGCAGACCTCAAACACTTGAAGCAATTAGTCATGCAAGAGCTGCAAAAGTTCCTATTGTTGTTGCAATAAATAAAATTGATAAAGAAGGAGCATCTCCCGAAAGAGTCAAGCAAGAACTTTCAGAAAAAGATTTAATTGCTGAGGATTGGGGGGGGGATACTGTGATGGTTCCAGTAAGTGCAATCAAAAAACAAAATATTGATAAATTGCTAGAAATGATTTTATTAGTTTCGGAAGTTGAAGATCTACAAGCTAACCCCGACAGGTCAGCCAAAGGCACTGTAATAGAAGCCCACCTCGATAAAGCTAAAGGTCCTGTAGCTACTTTATTAGTACAAAATGGGACCTTAAAATCGGGGGATGTTTTGGCGGCAGGTTCAGTCCTTGGAAAAATTAGAGCAATGGTCGACGAACATGGCAATAGAATCAAAGAAGCAGGACCATCATTCCCAGTGGAAGCACTAGGATTCAGCGAAGTACCAACCGCAGGCGATGAATTTGAAGTTTACCCTGACGAGAAAACTGCTCGAGCTATTGTCGGAGATAGAGCAACAGATGCCAGAGCTACAAAATTAGCTCAGCAAATGGCCTCTAGAAGAGTCAGCTTATCATCCTTATCAACGCAAGCAAATGATGGAGAATTAAAAGAGTTAAACTTAATCCTCAAAGCTGATGTTCAAGGCAGTGTTGAAGCGATATTAGGGTCACTAGAACAATTACCAAAAAATGAAGTTCAAGTAAGAGTTTTACTCTCTGCTCCAGGAGAAATAACTGAAACAGATATTGATCTCGCAGCTGCATCAGGATCAGTAATCATTGGGTTTAATACGTCAATGGCATCTGGAGCAAAGAGAGCAGCTGATGCTAATGATGTTGATATAAGAGAATATGAAGTAATCTATAAACTTTTAGAAGATATTCAATTAGCTATGGAGGGTCTACTTGAACCAGATCTTGTGGAAGAATCGTTAGGTAAAGCCGAAGTTAGAGCAACTTTTGCAGTTGGTAAAGGAGCTATCGCAGGCTGTTATATACAAATTGGCAAGTTACAAAGGAATTGTTCTCTGAGAGTTATAAGATCAGATAAGGTAATTTTTGAAGGTAATTTAGATTCCCTAAAAAGATCTAAAGATGATGTAAAAGAAGTAAATACAGGATTTGAGTGTGGAGTTGGCTGCGATAAATTTTCTTCATGGATTGAAGGAGACATAATCGAAGCATTCAAACTTGTTACTAAAAAAAGGACTTTAACTCAATAATTCAAAAAATTAACTTATTAATCTTTATTCCTATCAAGGAATAATAAACTAGGAAATACTATACAAGCACTTATTTGAATAATAAGGTTACTCTGCTGTAATTCATTTCCGCTTGCTATTTTAGAAAGCATTATTAGAAGTCCTAAAAATGCCGAACCACTAAAAGCTATCCACAATACTTTTCTTAATCCTTTGAAAGGAGTCTGAGATTCCCTTAACAATTTCTTTTTTAATTCAGGATCTATTTTTGACATAAATTCTTTTAATTATAAAATCAAGTCTATATGAAAAAATCAATATTTTTATATTGCCGATATAGCTCAGTGGTAGAGCAACTGTCTCGTAAACAGTAGGTCATTGGTTCAATTCCAATTTTCGGCATTTCAAAAGCAAGTTAAAAATAATTATGATTTATAAAATTTAAATGTCTTTTTAAAATATATTCATTTCATATTTTTCTGCAAAAGAAGATAAATTCCTTTTGCTAAATAAGTATAGCGATTAATAAAAATTGGATATATTGATAGATAAAAAACTTCTCTGAATGTTCATTATTTCTTTGAAATTTCTTAGAATCGCAATTTACTAGTATTTTCTAAAGATTTTTAATTTAACCAAATTAGTAATAAAGTAGTTAGATTCTTAATGAAGATAAATTCATTAGTACTTCAAAGCATGAATTTTAATTTCAAGTTTAAAAAATCAAATAAAAGAAATTCCTACAGAAAGCACTATGGAAAAATTCTTACTGTAAGACTCCCATGTAATCCGATATTTCCAATAGGGCCGATTTACTTATCAGATCATATTCACAAATGTTTCCCAAAAATTGAGCAACAATTTATTGATTTAGCAATAATTCCATCAAATAAAGTTGCCAAATATTTAGCTAGAAAAATTGATCAATTTAGACCTCATCTAATCATTTTTTCGTGGAGAGATATACAAATTTATGCACCCGTCGATGGTAGGAGTGGAAATCCACTACAAAACTCTTTTGAAGTTTTCTATTCAAAAAATTTCCTAAAAAAAATTAGAGGTTCTTGGGGCGGACTAAAATTAATTGCATCTCATTATGGAGAAATATACAGAAATACTTCATTAGTCAAGATGGGGCTTAGAAGAGCTCAAAAATATAATAAAGATATAAAAATTATTTTAGGCGGCGGAGCAGTAAGTGTTTTCTACGAACAATTAGGTAATCTACTTCCAAAAGGAACTATTATTTCTGTTGGAGAGGGAGAAAATCTAATAGAGAAAATTATTAGGAATGACTCTATAGAGAAAGAAAGATGTTATGTTGCGGGACAAAAACCTCGAAATAAATTAATACATGAACAACCTTCAGGCACTAATAAGACTGCCTGCAACTATAAATACATCAAATCCATATGGCCAGAATTCAATTGGTACATAGAAGATGGAGAATATTATGTAGGAGTACAAACCAAAAGAGGTTGTCCTCATAATTGTTGTTTCTGTGTTTATACAGTCGTAGAGGGTAAAAAGGTTCGTGTTAATCCTGTTGAAGAAGTAATCAAAGAAATGAAGCAATTATATGATCTCGGAGTCAGAGGATTCTGGTTCACTGATGCACAGTTTATACCAGCAAAAAAACACATTGAAGATGCAAAAATACTATTGCAAGCTATTAAAGATCAAGGTTGGGATGACATTCATTGGGCTGCATACATAAGAGCAGACAATATTGATGCTGATCTCGCACAGCTTATGGTGGATACAGGTATGAGCTATTTTGAAATAGGCATCACTTCAGGATCTCAAGAACTTGTAAGAAAAATGAGCTTAGCCTATAACCTTGAAACGGTATTAAATAATTGCAGAATGCTTGTCAAATCAGGTTTCAAGAATCATGTTTCAGTAAATTATTCATTTAATGTTTTTGATGAAACACCAAGCACGATAAGACAAACTATCGCTTACCACAGAGAATTAGAAAATATTTTTGGGAAAGGCTTAGTTGACCCAGCAATTTTCTTTATAGGATTACAGCCTCATACTCTTCTTGAGAAATACGCCCTAGATCATAAAATTTTGAAACCGAATTACAATCCAATGAGTATGATGCCATGGACAGCAAGAAAACTTTTATGGAACCCAGGCACTTTAGGTAAAAAACTTGGTCAAATTTGCTTAGAAGCTTTTGATAATAAAGAAGATGAATTTGGTAAAACGGTTATTAACATTCTTGAAAGAGAATATGGTAAGTCATCCCTAAAAGAATCCTTAAAAGTCCGTCCCTTATCAGAAAGGAAATTAGCTCATATGAAATAATCAATTTAACTCTTATTAATCTTCTTTCTCAATTGAACTAGATATTCCTTTGGACTTTAATGATTCTGAATAAAATTCCGCTGGCTCTAGATCACAGACAATTACTAAACCAACCCCTGTATTGTGAGCCTCTAGCATTATTGATATAGCATCTTGCTCACTTAATTGTGGCACAACTTCTCTAAGTGAAATAGCAACATACTCCATAGAATTAACTGGATCATTATGAAGTAAAACCTTATATTTAGGTGATTTATTTTTTAATTCAGCAGGTTTTTTTTCAATCACCGCTGAATTATTACTTAAACTCTGTTCAAAATTTATGGATAACATTAAATTTTTGAAAATCTTAATAACAATAATTATATATTAATTATTCTTTTCATTGCATCCATGACATTTGATCTGGAATTAAATGCTGATAAACGAAAATACCCTTCACCTGCTAATCCAAAACCACTGCCAGGTGTGCCTACAACACTAACTTTTTGAAGAAGGTAATCAAAAAAGTCCCAAGATGTCATTTGATCAGGAACTTTTATCCATATATAGGGAGCATTATCTCCACCATAAACTTTATATCCTGCGGTCTGAAGTTTATTTTTCATAATTTTTGCATTTTCCATATAAAAATCAATTAAACCTTTCACCTCTTTCTTTCCTTCAAGAGAATAAACTGCCTCTGCTCCTCGCTGAACAATATAACTTACACCATTAAATTTTGTAGATTGCCGCCTATTCCACAGAGGCCATAATTTAATTTCCTCATTTGATGAATTTAAACCTGATAGATTTTTTGGTATTACTGTATAGGCACATCTTACTCCGGTGAATCCTGCATTCTTTGAAAAAGATCTAAATTCAATAGCACATTCCTTTGCTCCCTCAATCTCGTATATTGAATGCGGAATATCTTTGTCTGTAATAAATGCTTCATAAGCTGCATCAAAAAGTATTAAAGATTTGTTTTGAAGAGCATAGTCAACCCACTTTTTTAAGTTTTCCTTAGTAATGGTTGCTCCAGTAGGGTTATTTGGGAAACAAAGATACAAAATATCAACTTTATTTTTAGGTAGTTCTGGAAGAAAGTTATTTTCCTCGTTTATTGCAAGGTATGTCAAACCATGATAAGTGCCATTTTCGATAGCATCGCCAGTTCTTCCAGTCATGACATTACTATCTACATAAACAGGATATACAGGATCTGTTACAGCTATTGAATTATCTTTGCCAAGAATATCTAAAATATTGCTACTATCGCATTTCGAACCATCTGAAACAAAGATTTCTTCAGGAAGAATTTTACAGCCTCTTGAAATAAAATCATGCTCAGATATTTTTTCTCTAAGCCAAGAATAACCTTGTTCTGGGCCATAACCTCTAAAACCTTCCGTTGTTCCCATATCATCTAAAGCTTTAGTCATAGCATCTCTACATGCTTTTGGTAATGGCTCTGTCACATCTCCTATACCCAGCTTAATAATGTCAGCACACCTGTTAGATTCTGAATATAGTTTTACTCTTTTAGCAATTTCAGGAAATAAATAGCCGGCTTTGAGTTTTAAATAATTTTCGTTTACTTGAACCACGTTAGTAAAAATTTTTTAATCAATATAAGAATAATGGATCAACGTGCTTTAGTGGTAATTAGATGTTAATATTATGGTGGTTATGATTAAACCAAGAGATAATCATAGCTTTTAATTCAACTTCAAATCGCTTGAAAGTCCTCTAAAGTTTGATATATAGCAAAACTAATTGCTATTAACTTCAATTTTAAAAAGTAAGTAATACTAGCTATAAAGAATTTCTTTCTTAAAAGATAAAAAAATTTAAAATCTTTACTTTAGATCATTTTCAAAATTCCAAATCACTCAGAATTAACTATATGTCTCAGCAAATTATCATCGCTGAGCAGGCTCGAATTGCAGCACTACTCACGGATGATCGAGTTGATGAACTAATCGTCGCAAAAGGTCAATATCAAATTGGCGATATTTTTTTAGGAACAGTTGAAAATGTTCTTCCTGGCATTGATGCCGCTTTCATTAATATTGGTGAAAGTGATAAAAATGGATTCATCCATGTATCAGATCTTGGACCATTAAGACTCAAAAAAGGAATATTAGGGATAACTGAATTATTAGAACCAAAACAAAAAGTTCTAGTACAGATAATGAAGGAACCAACAGGTTCTAAAGGACCTAGACTTACTGGAAGTATTTCAATCCCTGGGAAATATTTAATACTACAGCCACATGGTCAAGGAGTTAACATTTCTAGAAAAATTAATACCGAAACAGAAAGAAGCCGTTTAAAAGCTCTTGGTGTTTTGATAAAACCACCTAGCACAGGTTTACTATTTAGAACTGAAGCCGAAAAAATAAAAGAAGAACTACTTATTGAAGATTTAGAAAGTTTAATTAAACAATGGGAAAATATCATTAAACTTTCTGAGACTTCCAATCCTCCAAACTTAATAAAAAGAGATGAAGATTTTGCTCTTAAGATCTTAAGAGATCATATCAAACAATCAACTAAGAGCATAATTATCGATAGTAAATTATCAGTTGAAAGGGCCAAAGATTTTTTAATAAATTTTGAATCTAATGTAGACATTGAATTGCATGATAACGATTTAAACCAACATATTTTAGAAAAGTACGAAATTAAAAAAACAATCCAAAAAGCTCTTCAACCTAGAGTAGATCTTCCATCAGGAGGCTATATAATTATTGAACCAACTGAAGCTTTAACAGTTATTGATGTAAACTCTGGATCATTTACAAGATCAGCAAACTCTAGACAAACTGTTTTGTGGACTAATTGTGAAGCAGCAATGGAAATCTCAAGGCAATTGAAATTAAGAAATATTGGTGGAGTTATCGTAGTGGATTTTATTGATATGGAATCTAGAAGAGATCAATTCCAGTTACTTGAGCATTTTACTTCAGCAATAAAAGATGATTCTGCTAGACCTCAGATAGCTCAGCTCACTGAATTAGGTTTAGTAGAGTTAACCAGAAAAAGACAAGGCCAAAATATATATGAATTATTTGGTTCAAAATGTTCCATGTGCGATGGTACAGGTCATATAGAAAATCAATTGAATATTGAAAGTACTAATCCAAAAATTAAAAATGTTGAAGAAAAGCCTAATAAATCAACCAATATAAAATCTTTAGATAAAGATACTTCTCAATCTACTGATAATGAGGAAAAAAGGATTGATAAGGAATCACTTAGCACCAAGAACCTAAATAAAGAGGATTCCTTTATTATTAAAAAAGAAAATGATAATGAGAATTCGAGTACATTAAATTCAAAAGAAAAAAATATAATAAATGTTGATCTAACAAGTAATGAAAAAATTGTTTTCAGCCAATTAGGTATTAATCCACTTATAAAATTAGGTAAAGAATATATCACTAGCAATAATTATGTGCGTTTAAATGACAATAATAGTTATCAACAAGATAAAACTTCAGTTAACAAAAAAACGATATCAAAACAAGCAAAAAAATTCTTAAACTCTACAGAACCAGCTGAAATTGAGACGAATGTTGAAGAAAATACATTTTTAAAAGATAAACAAACAAATAATATTAATGAGAATGATGAAGTCATCTTTTCAGAAAAGACGGATGAAGTTGAGCTCACAGATTCATTAAACAATGCACGAAAAAAAAGGAGAAGATCTTCAGCAAGTAGTGAATAAGGTATTGGAAGTTGGGATAGATGAAGTTGGAAGGGGAGCAGTTTTTGGTCCTGTTTTTTCAGCAGTTGTAGTATTGACAAAAGAAAATACATTTAATTTAAAAAATTTTGGGGTAAAGGATAGCAAAAAATTAACTCCAAAAAAAAGAAAATTACTTCTGCCAAAAATTTTGTTTCTTTCTTCAGATTATGGAATTGGGCAATCCTCCGTAAGAGAAATAGACCAGTTAGGCATCAGAGTTGCAACTGAACTTTCAATGATAAGAGCCTTAAAAAAATTAAAAGATAAACCATCGGAAATAATGATTGATGGCCCATTATTATTAAGGCCATGGGAAGGAAATCAGAAAAATATAGTATCAGGAGACTCGAAATTTATCGCAATAGCTTCTGCAAGCATTGTTGCAAAAGTTTCTCGAGACAATCTAATGGAGAGGTTAGAAAAAAAATACTCAGGATATTTAATATTTAAAAATAAAGGTTATGGAACTCAAGAGCATCTTTCAATTATTAAAGAAAAAGGAATAACTAATCTTCATAGGAGAAGTTTTTTAAAAAAGTCACACATTATTAATCTCACACCAATTAAAAAAATCTTTAACTAATTGCTGTTGCACTCTTGACTTTATACCTAACAAAATCCCATTTAATACCGAATGACCAGTAGATTCCAAAATTTTCTTTGGCACAACCTTCAATAGAGGTGGTTGACTTACAGATACCCCTAAAAGCGCCTCTCCTTCTAATCCAATATGAGTTGCCTCCAAATTTGCATTCAGAATAAGATTAAAGTCATCTACCATACCCAAACCATCCAATTTACTTTCAAGGGCACTCATTCTTAAAATTCCATTATTATTCTCTACCGCAATTGAAACAACAGGGTTAATATCTAATTGAAAAACCTTAAAACTTGTTACTGTATACTTATACTTACCTTCCCCTTCAGGTACTAATTTTTTGGAGTCCAGCATTGCTCCAACAACTCTTTCTTCTTCCAAAAGATATTTAGGGAGATACTCTCGATTTCGTGGTATGGAGAGCTTTAGTTTCTGTTTAGCATCAAAAGACAATAACATTTTCTAAATCCCTCCAATGCTTAATTGATCTCTTTTTTTTTTTACAATTAATCATGCGCAAACAAGTTGCATATTTAGGCCCTAAAGGGACGTATGCAGAAAAAGCAGCTCAAATATTATCAAAGCTTGCCAATTTTCAGACACCTATATTTGTACCATGTAATGGGTTACATTCGGTTATTAAGTCAATAGCCTACAACAATTGTGATGCTGCTGTAGTTCCCATCGAAAATTCTGTAGAGGGAGGAGTTACATCCACCCTAGACGCTCTTTGGAAATTTCCTGATATATATATCAATAAAGCAATTGTATTACCCATTAAACATGCATTAATAAGCGATGGAGAACTTACAATGATCTCTGAAGTCTTATCTCATCCACAAGCATTAGCTCAATGTTCGGAATGGTTATCTGAAAATCTTCCAAATGCAATTCCTCTTCCAACAAATTCTACTTCAGAAGCTGTCAATATGGTTAAGGGGAGTAAATTTAGAGCTGCTATCGCTTCAAAATCGTTAATCCAAATTGAGGGACTTAAAGAATTAGCCTTTCCTATTAATGATGTCGCTGGGAATTGCACTAGATTTGTCCTGTTGAGTAAAGAATCAAATTCTAATTCATCTAACATTGCCAGTTTTGCTTTCTCATTAATCTCAAATAAACCTGGTGCTTTACTTAAAGCAATTAATTATATTGCAGAATTTGGATTTAATATGAGTAAAATAGAATCTAGACCTTCCAAAAGAGAATTAGGCGAATATATAATTTATATTGATTTAGAAATAAACAATCAACGAAATATTGAAACTATTCATAAATTAAAAAATCATCTCAAGCCTCTTTGCAAGAATTTTGTAGATTTTGGAAATTATTTTTCTGAAAATATTGAGTTAGATTGATTAACCTCTGCATTTATAAACTCCAAACTCCATTAAACCTTTTCTAAATGCCCAATTCATTAAAATAATAGTGGGTATTTCTCTAACAGACTTTAATATTGCTAAAGGACCAAGAGACAAAATTGCAAATGGTCTTCTAATACCTTCGAAAATAGAGTCATACCAAGAAGGATTTGTGTAGGTATTCCAATTATCAGAGATAACTTTTCCTGCACTATTTTTATTAACACTAAGTATGTTTCTGAATTCTTTAATACTAGTAAAATTTGGATGAACCCACTGTTCAAGTAATTGTTTAAGAACCAACTTCTCAAATAAAGATGGGGGATTAGACCTTAGATCTCGCGAGTTCCAATCAGCTAATGCCAAATAACCTCCAGGTCGCAAAGTTCTAAGCATTTCATCTGCAAACTTAGTTTTATCATTCATATGAGCACCAGCTTCAACACTCCAAATCGCATCAAATGAACCATCATCAAATTTTAAATTCATTGCATCCATAACTAGGAAGTTGCAATTTAATCCAAGAGGAGTAAGTTCTCTTGCTCTTTTAACTTGGCCAGGACTAATTGTAATTCCAGTAACATTAAGCCCATAATATTTTGCAAGAATCCTAGAACTTCCTCCTATTCCGCAACCTACATCAAGTATTCTTGAACCTTTTGGTAATTTATCTAAACCACTCCATTTGACTAATTCATGAACAAACTGAATTTTAGCCTCTCTAAAATCAATATTTTTTTTCCCTGAGGGATAAAAACCCAAATGTATATGTTCTCCCCACAATCTCTCAAGTAATTTATCCTGGGTCCAAGCATCATAAGCAGAAGCAACTGTACCGGAAGAAATATATTTTCTAGCACTTTTTCTCCAAATTATAGATAGGACTAGAAAGAATAAAACCAGTAAAAAAAAAGTAAATAATAACTCAAGCATTTAATTTTCTTTTATATCAGGAAAACTTTCTTTCAACGCAGTTCTCGCTGCAAGTTGTTTTCTTGTATGGTCAAGCATTTCATATTCTCTTTGCAAACGGGTAAAAGTATTTCTTTCTTCAAGAAGTCTTTGCTGTTCCTCCGCAACAGGACCGCCCAAATGAGCTCCTATCCAAAATGATAAATCCATGGGGTTATCAGGTAATTTATCAGGCAAATTTTTCTTTGTACTAGTCAATTTACTTGTTAAATTAATAACATCACTAAGTGCTTCTTTTACAGAATCTTTTAAAGAATCTAATCTTTGAAGGTCATCAATATTATCATCACTAATCCAACTTACCATCGCGGAGCAAAATGGCGTCGAACGAATAATTTCTAAGACTTGAAATCTTTGTTGTCCGATGGTGATAATATTACTTCTCCCATCATCTGCAGTTTGATGTTTTATGATTTGTGCGCAACATCCAACGTTAGCCATACTTTTAGTAGTTGGATCCCACTTAATAACTCCAAACATAGAATCACTTTCGAGAACAGATTGAAGCATTATTCTGTATTTAGATTCAAAAATATGTAATGGCAATACCTCTTGAGGGAAGAGCACAACTTCTGGCAAAGGGAACAACGGTAATTCCCTTACTGAAAGCTCTCCCATTTAAACCTCATCATTATTAGTTATACTAATCAATTTAGGGCAGTTTCGGGATTTATTAAAGTTTAACTTCTATATCTACACCGCTAGGTAGATCTAGTTTCATTAAAGCATCAATAGTTTTTGCAGAGGGACTATAAATATCTATGATTCTTCGATGTGTTCTCGTTTCAAAATGTTCTCTAGAATCTTTATCAACATGTGGTGACCTTAGGACGCAATAAATCTTTCTTTTTGTAGGTAAAGGTATTGGACCTATTGCTGATGCAGAGGTAGTATCAGCAGTTTGGATTATTTTATCGCAAGATAAATCAAGCATTCTTCTATCGAATGCTTTCAATCTAATTCTTATTTTTTGTTGTGCAATTGATGCAGTCATAGTTTCAAATAAATTCTAGTGGAGGGTCAATGATTGCATTGACCCTTACCCATATATCTATACTAGATGATTGAGGTTGAATTCTAAAATTCAAATATATTATTTAAGAATTTTAGAGACTACTCCAGCTCCGATAGTACGTCCACCTTCACGGATGGCGAATCGCATACCTTGTTCAATAGCTACTGGACAAATTAATTCTCCAGTCATTTTAATTCTGTCTCCTGGCATAACCATTTCAACATTGGAGCCATCATCTGAGGTAAATGCGGTTATTTGACCTGTCACATCAGTTGTTCGGATGTAAAATTGGGGTCTATATCCTGCAAAGAAAGGAGTATGTCTTCCGCCTTCTTCTTTTTTGAGAACATAAACTTCTCCCTCAAACTGAGTATGAGGAGTAATGGATCCTTTCTTAACTAGTACCATTCCTCTCTCAATATCTTCTTTCTGGACACCACGTAAAAGTAAACCAACATTATCACCAGCCATACCTTCGTCAAGAAGTTTTCGGAACATTTCAACTCCAGTAACAGTTGTTACTCTTGTATCCCTTATTCCAACTATTTCGACTTCTTCTCCAACCTTAACTTTACCTCTCTCAATTCTTCCAGTAGCAACAGTTCCTCTACCAGTGATCGAGAAAACGTCTTCAACAGCCATCAAGAATGGTTTATCAACTTCTCTTTCTGGTTCAGGAATGCTAGCATCAACTGCTTTCATTAATTCTTCAATCTTTGATTCCCAAGTGGAATCTCCTTCCAGAGCTTTTAAACCTGAAACTTGAACTATGGGAATGTCATCTCCAGGGAAGTCATAACTATCTAACAGTTCTCTGATTTCCATTTCTACAAGTTCAATAATTTCTTCATCATCGACCATATCGCACTTGTTGAGAGCAACTACAAGAGCAGGCACTCCAACCTGTTTAGCTAAAAGAATATGTTCTTTTGTTTGAGCCATAGGGCCGTCTGTAGCTGCGCAAACTAGGATAGCACCGTCCATCTGAGCTGCCCCCGTGATCATGTTTTTCACATAATCAGCATGTCCAGGACAATCGACATGGGCATAGTGTCTGCCTTCCGTTTCGTATTCAACGTGAGCTGTATTAATGGTAATGCCACGCTCTCTTTCTTCAGGAGCACCATCAATGTCTCCGTAGTCTTGAGCTTGAGCTTGACCTTTTTTGGCTAGTACATTTGTAATAGCAGCAGTTAGTGTTGTTTTTCCATGATCAACATGGCCAATAGTACCTATGTTGACATGTGGTTTGTTCCTTTCGAACTTCTCGCGAGCCATTTTGAATTAAAGAATCGAGGGTTTAAGAGTGTTTTAGTTTAGAGATCAGGAGTTGCCCTGATTCTTGGAAATGATAGCTTCAGCAACATTACGAGGAACTTCCTCATAATTTGCGAACTCCATTGAAAATATACCCCGACCTTGAGTCATTGATCGGAGTTGAGTGGCATAACCGAACATTTCGGCTAAGGGCACTTTGGCCTGTACCTTAGACAATCCATCATCAACAGATTGTCCTTCTACTTGACCTCTTCTAGAAGAGAGATCACCAATTACAGATCCAAGAAAGTCATCAGGACTTTCGACCTCAACTTTCATCATAGGCTCTAAAAGGACAGGATTACATTTTTTAACCCCGTCTTTAAAAGCCATTGAACCTGCAATTTTGAAGGCCATTTCAGATGAGTCTACATCGTGGAATGAACCATCGACTAGTGTTACTTTTACATCAATGAGTGGATAACCGGCAAGAACACCAGATTCACAGGTTTCTTTCATTCCATTAGATGCAGGACCAATATACTCTTTTGGTACAGCTCCGCCAACAATTTTGTTTACAAATTCAAAACCTTTACCAACTTCAGCAGGTTCCATTTCAATGATTACATGACCATATTGGCCTTTTCCTCCAGTCTGTCTTGCATATTTTCCTTCACCTTTAGAACTAGACCTAATGGTCTCTCTATATGAAACCTGAGGAGCTCCTATATTTGCTTCCACTTTAAATTCCCTCAGCATTCTGTCTACAAGAATTTCTAAGTGCAACTCACCCATACCTGCAATAACAGTTTGATTTGTCTCGGGATCTGTACTAACCCTAAAAGTTGGATCCTCTTCGGATAAAGCTGTTAAAGCTTTTGATAATTTTTCCATATCGCCTTTAGTTTTTGGCTCAACAGCCACTGAGATAACAGGTTCAGGAATAAACAATGTCTCCAAAACTATTGGATCTTCTGTATTACATAAAGTGTCACCAGTTGTTGTATTCTTTAGACCTAATACAGCTCCTAAATCACCAGCCCTTAATTCATCAACCTCCTCTCTTTCATCAGCCTTAAGAATCACTAATCTAGAAATTCTCTCTTTAGCATCCTTTGTAGAATTCATTACATAACTTCCCTTTGAAAGAACACCTGAATACATTCTTACAAAAGTTAATTTCCCATAGGGATCTGACATCACTTTGAAAGCTAATGCACTGAAGGGAGCATTATCATCTGAAGGTCTAATATCCTCTTTGCCACTTGGTAAAACACCTTGTATTGGTTTTACATCAACTGGAGCTGGCAAGTAATCGACAACAGCGTCCAACACGAGTTGGACTCCTTTATTTTTAAAAGCTGACCCGCACAAAACTGGAACCAATCCATGTTTTAAAACCCCTTCCCTTATGCCTTTTTTAAGTTGTTCTTCAGATAATTCTCCTGATTCGAGGAAAACTTCTATTAATTCTTCATCATTTTCAGCAACACTCTCCATCAACTTAAATCTCCACTCAGCAGCTTCCTCTTCCATTTCAGATGGAATTGGAGCTTCTTCGATATCAGTACCTAAATCATTTTTGTAAAGATATGCTTTATTAGCAACTAAATCAATAATACCTGTAAGATCACCTTCAGCTCCAATAGGTAGCTGAATGGGGAGCGCATTTGCTTTAAGTCGATCTTTAATTTGTTTATTAACTTTTAAAAAATCTGCACCAGTTCTGTCCATTTTGTTAACAAAAACCATTCTTGGGACAGAGTATCTATCCGCTTGACGCCAAACTGTTTCAGATTGAGGCTGAACTCCTCCAACTGCGCAAAATACAGCTATGACTCCATCTAAGACACGCATTGATCTTTCCACTTCAATAGTAAAGTCAACGTGTCCAGGAGTATCAATAATATTAATTCTGTGATCTTGCCAACTAGTAGATATTGCAGCAGCAGTAATAGTTATTCCTCTTTCTCGTTCTTGAGCCATCCAATCTGTTACTGCAGCACCATCGTGAACCTCTCCTATTTTGTGAACCACACCCGAGTAAAACAAAATTCTTTCGGTAGTTGTAGTCTTCCCTGCATCAATATGAGCGGCTATACCTATATTCCTTACTCGTTCTAGGGGAAAGTCGCGTGCCAATTTTAAAGCTCCAAATAAATAATTTTTGATAAGTATAGTTCACCCTAAAAGTAAACTTTAATAATAATAAACTACTTGAGTACCTTTTTGATGAAATTAATATCTGTAATGTGCAAAAGCTTTATTAGCTTCGGCCATTTTATGGGTGTCTTCTCTTTTTTTAACTGCACTTCCTGTTTCATTTGCTGCATCCATTAACTCCCCAGCAAGTTTTTGGGACATACTTTTGCCATTCCTTGCACGAGAGAAAGTAACAAGCCATCTTAATGCCATTGCTGTACCCCTCTCTTGGCGAACTTCCATAGGCACTTGATATGTTGCGCCACCAACTCTTCTAGCACGTACCTCGACAAGAGGTGTAGCGTTTTTTACTGCTGTTTCAAATAATTCGACTGCATTACCACCTGTTCTCTCACTTATTAAAGAAAAAGCATCAGATAATATTCTTTGAGCCGTAGATTTTTTTCCATGTTTCATCAATCGAGAAATCATCATTGAAGCAAGACGACTATTAAATTGAGGATCTGGAAAAACTGGTCTTTTTACTGCTGCATTACGACGTGACATGTTTTTAAAAAGTGATGTTTACAAATTAATCTTTTGGAGCTTTTGCTCCATACTTAGATCTGGATTGACGTCTATCTTTGACTCCAGCAGTATCTAAAGTTCCTCTTATTATATGGTATCTAACTCCTGGTAAATCCTTAACTCTTCCTCCTCTAAGTAATACTACTGAGTGTTCTTGCAAATTATGTCCAATCCCAGGAATATAAGCCGTTACTTCGAAACCAGAAGTTAATCTCACCCTCGCAACTTTTCTCAAAGCTGAATTAGGCTTTTTTGGTGTTGATGTATAGACTCTTGTACATACCCCTCTTCTTTCAGGGCAAGCTTTTAATGCGGGAGATTTTGTTTTCTTTGTCAGACGTTTTCTTTCTGAACCTACTAATTGTGAGATGGTGGGCATCTATTATTTTTTGTTAAGAGTTAACATTCGACTATCATAACCTTTAATGAGCACCAACTAAAAGTTTTTAATCATATTTTTTAAAAATTCATGAAATTAATATTGTTTGGTAAATATTCATTATCTTTAGATTTATTTTGCAATTTATTTTTATAATAGGATTACATAAATAACTAAATAGAATTAAATAATCTATGGGAGAGAGTATCAAAAGAATCGTTGGATCATATCAAGATAGTTGTTCCCCAAATGGAATAATTGGGGAGAAAGATGCATGTGGAGTAGGTTTCATAGCAAATGTCAAAGGGATAGAAAGCAACTGGGTCCTAAAACAATCACTAAAGGGCCTTAACTGCATGGAGCATAGAGGAGGTTGTGGAGGAGATAGTGACTCAGGAGATGGAGCAGGCATTTTATGCTCAATTCCATGGAATTATTTAGATGAGGAAATGAATCTAACAAATAAACATAAATTGAACAGAGGTTTAGGTATGGTTTTTATGCCTAATAAAAAAGAGAAAATTGAAGAATGTAAATCAATATGTGAGGAGGAAGCAGAAAAATTAAAAGTCAAAGAAACATATTGGAGAACAGTTCCAGTAAATAATGAAATCTTAGGTCCTCTAGCTAGAGCAAATGCTCCATTCATCTGTCAGTGGATTTTATACATAGACACATCAGATAATCAGAATATTGAAAAGCTTTTGTTCCAGTTAAGAAAAAGAATTGAAAAAAAAATAAGAGAAACCTTTAAAAATGATGTTGGCGATTGTGAATTTTATTTTGCTTCCCTTAGTTCTCAAACAATTGTTTATAAAGGTATGGTTCGTTCTGAAATATTATCTGAGTTTTATCAAGATCTAAAAAAGGAGAATTTTAAGGTCTCGTTTTCTGTTTACCACAGGAGATTTAGTACCAATACTCTTCCAAAATGGCCACTTGCTCAACCCATGAGATTTTTGGGGCATAACGGGGAAATCAATACTCTTTTGGGAAATATTAATTGGGCAAAAGCTTCAGAAACACACATAGATGATTTTTGGGGAGAGTTATCTAGCGAAATTAAGCCAATCGTAGATATTAATAAAAGTGATTCATCAAATCTTGATGCAACTCTTGAAATCAATATTCGTTCAGGTCAGCCTATTACTGACTCATTATTAAAGCTCGTTCCTGAAGCATTTAGAGATCAACCGGAACTCGAACAGAGAGAAGATATAAAAGCTTTTTATGAATATTCTGCAAGCCTACAAGAAGCTTGGGATGGTCCCGCACTTCTCGTATTCGCTGATGGAAATTTTGTCGGAGCAACACTTGATAGAAATGGCCTAAGACCAGCAAGATATTCAATCACAAATGATGGTTTTGTAGTAATGGGTTCTGAAACAGGAGTAGTAGATCTTGAAGAGGAAAAAGTCATAGAAAAAGGTCGATTAGGACCAGGACAAATGTTGGCAGTTGATTTTGATAAAAATAAAATCCTAAGAAATTGGGACGTAAAATCTGAAGCAGCTCAAAGACATGATTATAAAAACCTCCTAAGTAATAGAACTATAAAAATTGAGAATAATGAGTGGATTCAAGAATGCGAATTAAAAGACCTTGAGTTGTTACAACAACAAACTGCGTACGGTTTTTCAGCAGAAGATAATGATCTGATCTTAGATTCAATGGCTTCATTAGCTAAAGAACCTACCTACTGTATGGGCGATGATATCCCATTAGCAGTACTTTCTTCAAAGCCACATATTTTATATGACTATTTCAAGCAAAGATTTGCGCAAGTTACCAATCCTCCTATTGATCCTTTGAGAGAAAAACTGGTAATGAGTTTAGAAATGCATCTTGGAGAAAGATGTACACCATTTAAGATTAAAGATCCTAAACCTTTTGTGCATTTACAAAGTCCAATTCTCAATGAGGAAGAACTCATTTCCATTAAAAAATCAAAAATTAAATGTCAAACAATTTCAAGTTTGTTTGATATTGAGGAAGGTGTTCAAGGCTTAGAGAACCAATTATTAGCAATTTGCAAACAGAGTGAGCTCGCTATACAAGAAGGTTGCTCTTTAATTATTATTTCTGATAAGGGAATAAATCCTAGAAAGACTTTTATTCCTCCCTTACTTGCTGTTGGGGCAGTTCATCATTATCTTTTAAAAAAAGAAATAAGGCTAAAAGCTTCTCTAATTATTGAAACTGGTCAATGTTGGAGCACACATCACTTGGCTTGTTTGATTGGTTATGGCGCAAGTGCAGTTTGCCCTTGGTTGACCTTCGAAGCAGGAAGACACTGGTTAAAACATCCAAAAATACAAAAACTCATTGATAGCAAAAAAATAAATCCATTATCAATAATTGATGTTCAAGAAAATATTAAAAAAGCTCTAGAAGACGGTCTAAGAAAAATTCTTTCGAAAATTGGTATCTCACTTTTAGCTAGTTACCATGGCGCGCAAATTTTTGAAGCTATAGGCCTTGGATCTGACCTAATAAAAATGGCTTTTGATGGTACAACAAGTCGCATCGCTGGCATAACATTAAAAGAATTAACTAATGAAACACTTTCAATTCATACGAAAGCCTATCCAGAGATCGATTTAAAAAAATTAGAATTTTTAGGATTTGTACAATTTAGAAATAATGGAGAATATCACTCAAATAATCCTGAGATGTCCAAAATTTTACATTCAGCTGTAAAACAAGGACCAGGATACGATCATTTTGAAACTTACAAAAAACTTATTAGTAATAGACCGACAACATCTCTAAGAGATTTACTAACAATTAATTCAAAAAGAAAAAGCATTCCATTAGAGGAAGTTGAAAGTGTTGAATCAATTTGCAAAAGGTTCTGTACTGGAGGAATGAGTTTGGGTGCGTTATCAAGAGAAGCACATGAAGTGTTAGCAGTTGCAATGAATAGAATTGGTGGGAAAAGTAATAGTGGAGAGGGGGGAGAAGATCCAGCTCGTTTTAATGTTTTAAATGACATAGATGAAAATACTCAATCAGCGACGTTGCCATTTATAAAAGGTTTAGAAAATGGAGACACAGCATGCTCAGCTATTAAACAAATAGCATCAGGTAGATTTGGAGTTACACCTGAATATCTAAGAAGTGGTAAACAACTCGAAATTAAAATGGCTCAAGGTGCAAAACCTGGAGAAGGGGGACAATTGCCTGGTCCAAAAGTTGATTCTTACATCGCAAAACTAAGAAATAGCAAACCTGGAGTAGCTCTAATATCTCCTCCTCCACATCACGATATTTATTCAATTGAAGATTTAGCTCAACTTATCCATGACTTACACCAAGTTCATCCAAAAGCAAAAGTGAGCGTTAAACTTGTTTCTGAAATTGGTATAGGCACTATTGCCGCTGGAGTAAGCAAAGCTAATGCAGATGTAATTCAAATTTCAGGCCATGACGGAGGTACAGGGGCTTCACCACTAAGTTCTATTAAACATGCAGGTTTACCATGGGAACTAGGTGTTGCTGAGGTTCATAAATCTCTATTAGAAAATAACTTACGAGAAAGAGTAATTTTAAGAACTGATGGAGGTCTTAAAACAGGCTGGGATGTAGTTATTGCAGCTTTACTAGGTGCTGAAGAATACGGGTTCGGTTCTGTAGCGATGATTGCTGAAGGATGCATAATGGCTCGGGTTTGTCATACAAACAAGTGTCCTGTTGGAGTTGCCACTCAAAAAGAAGAATTAAGAAAAAGATTTAAAGGTATTCCAGAAAATGTTGTCAATTTTTTCTTGTATATTGCTGAAGAAGTAAGACAGATAATGAGTAGTATTGGAGTTTCTAATATGGAAGAACTTATTGGTAATCAAGAATTTCTTTCTGCAAGAAATATCCGTCTACCAAAAACTTCTAATATCGATCTTTCTTCTTTAGTAAATAATGAACATTCAACCACTCCTAGATCATGGTTAAATCATTCAAAAAATGCTCATAGCAATGGTTCTGTATTAGAAGATGAGTTTTTGTCTAATACTGAATTTATAGATTCAATTAAAAACCACAAAAAATTAACCAAAGAAATTGAGATAAAAAATACAGACAGAAGTGTTTGTGCGAAAATATCAGGCGAAATCGCAGAACTTCATGGAAATACCGGCTTTAATGGAGAACTCAACTTAAATTTCAAAGGGTATGCAGGACAGAGCTTTGGTGCCTTTTTATTGAGGGGAATGAATGTTCAATTAATGGGAGAAGCTAATGATTATGTTTGTAAAGGAATGAATGGAGGAATACTCACAATAATCCCACCAAAAATAGATGAAATCTCCTCAGAGCAAGTTATCCTTGGAAATACCTGCCTTTATGGAGCAACAGGAGGGAAATTATTTGCATTAGGAAAATCGGGAGAAAGATTTGCAGTAAGAAATAGTGGCGCTACAGCAGTAACAGAGGGAGCAGGTGATCATTGTTGTGAATACATGACTGGCGGTAAAGTAGTTATTCTAGGTTCGACAGGAAGGAATATTGGTGCGGGCATGACTGGTGGAATAGCTTTTATACTCGATGAGAATAATGATTTAAGTAATAAAGTTAATAAAGAAATAGTTAGCATTCATAAAATAACTTCATCCAAGCAGGAAAATATTTTATTGGAAATTATTAGAGAATATCAAGCTAAAACAAATAGCTTAAAGGCTAACAAAATAATTGAAAATTGGTCTGATTTCAAGAGTAATTTCAAATTAATTGTTCCCCCAAGTGAAGAAGAGATCCTTGGCATAAAGAAAATGTAAATGCCTTTCTTTGTAAAAACTGAAATCATAAAAAAAGAATATTTAATTAATAATGATTTCAAGCGAAAAATAATTAACGAACATATTGATTGGATAAAAAAATTAAAAAAAAAGGGAATTAATATAAAAAGTGGTTTTTTGGTAGATGAGTTAAACAGGCCCGGTGACGGAGGATTACTTATTATTGAAATGAATAATTATAAAAATGCACTAAAAATAATTAAGGATGATCCAATGATTAAGAATAATCTAGTTGAATGGAAATTAAATGAGTGGGTAGATTCAAATAAATGAAAAAAACTATCTTGGATACTTTTTCATAAGTTTTTGAATCTCTTCAGCATGGTAACTGCTACGAGTTAAAGGAGAACTAACTACTTGCATAAAGTCCAAATCTTTTTCCCCGAAAACTTTATAATAATTAAATTTTGAGGGACTCACAAATCTTTGAACAGGTAAATGATTAGGACCAGGAGATAAGTACTGACCAATAGTAACGATATCAACGAAATTACTTTTTAAATCCTTAAGAAGACTTAAGACCTCCTCATCTTTTTCCCCTAAACCAAGCATAAATCCTGACTTTGTATAAACTTTGGGAGAATATTCTCTAGTCCTTTTAAGCAACTCAAGAGTTCTTTCATATTTACCCTGAGGTCTTACTTTTTTATATAGTGAAGACACAGTCTCGATATTATGGTTTAAAACGTTTGGATTTGAATCAAGAACTTTTTCAAGCGCTTTCCAGTTGCCACAAAGATCAGGTATTAAAAGCTCAATAGTAGTTTCAGGAGATTTTTTTCTTACTTGATAAACACATTCAAAAAATTGAGATGCACCACCATCCTCAAGATCGTCTCTATTAACTGATGTGATTACAACATGTTTAAGTTGCATTCTATAAACAGCTTCGGCTAAACGATATGGTTCTGTTGGATCTAATGCTCTTTTAGATCTATCAAAATCAATATCGCAATATGGACATGCCCTAGTACAGCCAGGTCCCATTATAAGAAAAGTGGCAGTGCCACTTGCAAAACATTCACCAATATTTGGACAACTGGCCTCTTGACATACAGTATTGAGATTTAAATCATTTAACAAATTTGCAGTATTCCCAATTCTCTCAACTTGCGGAGCTTTTACTCTTAACCAATCAGGTTTTGAAATTAAACTATTGGAATTTTTAGTCAAATTAATTTTTTCAAACCTTTATTTTATTTTACTAAAAACATTTTGAATTAACTATTAATAATCTCAAAAATTGAAGACTACTCAATACAGCTCAAGTAAATAAATGAATTTAATTAATCTTTCGACATTTTGAAAGATCCTTATTAAATATAAAGTTACACTATATTTTTGTTCCATCAACTAAAAAAAGAACAGAATATAGAACGTTATTTTTAATACAGATATCAGAACATTTTAAAAGCATGAAAAATAAATAAAAAGCTGTTTTTATTATTATTTTTTGTACTAATAAGTGTTTTTTTATTTATTAATTGATACAGTAAAAAATATATGTAATAAAACATTGGCTTTTAAATTTAAAAGAAAACGTCTTTTACTATCTGAAAAATATAAAAACTCTAAAACAATAGGTTATGCAAGAGCTGTTAATAGTGAATATGAATATTTAGAAGAGCAAATAAAAATTTTAAAAGGAGAGGGTTGCAGTTTAGTTTTCTCCGAATTTATAAGTTTAGATGAAGAAATTAAACCCCAACTCAATCAAGCTATAAATTGCTTATCTAAAGGCGATCAATTAATAGTAACTCAGCTTGATAGAGCATTCAAAAATAAAAAAGAATGTTTGCAGACAATAAATAAGCTTATTAATAAGGATATTAAATTGCGAACTTTGACTGGCTTTTTTGCTGATAATGAATCCTCTAAAGCAAATTCTTTAATATTTAAGATTTTATATGAATTAGATAATTTAGAAGACAAAAGTCTAGGTGAAAGAAAAAAAGAACAACTATTACGCAGAAAATTATCTGGGAATAATCTGGGAGGAAGGCCCAAAATAAGTCCTTTAAAAGAATCTTTAGTAATCAGATTACGTAATGAGGGATATTCATATCGATCAATCAGATCTCAAACAGGAATTGCATTGTCAACAATAAGAAGAGTCATTATGGAAGGAGAATTAACATAAAATGAGGAAGAAAGAAATTGAAAATTTAATTAAAGAAAACTTTAAAGATACAGCATTGCGTATTTATGAATTAGATAATGAAGATAGAAAAAGTTTGTTAGCAGAATATAGAGAATGGATTTTGAATGATTTAAATATTAATGAGGTAATGATGTTACCTTATGAAGCATATACTGATGAATTAGATTCTAATTACTTAGACGATTTACTTTAGTCCTATACACTATAACTCTTATTAAATTCGTAAACTTCTTTGGCTATTAATGGTAAAAAGGAAGTATCTTTAGAATATTTTTCTCCATTACAAAAAACAACTAATAAAGTATGTAAAGATTGACTATTAGTCCACCAAGCTGAATCATGTCTAACTTCAGACATTAAGCCTGCTTTACTCCAAAGATTAATGCTTTCTGGTAATCCTTCACCCAAAAAGCCATCTATTTGATTAAGAGAATCGTTTTTAAGAACAACTTTATTTAAATTTCTTTTTAAAAAACTTCGTAAATTTAAGTCATTTTTTTGATAATCAATATGAATCATAATTTCCTCTAAAACTCTTGCAGCTGAATCAGAATTCATAGCATTTCTATTTTTATTATCACGCCCATAAAATTCTTTTTCACGACCATATGGTCCATCATCCCAGGTCTTCTGACAGCAATTAATACCACTCAATTCCTCCCAATGTAAATCATGTAGCCAATCATTTATTATACTTCTTTGATATTTCCAATTTTCCCATAATTCCCCTTCAATACAGGGTCCACTTGTTGTTCCTGTAAGTAAATCAATTAAGAAGCTTGTTGCGTTATTACTTGAGAAAGACAACATTTTCCTTACAGCATCATTAAGTTGATCTGATAATAATAAACTTCCTTTTTTAATCCAATAAAATGCAGCAAGGCCATAAACCAACTTGACTATGCTGGCAGGATAAACCATTTTTTTATTATTAATACCAGTTCCAAAACCTTTAAATACACTGTTATTTTCACTTTTATAATTAATCCAAGTTATGGCAATATCTTCTCTTGAAAAATCCTTATCATGAGTACATACTCTCCCTAAAATATCATTTAGGGCTAGACCCATCTCTTTACTCAAATAGTAAAAGGACATTGTATGAAAAATTATAAAAATCCTATCTCACTATTTAAACAAACTAATTTTTCAAAAACTATTTGGTGGAAATTAAAAGTTAATATTTCTGGATATCAAAATGAAACAGAAAATAAACTAGTTACTGAAATATTTAAAAATAGAATTTTTAGGCTTATTTATCCAAATATTTATCAAAACAACCATAAATTTTCAAGAATACTAGTTCAACTATACGAAGATGGTTACATCTGTTGGATAAATTTAGATGGATTGATTATTGAAAAATATGAATTCAATAAAACTGACAGTTTAAAAAATGAACACTTCCTTATAAAAGATAAAATTACCTCAATTTTAAAATGGATCAAGGATCAAGCTGAGTTAACTAATGAATACCTTTGGGGAGGCACATTAGGACCCAATTTTGATTGTTCCGGTTTAATTCAGACTGCTTTTTTAAAGCATCGCATTCATATACCTCGAGACTCTTATCAAATAAAAAGTTTTTGTAAACATCTTTTTTATTTCAAAGAGCCTTATGCAGCTCTAAGACCTGGCGATCTTTTATTTTTTGGAAATATAGAAAAATGTGATCATATTGGAATCTATAAAGGAGACGGTTTGTATTACCATAGCTCTGGAAAGGATTTTGGTAGAAATGGAATAGGATTAGATACCCTAAAACAGTCTAATGATAAAATCTCATTGCATTATAAATCCAAGCTTATTTCGGCAGGAAGAGTTGTTAGAAATTATAGATGGGACAGATCAATACGTTAGTAAGTAGAGCTCACCTTTTAATTTAATATTAAATTTTAAATATTATGTATTCTTTTATTTAGGAATTACCCAGCAGTCCAAATATTTTTAATAATTGGCATTATAGTATCTAAGTGTAATGTCCCAACAAGTAGCCAAGCAAAAACAGCTCCTCCACAGCCTCCTAACCAAAAACCACTTGTAAAATCAGCCCAACCAGCTCTTGTAAATAAGTCCTTTGGCGGATTATTAACAGTCGCATCTGGAGGTTGAACATTAGGTGCTTTACCAGGTGCATTGTATAGAACAAAAAGTGCTGTCAAAATATGAACAGCTCCAATAGTAGCGAGAAGTCCAGCTGTTAGAGCAAATTCAGAATTTCTTAATGGACCAGTCATGGTAAAAGGTCCGTATAAAAGATATCCAAAAGCTGCTCCAGTTTCTAAACCTCTAAAATTAGGGGAAATACCTTCTCTGTAAAAAGGTAAATTATTTATAAAGGCTTTTGTAAAATAACCACTATTAACTGGAGTAGCTAAATTACCAACACAAGGATCAGCAACTGTTTTTACTGCCCATTGTTCTGCTACGCCAATATCATTTGGTTGTACAGAAGTATCTATGTATTTCTCATCAAACTTAATAGAACTTGTTGATTCAGAGAATGATTTTTGAAAGTCGCTCATTTTTTTAATAGTTTAGTGTTTGATAATTTATTCAGTTGCTGTAATTAATCTTCCAATCAATACGATAAAAACAGCAGGCATTGCTATACCAATTAATGGAACAAAAATTGAGGGTAAAAGACTTGGTAAATCAGATGGCATAGTTCTTTAAACATCTTTAAACACTTTAGTATTTATAAGCGAAATAATGTTAATTTTATTACTGGATGATATAAAAATTATTAACTTTTTACATGTTAAATTTTTTCGCAATCTTGCTTATTATTTTTATAGGAATATTACTTATAGTTTTTAAAAAAAGAAGCTTTAAAAAGTTAATAAATAAAAGCAATTTAAATTCTATTAAATTAAAGAAAAATAAAAAAAGTAATAATAAATTCCTAGCTAAAAAAAATAGTTATTTATACAATCACGAAGAAAAAAGGTACTCAGTATTTTATAAAAATTCTCAAAAAAATAAAATGATTAGTCTTTTTCAGGGTGATACAGAAAATAAATTAAAGGCATTAAAAATTGCGGAAGAATTGGCTGATAAATCAACATTACCAATTTTACGAAAAGGCTTAAGAGATATTTCTCCTGAAGTCGTTGAAATTTCAGCTTTATTAATAAGACAGTTCAAGTAAACAATCAATTTTGCTTAGCACTGTTTATTGATCTAATTCTGTAAATTGGACGACTTTGACTTTCATGATATGTCCTAATTAAAAGTTCGCTCAATAATCCAAAGCTAAATAATTGAACACCAGCAATCCCTAATATTAATGCGAACATCAGCAACGGACGATTTCCAATATCCGCACCCATTATTTTTAAAACTATCAAATACGAACTTATTGCAAGGCTAAAGAAAATACTTACAATTCCAACAAAACCAAATCCATACATCGGTCTTGTCAAAAATTTAGTCATAAACCAAACAGTTAATAAATCCATTAAAACTCTAAAAGTTCTATCAATTCCATATTTACTAGATCCATATTGCCTGCTTCTATGATTTACTTTAATTTCTTTGATTCTTGCACCTTCAATATTTGCTAAAACGGGCAAAAACCTATGAAGTTCCCCATATAACTTTATATCTTCTACTATTTCTTTCCTAAACGCTTTTAATGAGCAACCATAGTCATGTAACTTCAAACCTGTTACGTGAGCTATTAACTTGTTCGCTATCTTTGATGGTATCTTTCTATTAATTAATTTATCTTTTCTATCAAACCTCCAGCCACAAACCAAATCATAACCATTATTAATTTCTGAAATTAATAATGGAATATCATTTGGATCATTCTGTAAATCACCATCCAAAGTAATAACAATATCGCCCTTAGAATTATCAAAGCCAGCTGACATTGCTGCAGTTTGACCATAATTTTTGCGAAGGGAAATTACTGACAATTCTTTAATTTTGAGAGTTAGTTGCTTTAATACTTGATGAGTATTATCTTTAGAACCATCATTTACAACAATCAATTCAAAATTAAATTTATTAGAAGACATTACATTTATAACTTCATCCAATAAATAACCAATACTCTCGCTTTCATTAAAAACAGGGACGATAATAGAAATTAATTGTTTTATATCTGACATTTATATTTAATAATAATTACCTAATTTTAACTTAATTTAGAACATTAAAATTAAACAAAAAAAAATCACCACGTTTGTGGTGATTTAAATTATTTAAGGGAAATTTAACCAAACTTACCTGAAGTGGATGCTATAACAAATGCCCCAAATGTAAGTATGTTTCCAATCGTGAAATGTGCTAATCCAACTAATCTAGCTTGAACAATTGAAAGTGCAACTGGCTTATCTCTCCAGCCAACAAGGTTAGCAATTGGAGTACGCTGATGTGCCCAAACTAATGTTTCAATTAATTCTTGCCAGTAACCACGCCATGATATTAGGAACATGAAACCAGTAGCCCAAACTAAGTGACCGAACAGGAACATCCAAGCCCAAGGAGATAGAGAATTTACTCCAAATGGATTATATCCATTAATAAGTTGAGCAGAGTTTAACCAGAGATAATCTCTGAACCAACCCATTAGATAAGTTCCTGATTCGTTAAATTGTGCTACGTTACCCTGCCAAATTGCTAAGTGTTTCCAATGCCAGTAGAAAGTTACCCATGCTAGTAAATTTAATGCCCAGAACATAGCTAAGTACATAGCGTCCCAAGATGAACTATCACAAGTACCTCCACGTCCAGGACCATCGCAAGGGAATGCATAACCTAAATCTTTCTTATCAGGAATTAATTTTGTTCCTCTAGCATCAAGTGCTCCTTTGATAAGTATTAAAGCGGTTGTATGAAGACCTAAAGCGATAGCATGGTGAACTAAGAAATCTGCAGGACCGATAGGTAAGAAAGCACTTAATGCATCTTGTCTATTGATCAAATCCATCCAGTAGTGATTACCTGGCAATGAATTAGCAGCGAGACTTGCTGAACTTGTTGGATCAGATAATAAAGCATTAAAGCCGTACATCATTTTACCTTGAGCAGCTTGAACAAATTGAGCAAATACAGGCTCAATTAGAATTTGCTTTTCAGGATTACCAAACGCTACAACAACGTCGTTATGAACATAAATTCCTAGAGTATGGAATCCAAGCAGCATTGTTACCCAACTAAGATGGCTTATCAAAGCTTCCTTTGTTCCAAGAACTCTTGCCAATACATTATCTTTATTTAATTCTGGATCATAATCTCTTACAAAGAAAATAGCTCCGTGTGCAAATGCACCAACCATCAAGAACATTGCTATGTACTGATGATGACTATATAAAGCAGATTGTGTAGTGTAGTCCCTGGCAATAAAAGCGTAAGAAGGAAGTGCACCCATGTGTTGAGCTACAAGAGAAGTTGCTACACCAAGGGATGCTAATGCTAATCCAAGTTGGAAATGTAATGAATTATTTACAGTTTCATATATTCCATCGTGGTTAATTCCAAAACTACCTTTATGAGGATCATTAGGATGTCTTGTATTATGGGCTTCTGTAATTTCTTTGAGGCTATGACCAATACCAAAAGTATTTCTATACATATGACCAGCAATTACAAAAACTGTTCCAATGGCAATATGGTGATGCGCAATATCGGTAAGCCATAATGCTTCACTTTGAGGATGAAGACCACCTAAGAAAGTAAAAATTGCTGTTCCAGCTCCTTCAGCTGTTCCAAATACTTGATCTAAAGAATCAGGATTTTGGGCATAAGCTCCCCAGTTTAAAGTAAAGAAAGGAGCTAATCCTGCAGGGTGAGGAAGCACTGTTAACCAGTTATCCCAACCTACATGCTGACCTCTTGATTCAGGTATAGCAACATGAACCAAATGGCCTGTCCAAGCGATACTACTAAAACCAAATAAGACAGCTAAATGATGATTTAATCTTGACTCAGCATTTTTAAACCAAGCTAAAGAAGGTCTGAATTTTGGCTGTAAGTGTAACCAACCAGCGAATAGGGTCCAACAAGCCAAAATACTCATGAATATTGAAGCTTGGAAGAGTTGCTCGTTAGTTCTCATCCCAATTGTGTACCACCAATGATAGAGACCTGAATAAGCGATGTTTACTGGACCGCTTGCTCCAGCTTGTGTCATTGCTTCTGTTATGCCAGATCCAAAATGAGGGTCCCAAATAGCATGAGCTATAGGGCGGACATGAGTTGGATCTAGTACAAATTGCTCAAAATTACCTTGCCAAGCAATATGAAATAAGTTACCGGCTACCCAGAGAGCAATTATTGCTAGATGTCCAAAATGTGTAGAGAATAGCTTCTGATAAAGTTTTTCTTCGGTCATACCATCATGACTTTCAAAGTCATGAGCGGTAGCTATTCCGTACCATATTCGTCGGGTTGTGGGGTCCTGAGCTAGACCCTGGTTAAATGATGGAAATTTTGTTGCCATTGAATTAAAAAGGTGAAGTTCAGGTTATTAGCCCAGCCCGAAAAGGCGAGCATGGAAGAAGGCCCATGTGGTAGCTATACCACCTACAAGGAAGTGTGTAACACCTACTGCACGTCCCTGAGTAATAGATAGAGCTCGAGGTTGAATAGTTGGTGCAACCTTTAGTTTATTGTGTGCCCAAACAATTGATTCGAACAATTCTTGCCAATATCCTCTTCCGCTGAAGAGGAACATTAAACTGAACGCCCATATAAAGTGAGCTCCCAAGAACATCAAACCGTACATGCTTATTGATTGACCATAGCTTGTTAATACTTGAGAAGCTTGAGCCCAGAGGAAATCTCTTAACCAACCATTGATAGTAATTGAACTTTGTGCAAAATTACCACCAGTAAGTCCCCAAACATCACTCTGCATTTTCCAAGAGAAGTGGAAAATAACTATTGATAAACAGTTATACATCCAGAAGAGAGCTAAGAAAACGTGATCCCATGAAGAAACTTGACATGTACCACCTCTTCCAGGACCATCACAAGGGAATCTAAATCCTAAAGAAGCTTTGTCAGGAATCAACCTTGAACTTCTTGCATAAAGAACTCCTTTAAGAAGTATCAAAACAGTTACATGGATTTGGAAAGCATGAATATGATGAATCATTAAATCAGCTGTCCCTAGTGGAATTGGCGCTATAGCTACCTTTCCACCAACTTCTACTAAACTTCCATTAAAGACTTCACTTAAAGCTTTGTGAGGTAAAGCTTCTGCAGTACCTGCTAAAAGGGAAGTTCCAACAGCAGATGCTTGAATACTCTGTACCCATTGAGCAAAGATTGGCTGAAGTTGGATAGCAGAGTCACTAAACATATCTTGGGGTCTACCCAAAGCTCTCATAGTATCGTTGTGAATATAGAGTCCAAAACTATGGAATCCTAACCACATACAAACCCAGTTCAAGTGACTGATTAAAGCATCTCTTGCCTTAAGAATTCTGTCTAATACATTATCAATATGTTTTGCCGGATCGTAATCTCTAACCATTGCAATTCCAGCATGCGCACCTGCTCCTACTATGAATAATCCACCTATCCACATGTGATGGGTAAATAATCCAAGAACTGTCATGTAGTCAGTAGCTATATAAGGATATGGAGGCATCGCATACATGTGATGAGATACAAGTATGCTTATTGATCCAAGCATCGCTAGGTTTACTGATAGCTGAGCATGTCTACTTTCTGCCATGAACTCAAAAAGACCTTGATGACCTTTAGGGGCAGGGAATAATATTGGGTCTCCTTGTTGTGAATCTAATATTTCTTTCATACTATGACCAATACCGTAGTTGGTTCTGTACATATGACCACCTATTATCGCTATTACACCAAAAGCTAAATGATGATGTGAAACATCAGTCATCCACAAGCTTCCTGTCACAGGGTTAAGTCCACCTTTGAAAGTAAGGAAGTCTGAGAAAGCTAACCAATTTAAACTAAAGAAATTACCTGTACCACTTGCTAATCCTGGAAATATCTGACCGATAATTTGTGGATCGCAGAGTTGGTGCGGCATAGGCATATCTGCAATAGTTGCTATTTCTTTTCCATTAATAACTAAAGGAGAGCCTGCATCAATTGCATCTAATAGAGCTGCAGTAGGAGCTCCGATATGAATACAATGGCCAGCCCATGCTAAAGATCCTAAACCTACTAAACCAGCTATGTGGTGGTTAAGCATAGACTCAATATCTTGAAACCACTCCATTTTTGGAGCTGCTTTGTGGTAATGAAAAATTCCAGCATGTAGCATAAGCGCCGCCATTACTACAGCACCTATTGCTAAAGCCATAAGTTCACTCTCATTAGTGATTCCCCATGCTCGCCACATGTGGAATATTCCTGAACTAATTTGAATACCGTTGTAGTTAGCACCAAGGTCAGCATTAAGCATTTCTTGACCAACGATTGCCCATACTTGCTGAGCTCCTGGTTTGACATGAGTTGGATCAGCTAACCAACCTGAGTAATTAGAAAATCTTGCTCCATGGAAAAATGCAGCGCTCATCCATATAAAAATGACTGCAAGATGTCCAAAATGAGCTGAAAAGATTTTTCTTGTTGCTTCTTCAGCATCGCCTGTATGCACATCAAAATCATGTGCATCAGCATGCAAATTCCAGATCCAAGTTGTAGTTTTCGGACCTTTAGATAATTTACTTGACCAGAATCCTGGCTTATCTAATTTGGCAAAATCAATAGGTCTTGGATCAGCCTTGACAGGATCTTCCAAAACTTTTTTGTTTTTTTCTCCACTTTCTGGTGGGCTGATGGTCATCTAGCACCTCGAAAATAATTGACATTAAAGCCGATTGATCGGATCTTGAACCTATTTTTAATGATAATGTTCAAGAAAACGAATCCCTCGGAACTTTAGATATTCGTTTCAAAAATAATAAGGCAAAGATTCTTTCGTTATGCATTAACGTAACAAATGTTCTAATGATTGTTACTATATGAATATTTTGTTAAATTCTAGTCTATGACTAAATTATGAGTATTTTTACTCATAATTTATATAAATTTCTTAAATTTTTTTTTATATTTCAAAGAAAATTTTTTAAATCCAGCGACAGGATATAATTTCAAAGTTACTATCAATAGTTTCTAATTTGAAAGGCATTGCGATAGGTCTATCTAATAATTCAAAAGAAATTTTAAAAAGGCTTAAAAAAACGGAATTTGTCAAAGACATATATATTGCGAGTTCTTCAAAAGAGGATGGAAAGGAAAATGAACTTATTCAAGTAGAAAAACCTAGAGAAATATTACTAAAAAAATGGCCGAAGATAGATTTAATAATTTTTATAGGCTCAATTGCTGCATCAATACGCATAATAAATCCATTTTTAACCTCTAAAGATAAAGATCCAGGAGTAATAGTTATAGATAACAAATGTTCCAAGATAGTTCCATTAATTGGCTTACATCAGTCAAATACGCAAAATATTTCATGTCAAATTGCTAATTTACTTGGTGGCGAAATTATAGAAACTAATAATTCCAATGATCAAAGCCTCTTAAATCTTGATGCATTTGGAAATCAATGGGGGTGGAAAAGATCTGGCAAAATAAACGATTGGTCAAAACTAGTAATTAAACAAGCTAAAAACGAAGAAATATTTTGCAAACAATTATCCGGCAATAGGTTATGGAAAACTTCAGAATCAGCTGAGATTATTAATCAAATTGATAAAAAAGAAACTGAAAAACCAGATTCAACATTTCATGTGAGTATATTCGAAAATCATGGAACAACTTGGCACCCGCCTGTATTATGGATTGGCATTGGATGTGAAAGAAATACAAGCAAAGAATTAATAGTAAATTCTTTAAATAATCTTTTGGAGTCAGTAAATTTATCGCAGCAATCAATTGCGGGATTTGCAACTATAGATATAAAAAAAGATGAGAAAGGAATTTTAGAACTTTCTGAAGAAAAAAACTTGCCTATAAAGTTTTTTAGTAAAGAAGATCTTTCAACAATAATTGTTCCAAATCCATCAAATGTCGTGCAAAAGGAAATTGGTACATCTTCCGTAGCAGAAGCCTCTTGCTTACTCGCAGCGGGAGAAGAATCAAAATTATTAGAAGAAAAAAGAATTTTCAAAAATCAAACTGGAGCAGTAACTATCGCTGTAGCAGAATCAAAAAATCAATATAATCCAACCCATGGTGAGATCCATATTATTGGAAGTGGGCCCGGTGATATCTCCTACCTAACCAATAATGCAAGAAAAGCACTTTCAAGATCTACTGTTTGGATTGGATACAAAATGTATTTAGATTTAATAAAACCCTTAAAAAGGAATGATCAGGTTTTAATTGAAAGTAAACTTACTGAGGAAAAAGAGAGATGCAGTAAAGCAATTAAACTAGCTGAAGAAGGAATAAAAGTGGCTTTAATTTCTTCAGGTGAATCTGGATTTTATGGAATGGCAGGTTTACTTTTAGAATTACTACAAAAAATCAAAAAAGAATATAGACCTTACTTTGAAGTCCATCCAGGTATAAGTAGTGTTCAATTAGCTGCTGCAATTAGTGGAGCACCACTAATGAATGACTTTTGTTCAGTAAGCTTAAGCGATAAATTAACTCCATGGTCTTTAATAGAAAAAAGAATTAAAGGAGCTCTTATGGGCGACTTTGTAATAGCTTTATTTAATCCTCAATCCATTGAGAGAAATTGGCAGCTTAAAAGTGTAATAGATATATGTTTACAATCTAGGCATGGTGATACTCCAGTTTTATTAGCAAGACAAGTAGGGAGAGAAAATCAAACCAAAAAATTTTTTACTTTAAATACCATTCCTTTTAAAGATATTGATATGTTATCAATCATTATTATTGGCAATTCTCAAACAACCTTAGTTGACGAAATATTTCTCACTCCCAGAGGATATTTACAAAATTAAGTTTCGCTAATCCATAATTTCTATAAATAGAATGTTTTTCTTTGCTTTTTCTTTATAAGAATACTAATCTTTTATAATAGTAATGTAAGAAAATTAATTGAAAAATATTGGTTTAATTTTGTTTGACATTGATGGGGTAATCCGCAGCGTGGAGAATAGTTACAGACTTTCATTAAAAAAAACTGTCTACAAATTTACCGGATGGGAGCCAAGTTATATAGATATTGATAATGCCAAAAATGAAGGGATCTGGAATAATGACTGGGATTTAAGTTTAGAACTTATAACAAGATGTATAAAAAAAGAAAACTTAAACCTTAAAATTCCTCCAAGAGAGGAGATAGTAAAATGTTTTGAAAAGTTTTACTTTGGTGGAGATCCAAATAAAGATAGTAAATACTGGTCGGGTTACATAACAAATGAGGAGTTATTAGTTGATAAAAAGTTTTTTGATTTAATTCAAGATAATGGAATAATCTGGGGTTTTGTTAGTGGTGCAGAGTCTGCTTCTGCAAAATTTGTTTTAGAAAAAAGACTTGGACTAAAATCACCACCATTAATATCTATGGGAGATGCCCCTGATAAGCCTGATCCTAAAGGTTTTATTAACTTATCAAAAAAGCTTATTGGAGATAAAATTGGTGAATCAAATATTCCCATTGCATATGTAGGAGATACTATTGCAGATATAAATACAGTTATAAACGCTAGAAAGGAAATACCATCTCAGAAATTCATAAGTATCGGAATAGCTCCCCCTCATTTACATTTAGATTCTCGATTAAAAGAACGTAATTCTTACGAAACAAATCTTAGAAATGCAGGCGCTGACTTGATTTTAAATTCTATTTATGACCTAGAAGATGTTGATCTTGACTTGTTTTAAAACAAATATTAATTAAAAATTTTCTAAATAAATCACGGAGAGGGAGGACTTCAGAGTGAACCTAAATGGAAGCATATGGAACTATATGGAAGCATAAAAAATAAAAAAGGAGGATTTCCTACCCTAAATCCCACCCTCTATGTTTTTAATGCAATTTAAACCCTTAATTTCCATGATTTGGGAATGTATTTGGATAATGGAGATTGTGTGGAATCAGGAGTTAGTTAACCAAGGATTAAAAATTTAATGCTAGAAGTCAACTCCTGAATGACTAGAAAAAAATCGTTCACGGAAAGGTAAAATTATAAATTTATCATCCATCAAAGTTCCTATTTAGGAAAGTAAGGCTTTTTGTTGCGGCAAATTAGTCGATATTTACGAGATACATAAGAGAGATTTATTAAATTTTTTCAGAATGCCTGGGATGTTGTAAATTCATTACAATTAGTTAGCGTTTTATATCCAATCTGAAACTTCTATTGTCGAGATATTAACTCCATGAGTAGCTATCCAAGAGCCATGTATTTCAAAGAACTTTTGCATATTTCCCTCAGGAGCCTGATGAATAACAATAACTTTTTGTGGATCTTGCTTGCTTTGACCTCTATAAAGAGGCTTGATATCAAATTCAGAAAGTCTTTCAAATGCTTCTTTGCTATCAAAGAATTCTAACCATTGATCAAAAGTAGAGTGTATTGCGAAAGTGAAGACAGTTGTTAGCTTTCTTCCCATAAAAATTTATCATCTTTAATTACTGATGAATATAACTAGTAAATTGGTATATATCTAGTAATTTATTTGAATACAAACTTTCATCGTAAATCATCCTGATAAAAGGGTCTATTAAAAATCAAATAATTCAGTAGAATTAAATTATCTTTAAATTTGATTTGAAAAAAAGACATCAGTTAAATATAAATATCGATGAGGCTTTACTAAAGCAATTAAAAACTTGTGCTTTGTCCGAGGATTTAGCTTTAAGTGTTTTTATAAGAAATTCCCTTAGGAAAATAGTTTCTAGTAAAAGAGAAGATGTCTCAAATAAAAAAAATCCTTTTTCGGAAATGGACGCCTTGAATTGCACTAATTTCATGAGGGCATTATTTCAAAAAAAGCGTATTAAAAAGCCTTATTCAAGCGATATAGATGCATTTAATGAGCTTATAAAGCATATAGCATCTTCCAAACAATGGAATAAGGACTATACAAAACGATTGAAAGAAATTTTGCTTGATGACTCAACTTCTCCTTGGAATGCAGAGGAATTAAATTCCATAACAAGAAAAAGAGAATGTGAATGCCCAATATATTTAGGATTAAAAGAATGGATTGGTTCTAATGAGTATCCTACTCAAGATTTAATTTGCAACTTAGGAGGTTCCTTGGTTTTACTCATAGAAGATAAAATTTAAAAAAATCTAATTAGAAACCCAAATAAAATTAAAAATGAATATTAATTTTATGAATATTCGAATATTTAAAAGCAGAACTTTTGCCTGAAAAATTTCTTTAGACTAGATTTATAGTTACAAAATTAACAATAATATATTTAAAATTACTATTTTTGAAGTACTTTACTAGTAAAATACTAGTAATATAAAGGAAAGAAGATTAAATTTCTTGTTCTTGACTAATCAAAAGGAAGCAAAAAAAATATTTTCAAAATTGCTCTCATTTAGAAGTAATTTAAACTTCCTTTTTATTTTTAATTTTTTAATATCTGTTTTTATATTTGACCTCGTCAAGGCAGGCAGTGATAATAAAACTTTGAATAGTAGTAATGGTGAGCTTGCACTAGATTATTTAGAATCAAGAAATAAATTAAAAGACCTCAATATTGATTCAGAAACTATTGAAATAATTCTTGAAAATGCGAAAAATAGAACTGAGATTGATATTGATTATTTAGATCCAAAGAATGAATTAGAGGACTACATTGTTGATACTGGAGATTCTCTATTAATAGAATTTAAAAATAAACCAAGAGGATTAGGATTAATTGAATGGGAATATGATCCAGAAAATATATCCTATCTGAACCCTAGGAATGATTTAAGAAATTACAAATTAGATGAGGGAGATACTTTATCTATTCGATTTTTTAAAGCTCCCGAACTAAATGTTAACCAAACAATTGATCAGGAAGGAGAAATATATCTTTCTCGATTGAAATCAACTTATATAAAGGGTCTTAAAATATATCAATTAAAAAAATTATTAGAGAAAAAATATAAAGAATTCCTTATTGATCCTGAAATTGAGATCCGAATTTCAGGATTTAGATTTATGGGTTCTGGAATTTATTCAATTAATAACGAAGGAGAGCTTATGCTCCCACTCCTTAAAGAAACTTACGTTAGGGGGTTAACTACAAATGAAATATCTAATTTATTAAGTAAAAAATATTTAAATTCGGAATATATTTCTTCAGAAGTAGAAATTAGAATAGCTAACTTTAAACCTCAAAGAATATTAATATCTGGCGAAATAAGAAATCCTGGAATCTATAAATTCCCAGGTTATAGTTCTGGAGAGTTTCTTGCAGTAGAAAATATAAAAGATGATACTTCTCAAAAAGGCGAAATGAAAAATGATGCTGCAGATTCTATTTCAAAAGAAATTGATGGCGATAATATCACTAAAGTGGAATTGAATAGAAGGGAATCAAATACATCTTTAAATCAAAATGCACAAAATAATACTGCAAGGCAAAATTTCCAAATAAAAAGACCATCCGAAAATTTCACTACTATTTCTAATGCACTTAGAAAAGCTGGAGGAATAACTTCTAAAACTGATTTGTCTCGCATCGAAATAATAAGAGATATACCCATTGGAAAAGGAGGTGGGAAACAAAGAGCAGTAATCGATTTTACTTCTTTTCTAAATGAAAGTGATCCTACTAACGATATTAGATTATTTGACGGAGATAGAATATTTTTACCAAAGCTTGCAATAGCTTCTTCTGATATCATCCCAAAATCAATCCTAAGCGGTCTTTCTCCAAGATTTATAACAGTAGATATATTTGGTAGAGTCGAAAATCCTGGAACTATAAAATTACCCCTAGAGGCTGCCTTATCAGATGCGATAAATTTAACTGGACCGATAAAACCTCTATCAGGGAAAATTGTTTTGATAAGGTACAACAAAGATGGAACAATTTTAAACAAAAATATTTCTTATTCTGCTAGAGCAAAAAAAGGTTCAAAAAGGAATCCTTTTGTAAAAGAAGGAGATTTAATATCTGTTAAAAATAGTTTTTTAGGAAAAAGTACGGGCGTTATTAGAGAATTTACAGCACCATTTGTAGGAATTTATTCAACTAAAGAAATAATTGAAAGTTTTAATGATTAATTCATCCTTTTGTAGCCATATCTGTCGGGTGGTTTTGTCGTAATGCAGGCATACCTTGCAACGACTTGGATTTCGCCAAAAATTTCCAACCCTCTGCACTTATATTTCCTACCCTTTTTCCTACCCCTAAAACATGAAATTCAGTGATACTCTGTGAATGTCTCTGATTTTATTTTTTCTGCAAAAGTATTAGTATCAATAGCTTCAGGAACATTATGAACTACCATACTCTTCCAAAAGAGCGGAGAGGGAGGGATTCGAACCCTCGACAAAAGTTACCTCCTGTAACTCCTTAGCAGGGAGCCGCTTTCAACCACTCAGCCACCTCTCCAGTTCTTATACATTATCAATTTTTATGCAAACATTCAAAATTTTTTATTTAATCGAAATGTCTAATCTACTTGAACTTTAGGTAATCTATTTTTAAAAGAACA
Source organism: uncultured Prochlorococcus sp. (assembly GCA_902536555.1). Classification (GTDB taxonomy): domain Bacteria; phylum Cyanobacteriota; class Cyanobacteriia; order PCC-6307; family Cyanobiaceae; genus Prochlorococcus_A. The sequence continues at coordinate 18,083 of CACAXR010000006.1, read as the reverse complement.
AAGAATTTCCCAAGGAATAGTATTAGATTTTCTTGCCCATTCAAGAGGAGAAATTGTTTTATCTCCATCAGATCCTAGTAATAACATGGTACTACCAACTTTAATTTCATTAGAATCTGTTATGTCTATCATCATTTGGTCCATAGTTATAGATCCAACTTGAGGATAAAATTTATTATTGTAAATTACGTTAATCTTGCCTGAAAGATTTCTTGGTACACCATCTGCATAACCAATACTTAATACAGCTAACTTAGTTTTTCTATGACTTACAAATTTGCCTCCATAACTTACACTTACACCTTTATCAATATTTCTTATAAAAGCTACTTTGACCTTCAAAGATAAAGCTGGTTTAAGTGATAAATTTTTATCTATTTTGTCTAAAGGACTGTATCCATACATAGAAAGCCCAACACGTACCATCTTAAAATGAAAATCTTTGTTAATGAGCATTCCTGCAGAATTAGCCAAATGAATCTTAATTTCATTATTTCGATCAAAATTAATTTGCTTTAATATTTCATTAAACTTAAGTCTTTGTAGTTGTGTAATACTTTCAGGATCTAATGCGTTAGCTTCATCTGCAGAAGATAAATGACTATATATTCCTTCTATTAAAATGTTCTCAAAAGATTTAATTTTTTCAAATTGCTGAACAAATTTACTGTATTCAAATCCTAATCTTGACATTCCCGTATCAACTTTAAGATGTAAAAGAAATTTCAATCCAAATTGCTTACCAATGTTATTGCAAATTAAACATTCTCTTATAGTACTGATAGTTGGCATAAGATCATTTTTAAAACATATAAGAAGATCCCTTTTCGTATAAAGATTTCCGAGTATAAGTATTGGTTTTTTAACTCCAGAAGAACGAAGCTTAATGCCTTCATTTAATGTGGCAACACCTAATTGAGATGCTCCACCTTTGATAGCATACTCTGATACTAATTTCGCATCATGTCCATATCCATCAGCTTTAACGACTGCCATAAATTGACAATTTTTACTTAATTTTGATCTTAACTGTCTAACGTTTGTTTCTATTGCTTTACCTTTAACTTCGATCCATGCTCTTTGTTTTAGATCTATATCTTTTTCAAAATTTCGAAATTTGTCAAAATTAAATACCTGATTTGTTTGCCTATTTTGCATTAACTTTGCACAAATATATGCGCTTATTGAAATATACAGTTAGCATGACATGTAAATTGTATTTTGGCATGGGCCAGACTCTAGTTTTAAATGCATCTTATGAACCTTTAAACATCACTTCCTGGCGAAGAGCTGTAATTTTGATGATTAAAGGTAAAGCAGAAAGCTTAGAGGAAGACAAAACATATTCGATTCATAGCGGAAAAAAGTTGCCGACAGTTATAAGACTTCGTTACTACGTCAAAGTTCCTTTTAGAGAGGTTTCTTTAACAAGAAAAAATATTCTTCTGAGAGATAATAATTCTTGCCAATACTGTAACTATAGGGGTAGTGACCTATCAATAGATCATGTTTTACCGAGAAGCAGAGGTGGAACAGATAACTGGGAAAATGTTACGACTGCATGTCTAAGATGTAATGTACAAAAAGGTAATAGAACCCCCGAGGAGGCGAATATGCCCTTAAAACGTCGACCTTATCGTCCATTAAGTAATCTAAATTTTGAAGCTACAAGACAAATTGACTCTGGCAAGCATAAAGAATGGAGTAAATACGTTATAGGGGTTGCAATTTAATAAAAAAATCTTAATTTACTTCTTTATTAAAATCTTCCATCATTCTTTTTTGTTCTTGCGCTATGCATGCATTAATCACTTCTTCTAATTGACCAGCAAGAATTGGCTCAAGAGAAAAATTGGAACCTAATCTATGATCAGTTGTCCTGTTATCTTTAAAATTATAAGTTCTGATTTTTTCACTTCTATCGCCTGTTCCAACCTGTGAAAGCCTTTGTGATCTTTCTTTAGCATTAGCTTCTTTTAATTGAATTTCATATAATTTAGCTCTTAAAATTTCCATTGCTCGTTCGCGATTTTGCAATTGTGATCTCTCTTGAGTACAAAAAACTCTTATTCCTGTAGGCTTATGGAGAAGATCAATAGCTGTCTCTACCTTATTAACATTTTGTCCCCCTGCCCCTCCTGATCTTGCTGTACCAACCTCTAGATCAGTTGGATCGATCTTAACTTCAACAGGATCAGCCTCAGGCATTACTGCCACTGTAGCAGTAGAGGTATGGACTCTACCTTGCGATTCAGTAGCTGGAACTCTTTGAACTCTATGCACACCAGCCTCAAATTTAAGTTGACTATATACAGAATCTCCCTTAACGGAGATAACTAACTCCTTAAATCCTCCCATATCTGACTCGGAAGCACTTACAGGTTTTACGGACCATCCAATTTTTTGTCCATATCTTTCATACATTCTTGCTAAATCACCCGCCCAGATACAAGCCTCATTACCTCCAGCACCGGCTCTAATTTCTAACATTACACTTCTCTCATCTCTTGGATCTTTTGGCAATAAGGCGATTGTGGTTTTTTGAATCAGTTCATTCTTACATTCCTCTAGAGTTATTAACTCCTCATTAATTAAAGATTCCATTTCTTTATCATTTCTATTCTCTCTAAGTAGATTTTTTGAATCTTCTATTTCTTTATCAGTATCAAGCAACTTATTAAAATCAATCACCAAAGGTTCCAATTTTGACCTTTCTCTTGCTATTGATTCTAGTTTTTTTGGATCATTAGCTATATCGGGATCTGCAAGCTGAACTTCCAAATTTTCAAAACTTTCTGAAGCAGTTTTCAACCTTGCAATTAATGTTGAGTATTCCAATTGAAATTATGCTTAATTTTTGAAAATTCTATTTTTTAGAATCTTTTTCTTCTTTTTGCTCTTTTGATGTAGCTGAATTAGCTGAACCCATGCCGTATTTTTTCATGAACCTATCAACTCTTCCCTCTGTATCAAGAATTTTCTGAGTCCCTGTGAAGAAAGGATGATTACCACTCCATACATCGACATGTAATTCAGGCTGAGTTGAGCCAGTAGTCATTACAACTTCTCCATTACAAATAACTTTTGCATCTGGGTACCATTTTGGATGAATTTCTGATTTTGGCATAATTAAAATTTCTTTAACGTTTAGAGAATTGTGGAGCTTTTCTTGCTTTTTTAAGACCATATTTTCTTCTTTCTTTAGCTCTAGGATCTCTACTGAGATGACCTTCAGTTTTTAGAGGTTTCCTATTATCAGGAGATAATTCGCAAAGTGCTCTTGCTGCACCTTGCTTAATAGCGTCTGCTTGACCTGTCAATCCACCACCATAAACATTTACCAAAATATCATATGAATTCTCAAGACCTATTGTTTGCAAAGGTGCTTTTATTGAATTTAAATGAAGAGGATTGAAGTTTAAGTAATCATCTCCAGAACGACCATTTATTTTAATTTGACCATTTCCGGGAATCAAACGAACTCTAGCCACTGAAGTTTTTCTTCTTCCAGTTCCCCAATAAACAGCTTTGTTTTTTATTTGACTATTCATTTTGATTAATTAACTATTCAATAATACAGGATTCTGAGCAGCATGAGGATGATCAGCCCCTTTATAAACTTTTAGTTTTTTAAATTGCTGTCTTCCTAAAGAGTTATGTGGCAACATACCTTTCACAGCTTGCTCAATGATTCTTTCAGGAACTCTATCTTGAAGAGATTCAAATTTTTCAATTTTCATTCCTCCTGGTCTACCTGAATGTCTTCTATACAACTTTTGTGAGGCTTTTTTACCTGTAACCTCAACTTTTTCAGCATTTACAACAATGACAAAATCTCCAGTATCTAAATGTGGAGTAAATGTTGGTTTATTTTTACCTCTTAATACAGTTGCAATTTCTGTAGCAAGTCTCCCAAGTGTCTTATCTTTTGCGTCAACTAAAAACCAATTTCTTTCAATAGTTTCTAAAGACGGAGTAATTGTTTTATTCATTTACTAAATTTATGCAAATAAATCTAAAGTTAATAATAAATTCTACATTATCGAAGTAGTATAAAACAACAATTTTGGATGATTTAAACAAAAAATTGACTTTAGGAACTTTACTTAAGAAATACCCTTAATTAAAAATACTGGAAAAAAATCATTGTTATTAATATTTTTAAAAACATTTTCTTCATAAACAGCATTAACAAAACATAAACCCTTAGCTGGAGAAGATTCTCTAACATCATTTTTCTTTTTATTTACCCATCTATCTGTAAAAATTTCAGGCGATATTTTTTTTTCTCCGACTAACACTAATTGACCAACGATTAAACGGACCATCCCGTAAAGAAAACCTGTAGCTTTAATATCAATTAAAATTAAATCCTCTACTCTTTTAATATCAATATTTTTAATATTTGTAATAGAGTGTGTCCTATTGCTTCCACTTTTTTGAAAAGCAAAAAAATCATGCTCTCCTTCCATTCTCTTTGATGCACTTGACATTAAAACTTCGTCTAAAACTTTTTGGTATCTATGCCATGACCAATTATTTATGAACAAGTTAGGGAATTTACTGTTATTAATGACATATCGATAATGTCTATAAATAGCTGAATAACATGAATGCCAACTATCTTTAACCTCAACTGATTCCAAGATTCGAATAGTTGAGGGCAAAAGACTATTTAGGACATCAGAATAACTATAACCTGGAATAACACATTCAATATCAAAGTGAACTACTTGACCAGAAGCATGAACCCCTGCATCAGTTCTGCCCGCAGCAAAAGTCTTTACTACATTATGTGTAATCTTAAAAAGCGCTCTCTCTATAATTTCCTGAACTGTAATTGCATTTTTTTGTTTTTGCCAACCTGAATATTTAGATCCGTCATATTGGACTAATAAAGCTACTCTTTTCAAAAGTTATTTTCTAATAAAAGCCCTTTAATAAAGTTAATTCAAACAAGTTCAATTATAGCCATCTGAGCGTTGTCACCTTTCCTGGAGACTGTTCTCACTATCCGTGTATAACCTCCTTCTCTATCCCCATATCTTTCAATTGCTTTTTCAAATAATGAATGAACTAATTTCTTATCATATATATATCCAATAGCTCTTCTTCTTGAGGCCAGACTTCCATCTTTAGCTAGAGAAATCATCCTTTCTGCCTCGTTTCTTAAAGCTTTTGCTCTGGCTTTTGTTGTAGTTACTCTACCTTCCCTAATTAGTTGGGTAGTTAAACCTCTTAAGAGTGCTTTCCTCTGATCAGCAGGTTTACTAAGCAATGGAATTCGAAGTTGGTGTCTCATAATTTTAAAAATTGTTAAACAGAGGTTCTGCTTTGTGGAATAGAAATTCCTATGCGCTCCAGAGCTTCAATAACCTCATCTGCAGACTTAGAGCCAAAGTTCTTAATTTCGAGAAGATCTTCATAACTAAAACCCATTAAATCTGAAACTGAGTTAACTTGTGCTCTTTTTAAACAATTATATGCTCTAACGGACAAGTTTAGTTCCTCAAGAGGAATTTGAGCTTCAGGAGATGGTTCAGGTTCTTCAGGAATTTCTTCGACCATTGTAACAGTAGCAAGAGGTTGAAAGAGTTCTATTAACTGGTTTGCAGCTTCAGCGATAGCATCATCAGGGCTTGTTGAGCCATCTGTTACTACTTCCATTTTTAATCTTTCTCTATTTGTTCCACCCTCTGCTACAGCAGTTTCATCAATAGTAAAATTAACTCTTTTTACTGGCATAAATACAGCATCTATTTGAAGTAAATCAATAGCAGTTGTCTCCTCGTTCTTGCGATCAACTGGTCTATATCCAGTACCCCTTTCAACATGAATTTCTAACTCTAACTTATGACCTTCCTGAATAGTTGCAATAGGTTTTTCACCATCAACAATTTCGACTTGAGATGAGAATTGAATGTCATTCGCCTTCACATCCATTGGTCCGTTTGCAACTAGTCTGCCGATTTCAAGCTCTGGATTAGAACTATTAAGTGATAATTGCTTACAATTGAGTAGAATATCCAAAACGTCTTCTCTAACTCCAGGAATAGTTGCATATTCGTGGTTAATTCCTGCAATTCTTACAGCAGTTACAGCACTTCCTTCAAGTCCTCCCATAAGTACTCTCCGAAGAGAATTACCCAAAGTTGTAGCTTGTCCTCTTTCTAAAGGGCCAATTAAAAAAGTTCCTGTTTGGGAGCGATCATCTGATATTTGATGGTCGATTCTGTCAATTTGGTATTGCAACACGGAAAAAAATAAGGTTAAAAGTTTTTTTTGGGGGGGGGGTGGAGAATAATTAAGACCTAAACGCGTCTCCTTTTAGGTCTTCTACATCCATTATGAGGTAATGGAGTTACATCTCTTATTAGAGTTATTTCTAAACCAGCCATTTGTAAAGCTCTTATGGCCGTTTCCCTACCTGAGCCTGGCCCTCTAACTAATACTTCTATTTGTCTCATACCTTGATCTAGTGCTCTCCTGGCTGCAGATTCAGCCGCAGTTTGAGCAGCAAATGGAGTACCTTTCCTAGCCCCTTTAAATCCGCTAGCTCCTGCAGAAGACCATGAAATTACATGTCCAGAAGTGTCAGAGATTGAAACTATGGTGTTATTAAATGTACTTTGAATATGCACTACTCCATTTGGTACATTTTTTTTGGATTTTTTTGAACCTGTTTTTTTTACTGTAGCTGCCATGATGTTTTAATTTAATACTGAAATTTGTGAATAGATTTAATAAATTATTTTTTTCTACCAGCAACTGTCTTTCTTGAACCCCTTCTTGTTCTTGCATTAGTTCTAGTTCTTTGGCCTCTTACGGGAAGACTCATTCTGTGCCTTCTTCCCCTCACACAACCTATATCTTGTAAACGTTTTAGGGCCATTCCCTCTTTTCTTCTCAAATCTCCCTCTAATGTGAATTCCTCGGTGGCACCTCTAAGTTTTTGTACATCAGAATCTGAAAGGTCTTTGACGCGAGTATCAGGGTTTACACCCGTATTAGCAAGAATTAGCTTTGATCTCGTTAAACCAATTCCATAGACGTATGTAAGTGCAATTTCAACTCGCTTTTCGCGAGGTATGTCAATTCCTGCAATCCTGGCCACGTGTTTTGAATAAGTAAAAGTTTGAATTTAAGGGTTGAAATTTAACCCTGACGCTGTTTATTGCGAGGTCTTTTCTTGTTAATAACATAGATTTTACCTCTTCTCCTCACGATCTGATCGTCAGGACTAATTTTTTTGACTGAAGATCTGACCTTCATAGGGGTTTAACAAATAAAACGTTAATACTATATTCTACATCATCATCAAGCCATTTTTTGTTTGATATCAGAGGAAATGGTTTTTAAATCTCTATCAGCATCAATATATTCTAACAATGAGAGATCTTTAAAATATTGAATCAATGGTTCTGTAGTTTTTTTATAAATATCAACTCTTGTCCTAATTGTCTCTTCTGTATCGTCTTTTCTCCCTCTTAAAAGCAAACGCTGAATTAGTACTTCTTCGGGAATATCCAAATAAAAAACCAATTCCAAAGGTTGATTTATTTCATTTAAGACTTCATTCAATGAATTTGCTTGAGATAAATTTCTTGGGTAACCATCTAGAATCCAACCTTTATTATCCTTTACTAAATTTTGTCTTACTATCTTTAATACGAGTTCATCACTAACAAGTTCACCTCGATTCATAATATCTTTTACCTGAATCCCAAGGGCAGTATTCATTTCGATTTCTTTTCTTAATAATTCACCCGTAGAAAGGTGTAAATAAGAATTACTTTGACTTAGCAATTCCGCTTGAGTCCCTTTCCCTGCTCCGGGAGCTCCTAAAAATAGTATATTTTTCTTCATTAATTATTAATTAATCCCTCATACCTTTGTGAAATAACATAAGTTTGAATTTGCTTAGCAGTATCTATAGCAACACCCACAAGAATAAGTAATGATGTTGCTCCTAGACCTTGAAAGGTCTGAACATTTGTAGCTCTCTCTACTGCAGCAGGGATTATAGCGACTGAACCCAGAAATAATCCTCCCAATAAAGTCAACCTATTTTGTATACCTGATAGGTAGTTTGCTGTATTAGTTCCTGGTCTAACTCCCGGTATCGCTACTCCTCCTTTCTTTAAATTTGAAGCTACATCAACTGGATTAATTGTAAGGGATGCATAAAAATAGGAGAACCCCAAAATCAATGAGAAGAATGTAAGAGCATATGGCCATGGGTTTGCAGATCCAGGGTTTAAACTACTAGCTAATTTGATTAAAACTGGATTGCCAGTAACATTTGCAATTGTTATGGGCAAAAAAATTAAGGCTGATGCAAATATAATAGGCATGACTCCACCTGCGTTTAATTTTAAAGGTAAATAACTTTGCCTTGTAGGAAGCAATGTTGAATTACCTATTTGCCTTTTAGCACTAACAATGGGAATACGTCTTGCTCCTTCTTGGACAAAAATTATCCCGACAATTGTCAGTAAAAATACTCCAAGTAAAACTAGAATACCTAAAACATCTCCTCGATCTCCAGTTTGAGCTTTTTCAATGGTTGAACTTAAGGCTTTTGGTAAAGTCGACACAATATTCAAAAATATAACTAATGAAGCTCCTTGACCAATTCCTTTCTCTGTAATAATTTCACTAAACCACATCACTAACATCGAGCCAGTTACCAAAGCAATAGAGGTCTGTAAGACAAATGTAGTTTCACTTATCCCTTCAATTGCATATTGTCTGAGAATTAAAGAAAAAATTATACTCTGCAAAAACCCCCATCCTAAGGAAACATATCTAGTAATTTGAGCTATTTTTCTCCTACCGGCTTCTCCCTCATTTTTTTGTAAATCTTCAAGAACAGGCAATGAAGCTGTAAGAAGCTGAATAATAATTGATGCGTTGATAAAGGGAAGTATGCCTAATGCGAATATTCCTAAAGTTGAAATTCCTCCTCCAGTAAAAATATCTAAAAAACCTATTAATTGCCCCCCCTGATCTATAAAACTTTTAAAAGCAACCCTATCAATACCAGGCATAGGGATATATATACCAAGTCTTACTAAAAGGAGGAGACCTAGAGTAGTTAAAACTCTACTCCGTAGCTCTTTATTTAAAAATAATTGGGAAAGTATTTCAGAAGCGCTAGGATTTCTACTTTTGTTGACAAACATTTTGAAGCTTACCTAAATTTTAGTAGATTTATTTTTTATTTATAAGCTCGCAGGATCCACCTGCGTCCTCAATTTTTTGTTTTGCAACTTTTGTAAATGCATGAGCTTGGACTTTTAACTTTACATTAAGTTTTCCGTTACCAAGGATTTTTAAAGGAAATTTTGGCTTGAAGATTAATCCTTTCTTTACTAGTGAGTCTAGGTTAACAGTATCGTTATCTTTGAAATCATTTAATTTTTCTAGATTAATTATGGAAAAGTTCTTTTGATTAATTATTTCAAAGTGCTTTAATTTTGGAACTCTTCTATATAAGGGCATTTGGCCACCTTCAAAACCTGGACGTGTTGGTCTTCCAGAACGTGACTTTTGTCCTCTCATTCCAAAACCACATGATGCACCCTGGCCGGCTGCAATTCCTCTACCCTTTCTTAATTTTTTCTTTCTCGAGCCAGAGTTTGATTTAAGTGTATTTAATGTTGAAGTCATAATTTTAAGAATAGAGCTGTTCAAGTGAGATGCCTCTCTCCCTAGAGGCAGATTTGTGTGTTCTTAATTGAGAAAGAGCTACCATAGCAGCTCTAGCATTATTCAAAGGTGTTTTACTACCCAATCTTTTTGCTAAAACATTTTTTATGCCGGCTAATTCTAAAACTGTTCTTATTGAACCACCAGCAATTACACCTGTACCTGGGGCAGCTGGTCTAATTAGAACATTAGCAGCTCCATCTCGACCTAAAGATAAAGTCGGTATTGAATTATTTGGGGTTAAAGGAACCCTAACAAGATTCTTTTTACCATCTGAAACTCCCTTTCTCACCGCACCAATAACATCCCCCGCTTTACCAACTCCAACTCCAACTTGACCTTTTTCGTTACCTACTACAACAATTGCTCTAAAACTCATTTTTTTACCACCCTTAACAGTCTTAGAAACACGTCGAATTTGAACAACTCTTTCTTGCCAATCAGAATCTCTCTCTAGATTTTTTGAATCACCTCTTCTATTTCTTTTTCGATCATTACGGTTATTCTTTTTTTGTTCTACGGGCATAGCTCCAGGAACATTATTGTCGTTCTTGGATTGAATTTCTTGTTTTGTTGGAGTGTCAGTCATAGTAAAAAATTAAGAGTTAGAATTCCAGGCCAGCTTCACGAGCAGCATCTGCAAGTGCCTTTACTCTCCCGTGATATAAATTACCTCCACGGTCAAAAATTACTTGCTTAATACCTTTTTTTATAGCTCTCTTTGCTAATAATTTTCCAACAATGGAAGAAGAATTACAATCAGAAGGTAATTTCTCAGATTTTTCTCTTAATTCTTTATCAACAGTTGAAGCTGAGCAAATAGTTGTTTGAGCGCTATCATCTATAACCTGAGCATATATATGGTTATTAGAGCGGAAAACAGACAATCTTGGACGAGTTGCATCTCCAATTAAGAATCTCCTTAATCTTCTATGTCTTTTTTGGGTTTGTAATTTCCTGGAAAGTTTGGTCATTTTTTTAATTGGAATTATTTTTTGCCAGATTTACCAGCTTTTCTGAGAATTCTCTCATCATGGTATTTAATTCCTTTACCTTTATATGGTTCTGGAGGTCTAATTGATCTGATTTTTGCTGCTTCATTACCAACAATTTCCTTATCAATTCCAGATACAGTAACGTTTGTATTACTCTCAACCTTGTATGTTATACCATCAGGGGGGATCATTTCTATAGGATGACTATATCCTGCACTAACAACTAGATTTTTACCTTTTACTTGTGCTCTCGATCCAACGCCTACAATTTCAAGTTTTTTTGAAAAACCTTGACTAACCCCTTCAACCATATTTGCAATTAAAGCTCTACATAAACCATGTCTTTGCCTTGAGAAGATTTTGGTAGTAGTGGGACTTACGACAACAGTATTATCTTTTTTATCAAAACTAACTCCTTCTGGCATCTGACGTTTTAACTCACCCTTAGGACCTTTAACTGTAACTGTTAATCCATCAAAATCAACAGATACTTTATCTGGTATTAGTACTGGTGTTTTTCCAATTCTTGACATGATTAATCCTCCTTAATAAACATAGCAAAGTACTTCACCACCTATACCTTGCTTCCTAGCATCACGATCACTCATGACACCTTTAGAAGTAGATATAATAGCAACTCCAAGACCTCCTAGTACTTTTGGTAAAGCTTTGGTATTTTTATAAATTCTCAAACCAGGTTTACTAACTCTTTGCATGGATCGGATAGTAGGGAATTTATTCTTGCCACTATATTTCAGACCAAGTATTATTTCTGACTTATAGCCTTCACCTTCTTCATTAATGTCAGAAATGAAACCCTCTTTTTGAAGCACTTTTGCAATACTTAGGGACATTTTTGAACTTGGAATTGATGTGGTTGTATGCTTTTTTTGACTCGCATTTCTAATTCGAGTAAGCATATCTGAAATAGGATCGTGATTTGACATGGTTTTAATTTAATTCTTACTAAAAGGCATTCCTAACTCTTGAAGGAGAGCTTTGCCCTCTTGATCTGATCTCGCACTTGTGACAATAGTTATATCCATACCTCTTATTGAATCAATTTTATCAAAAGAGATTTCAGGAAAAATTAATTGCTCTTTCACTCCAACGGTGTAATTCCCTCTCCCATCAAAACTTTTTGGATTAACTCCTCTAAAGTCTCTTATTCTTGGTAAAGCTAGATTTATAAATCTCTCTAAAAAGGAATACATCCTGTCACCTCTCAAAGTTACAGTACAACCAATTGGCATACCCTCACGAATTTTAAAACCCGCGATAGCTTTTTTGGCCCTAGTTACTAGTGCCTTTTGCCCTGTAATTGTTGCCATTTCATTCAGAGAAGCCTCTAAAGCTTTTGAATTTGAAGCTGCCTCACCAAGACCTCTATTAACGTTGACTTTGACAACTTTAGGTACTTGATGAATATTTTTAAGACCAAGGTCCTTTAAAAGTTTTGGTCTTATTGATTCTTTGTAGCGATTTTTTAGAGTCATAATTTTTTGTTAATTCTGGTCTTTGTCAGAATTGATAAATTAGAAAAAGTTGAAATCTGGTTTCTGATGAAAAATTAATCAATTACTTCACCAGTTTTCTTCAATCTTCTTTTCTTAACCCCCTCTTTATCAATAAAGTATTCAATCTTACTTGTAAGATTTTTATCCTTTGAGAAGAACATTACATTTGATGCATGTAAAGATGCTTCTTCTGTAAGTATTCTTCCAGTTTCTCCTTCCTGAGTTGGTTTTACATGTTTAGTCCTAAGGTTAATTCCCTTTACAACTACTCTATTTTCAAGAGGGATAGTTTTTAAAACCTCACCAGTTTTCCCTTTGTCCTTACCATTAATTACTTTTACCAAATCTCCAGTTTTGATTCTCATTTTTATTCTCTGGAAATTTTTCTTTTGCTTTAATGAATCCAACATTTAAATCACCTCCGGAGCAAGAGAAACAATCTTTGTATAATTTTTATCCCGCAGTTCTCTAGCTACAGGACCAAAGACTCTCGTACCTTTTGGATTCTTATCTTCATTAATCAATACTGCCGCATTGTCATCAAATCTGATTGAATTACCAGTATTTCTTCTTAATGTTGCTTTAGTCCTGACGATAACAGCTTTAACAACTTCAGATTTCTTAACTCCCATGTTAGGAAGGGCATCTTTTACAGTTGCTACGATTACATCTCCGACATGAGCATACCTTCTATTAGAACCTAAAACCCTAATACATTGGAGTCTTTTTGCTCCGCTATTATCGGCAACTGTTAAATAAGTTTCTTGTTGAATCATTTTTTAACCTCCTTAGCCTGAGTTGTTTTATTGAGAATCTCTTCTATTGCCCATCTTTTATGAGCACTGAGCGGTCTAGTTTCTCTAATTTTAACTCGATCACCTAAAACACATGTATTTTCTGGATCATGCGCCTTATATCGTGTAGTTCTACTTACAATTTTTTTATAAATTGGATGTGGATATCTGTTAATAACAGCAACAACAACTGTTTTATCCATTTTGTCGCTGACAACAGTACCAATTCTTTCTTTAAGTGCCATAATTAATAATTAATCAGAAGTTGTTTTAGAAGCAGATTGACTCTTACTGAGAGTAAGTAATTGCGCAACTTGTTTCTTGATAATTTTAAATTTATGAGTTTCATTGAGCTGTCTTGTAGCTTGCTTGAATCTCAAGTCAAAAAGATCTTTTCGCAATTGGTCAATCTTTGCAGTAATTTGTTCAGAATTTAATTTTTTAAATTCCTTCAGTGACTCTGAGTTTTTCATTGTTTAACCTCCTCTTGAGATTTTTTGCTATTTTTTGTATTTTCTTGTGAGGAATTTTCTAGATTTTTATCAATGGAGATAAATTTAGTTTTTACAGGAAGTTTGTATTGAGCGAGACGCATAGCCTCCTTTGCAATTTCCTCAGTGATATCCTCACCACCCATTTCAAAAAGTATTCTTCCCGGTTTTACAACTGCGACCCAAAACTCTGGATTACCTTTACCAGAACCCATTCTGGTTTCGGCAGGTCTCATGGTTACGGGTTTATCAGGAAATATTCTTATCCAGATTTGACCACCACGTTTAATATATCTGGTCATGGCTCTTCTGCTTGCTTCAATCTGACGTGCTGTTACCCAGCCACAATCTTGAGCTTGGAGAGCAAATTGACCGAACGCAATAGTATTACCTTTTGAGGCTACACCCCTCATTCTGCCTCTATGTTGTTTACGGAATTTAGTACGTTTTGGACTAAGCATTTTTATACCTCCTATGAATTCTCATTTGAACGATCCTCAAATTGCTGAGGTCTTCTACTAGCTTTCCTCTTAGGGCTTGCACCCACAGGGATAGTTTGTTCTTCTTTAGGGAGAACTTCACCTTTGAAAACCCAAACTTTAATGCCTAGAACACCGTATGTTGTATTAGCTTCACGTGTTGCATAATCAATTTCAGCTCTCAAAGTATGTAAAGGAACTCTACCTTCTCTAGTCCATTCTGATCTAGCGATTTCAGCGCCATTTAACCTTCCCCCAACTTGTATTTTTAGACCCAATACTCCAGCTCTTTGAGCTCTTTGTAAGGCCATTCTAATAGTTCTTCTAAAGGCGACTCTTTTTTCAAGTTGTTGCGCAATATATTCAGCCAATAAAAAAGCATCGGCATCAACACGCTCAACTTCAACAACATTTATTCTGACTTGTCTAGTGCGATCTCCTATCGTTTTTTGAATTCCAGATCTTAATTCTTCAATCCCACTTCCTTGTCTCCCAACTATCACTCCTGGTCTCGCTGTTTTCAATTCAAGTTCCAGTTGATCAGCCTTTCTAGATATTAGTACATCGCTAATTCCTGCTGCACCATACTTTTTCTGTATGAAAGTACGAATTTTAAAATCTTCTTGGAGAAGAATTGGATATGTTTTAGATGTGGCGAACCACTTAGAACGATGTTCTTGTGTAATCCCTAATCTCAATCCAGAAGGATGTATTTTGTGTCCCATTAGTTTTGTACCTCCGCATTTATTTGGGTAGGAGCAGACTCAACTGAAATACTAATATGGCAAGTCTGTTTTTTGATAGAAAAAGCTCTTCCTTGAGCTCTTGGCCTATACCTTTTCATTACAGGACCACTATTAGCCCAAGCAGAGGAAATAACTAAGGTGGATGGATCCATGCCAAGATTATGCTCTGCGTTAGCAACTGCAGATCTTAAAACTTTAGTAATAGGTTCAGTAGATCTATAAGGCATAAATTCCAGCATAATTAATGCATCTCTATATGAACGACCCCTTATTTGATCTAAAACTCTTCTCACTTTAGAGGCTGATCCACGAACATAATTTCCATGAGCAATAGCTGTTTTTGTTGTTTCAGGTGTTTTTGTCATGATTTTGCTCCTTTCTTATCTCTTATGTGACCACGATAAGTGCGTGTAGGAGCAAACTCACCGAGTTTATGACCGATCATTTGTTCAGTTATGAATACAGGGATATGAGTCTTGCCATTATGTACTGCGATTGTATGACCAATCATTAAAGGTAAAATCGTAGAGGATCTCGACCAAGTTTTGATAACAGACTTGTCATTATCAGTATTTTGTTTTTCTACCTTCTTGAGCAGGCTATCTGCGATAAAAGGTCCTTTTTTTAGTGAACGTCCCATGGTTATAAAATAGAAATTGAAATAATAAATGAAGTAATCAAGAGTCTCTTCCTCCTCTACTCCTCTTAGAAACTCGACGACGTCTTCGAACTACTAATTTATTACTTGGTTTGTTCTTTTTACGTGTCTTTAGTCCAAGAGCTGGCTTACCCCAAGGAGTAACTGGGCCTGCTCTACCAATTGGCGCTTTTCCCTCTCCTCCGCCATGTGGATGATCACATGGGTTCATTACACTACCTCTTACTTGTGGCCTTCTGCCAAGCCATCGTCTTCTTCCTGCTTTACCTAAGCTAGTATTTCTTATTTCAGAATTACCAACTTCACCAAGAGTTGCGTAGCATTCTTTTCTTACAAGTCTTACCTCGGTAGATGGGAGTTTTAAAGCAACATAATCTCCCTCTTTTGCCATAACTTGAGCACTAGCTCCTGCGGATCTAACCATCTGAGCACCCCTACCTGCATATAACTCAACACAATGAACACTAGATCCTAATGGCATAACGGAAAGTGGCATTGCATTACCATCTTCAATTGGAACACTTTCTCCAGAAATGACATTTTGTCCAACTTTTACTCCTGCTGGAGCGATAATATATCTTTTTTCCCCATCTTCGTAGAATAAAAGTGCCAGCCTTGCATTTCTATGAGGATCATAGTGTATTGCTGCAACTTTAGCGTTGATGTTTCTTTTATCTCTTCTAAAGTCAACTAATCTGTATTGCCTTTTGTGACCACCTCCACGATGACGACAAGTGATAACTCCACGATTATTCCTGCCTTTAACTCTATGTTTTGAAACTATTAGTGATCTTTCGGGTTTTGCACTTGTTATTTCATTAAAGTCAGTAACTACTCTCTGCCTAGTACCAGGTGTATAAGGTTTAAATTTACGGATCGCCATGATTAAAACTCCTTAAGATTCTGGAAATAGTTGGATTTTGTCTCCTTCAGCAAGACGCACAATAGCCTTCTTGACCTGAGAACGTTTACCGGAAAATTTCCCGACTCTTCTTGTTCTCCTAGGAGGATTCATAGTGTTAACTCCTACGACTTTAACACTGAATAAGGCTTCAACGGCTGCCTTTATTTGTGGTTTTGCCGCTCTATGATCTACTTCAAAAGTATATTGGTTTAGATCTAGCGCGTTCGTAGCTTTCTCAGTAATAACTGGCTTTCGTATTACATCAGCTAAACGAGAATCGAATAATTTACTCATGATGCATAAACCTCCTGAATTTTATCTATCGCTGATTGCCCTATTACCAACTTATTAGCATTGAGGATATCAAATACATTTAATTGATCTGCGGCAATTAATTTTACTTTTTCAATATTATTAATGGATTTTTTTATAACATCGGACGGACTATCAAGAATAACCAAAACTTTTTCAGTTTTTTGTATTCCTAATCGAGCAAGGCCATTGATGATGTCACTTGTTTTAGGCTGCTTAAGAGTAGATCCAAAATCTTCAACGGCCTTCATATCAGATACTCTAGACATAAGTGCAGTTCTGAGAGCTAATCTACGTTCCTTACGATTCATATCAAGATTGTAAGAACGTGGCTTGGGGCCAAATATAATTCCACCACCAGGTCTCAAGGGTGTTCTAATTGATCCTTGACGGGCTCTTCCTGTACCTTTCTGTTTGTAAGGCTTTCTTCCACCCCCACGCACTTCCGATCTTGTCAAAGTTGATGCTGTCCCCTGTCTTTTATTTGCTAGCTGCCTGAGAACTGCTCTATGTATTAAGTCTGACGAAGAAGTTTCTTTAGCAACTGCTAGATCAAGTGTGACTTTGCCGGATTTTTTACCATCCCACTTAAGAGTTTCGAGTATTGTCATGATTTTTCACCTCCTTTTTTGCCTACAACATTATTTGGTTTAATATTTACAATTGAGCCGGGCTTACCTGGGACAGAACCCTTAACTACAAGCAAATTTTTCTGATCATCAATCTTTAGAACTAACAAACCTTTAGTAGTAATTTGTTTTCCTCCATATCTTCCTGCCATTCTTTTTCCAGGATAAATTCTGCCTGGAGTTGTTCCTGCACCTGTAGATCCAGGTGCTCTATGATTTTTTGAACCATGACTCATAGGACCTCTGCTAAAACCATGTCTTTTCTGATAACCAGCAAAACCTCTACCCATAGACTTGCCACTGATATCAACTTTTTGACCAACCTCAAAGTTTTTTACAGTTATTTGATTTCCGATTTCATAAGATGAAGTTTCTTCGACCCTATATTCTTTCAAATGCTTTAAAAGTTCTTCACCTGATTTCAACAAATGTCCCTTTTTAGGCTTACTTATATACTTATCTTTGGACAAGCCATAACCTATTTGAACGGCAGTATAACCATCCAAAGCGTTTGTTTTCAATTGAGTGATACGGCAAGGACCAGCCTCAATAAGAGTAACTGGCACCGAATGACCTTTCTCGTCGAAAAGTTGGGACATTCCCAATTTCTTTCCTAAAATTCCTATAGACATAAGACTAAATTAGACTAGCTCGTAATGATTTTTAAATTATCTAGACCTAGTAGTTATCAAGGTGAAGTTAATAAAAAAACAATTAATTAAGGTTGAGACTTATCTGAAAAATAGATAGTATCTCTTGGGATAAACCCACCTATGTTTTTTAACGAAACGCTAAAAAATGTGAAATTTTACAGAGGCTCGGCTAGCTTGCGAGCTTAAAAATTCAC
>CACAXR010000005.1 GCA_902536555.1 uncultured Prochlorococcus sp. | reverse complement strand
TAATAGATTTATTTATTGCTTTAAATCTATCAATCTCAATTGTTATTTTTTCTCTTTTTTTTATACCCATCAAAATATCATTTACTATCTTTTGGGGTTCTTCTGATCTTGGATTATCTGAAGTTATAAAAAGTTGATCAGAAAACTCTTCAGCTATTGATCCCATTAAAGGCCTTTTACCAAGATCTCGATCTCCTCCACAGCCAAAAACAGTAATGAGTTTTCCCTTACAAAGTTTTTTAATTGATTGCAAAACTTTTTTCAATCCATCAGGCGTGTGGGCATAATCAACAATTACTGTTGGAAGTGATCTTGAAACGTCATCATTATCAATTTCTATTTTCTCCATTCGCCCAGGAGCGCCAGGGAAAGATCGTATTAACTTTGATAGATCTTTTAAAGAAAAATTAAGTTTATACAAAATTGTTATTGCTTGAATCGCATTCATTAAATTAAATTCTCCAACAAGTGGAACAAAAAGTTGAATTTTTTCCTTGGGTGTATGAAAAATGCAGGTTGAGCCATTTTCAGTAAATTTTTTATCTGTTACGAAAAAAAAATCATGATTTTTAAATTCACTTTCAGTAATCTTTGTAGACACTAATGAAGATCTTTTTTCAAGATCAGACGATAATTTAGATATCCAAGGGTCATCGTGATTTAATACAGAAATTCCATCCTTTTCTATTAAATAAGGTGGGAAAAACAATTTTCTTTTTGTTTGAAAATAAGATTCCATATCTGAGTGATAATCAAGATGATCTTGAGATAAATTAGTAAAAATAGCCGCCTCAAATTCGCATCCTGATATCCTCTTTTGAGCAATAGAATGAGAACTTACCTCTAATATCGCGAATTCAGATTCTGCCTCAACAGCAGCATTTAATTTCTTTTGAAGTTTATCGGCGAAATCAGTTGTATGAGAAGCCACTTCTGAGAAGCCAGGCCATCTATTAAACAAGGTCCCAAATAATGCAGTCTTTTTCCCTAATTTTTTTAAAAGATATTCCAATAAGAAAGTAATTGTCGTTTTTCCATTTGTACCAGTAACACCAATAAGTTTAAGTTTTCTTGAAGGCCTATTCCAAAACTCAGCGACAATTTGACCAAAAATATTATCTAAATTATCCTCAATAACCAAAATCCTTTCTCGATCAATAGATCCAATTTTCTCTTTTGCAGCAGACCCAATAATGGCAGCCTCCGCGCCATTTTCAATTGCCTCAATACAAAATTTTCCTCCATCAACATTTAAACCGGGCATTCCTAAAAATAAAGTTCCTTTTTGTACTTCTTTAGAGTTAAAAGAAATATTATTGATTTCTTGATCGATAAGATTTGAAGAAGGAATAATTCCTACCAAATCTAAAAGTTTAAATAATTTTATAGATCTCATATAAAAAAATTATTTATCCAGAATGGTACTAATATTTTTTTGAAACCAATTCTTTAATTGATCATCTTTTAATCTTGGAGAAATGCGAGGCAATTCTATGATCTCCTCGGACCTAATTCTTTCAACAGCAATAACAGGAACTTCATAATCATATTTTTTATATTTATCTTCATATAAATCGACCCTATCAATATCAATTTCTTTAAGCTCTTCTATATTAGGGAATAACTCATTAAGATTTATTTTTGCCAGTTTGTTTTTTAATGAATCACAAAGGCAACATCCCTGCCTAACAAAAATAAATATTTTCATTCATTTAATCAGGCACAGGGTCACATCCACAGGGAGTTAAAGGATGACATCTGCTTAATCTTTTTAAAGTTAACCACCCTCCTTTCCAAGGACCATGTCTAGTAATTGCCTCATATCCATAAGAGCTGCAACTTGGAATAAATCTGCATCTTGGTCCAAAAAAAGGAGAAATCCACTTTTGATAAAACGAAATCATAAAAAGAAGTATAGAAGTAATTGATTTATTAATAGTTTTGAACACTTTAATGATGTAAAATAATATTTCCAGTAGTAATTAGTTTAATTGAATTTAATCAATTATCCAATTTATTGCAATTTTCTATTTAATTTAAAATTATGTCAAGATACCGCGGCCCCAGATTAAGGGTTACGCGTCGCTTGGGAGAACTACCAGGTCTCACCAGGAAAGCTTCAAAGAAGTCTAATCCTCCAGGTCAGCACGGCCAAGCCCGTCGCAAGCGATCAGAATATGCAATTCGTCTAGAAGAAAAGCAGAAACTTAGGTTTAATTATGGAGTTTCTGAAAAGCAACTAGTACGTTATGTAAAAAAAGCTAGAGCTCAAGAAGGATCTACAGGTACTAACCTACTAAGACTTTTAGAGAACAGACTTGATAATGTTTGTTTTAGATTAGGTTTTGGAGGTACCATTCCAGGCTCAAGACAATTAGTAAATCATGGCCATGTAACCGTTAATGGGAAGGTTCTTGATATTGCTGGTTATCAATGCAAATCAGGTGATGTAATTGGAATTAAAGAAAACAAAGCAAGCAAAAAACTTGTAGAAGGTAATATAGAATTCCCTGGCTTAGCAAATGTCCCGCCTCATCTTGATTTAGACAAGCCTAAATTAACGGGGAAAATAAATGGGAAATGCGATAGAGAGTGGGTGGCTCTTGAAATAAACGAACTACTAGTTGTTGAATATTATTCAAGAAAAGTTTAATACTGCTTTTCTTTGGATTATTAAATCTCTCATTTTTTGAAAGAGAGATTTAATTTAATTCTTATTTTTAAAAATAATGGGAAATAAGGAAAATAATAAAAAAAAGCCAGGTTTTAAGACCTTATCTATTCACCATGGGGAAACATTTGCTGAAGAAACTGGATGCGTTATGCCTCCTATTTTTTCTACATCTACTTTCAAACATGGAAATAAAGATAATTTCGACTACACCAGATCAGGCAATCCAAACTTTAGAATTCTAGAAAACATCCTTAAATCAATAGAAGATTCTAAATACTGTACAGTTTTTGGATCTGGAATTAGCGCGGTAACTGCAATTTCATCAACACTAAAATCAGGTGACAAGATACTCTGCGAGTCAAATCTCTATGGTTGTACAGTGAGGATGTTCGAAAAAGTTTTCAAGAAATTTGGACTAGAAGTTTTATACACAGATTTTACAAACGAAAATAATATCAAAAAGATTTCCAACTTCGAGCCAACCCTGATATGGCTAGAAAGTCCAACTAATCCACTTTTGAAGGTTCTCGATATTAAGGCAATTTGTGATGAGGCGAATAAACTCGAAATACCAGTAGTTGTAGACAACACATTTTCTACAGCGCTTATTCAAAAACCATTGGACCTTGGTGCAACACTATCGGTTGTAAGCACCACAAAATTCATTAATGGACATAGTGACGCACTTGGCGGAGCAGTAATGACAAATAATGAGGAATGGAATAGTAAGATGCTTTTCTCTCAAAAAGCTCTCGGGCTTCAACCATCTCCTTTTGATAGTTGGCTCATTACGAGAGGAGTAAAAACTCTTCCTTTAAGAATCGAACAACAAACTAAAAGTGCAGAATTTATTTCTGAAGAATTAGGTAATCATAAAATTATTAATAAAGTAATTTACCCTTTCAATCAAGAACATCCGCAATTTAATTTAGCAAAATCGCAAATGAAATCTGGAGGTTCAATGATCACCCTAAAATTAAATTTAAATAAAGAGGATACTTTTAAATTTTGCAAATCTCTCAAATATTTCTCTCTAGCAGAAAGCCTTGGAGGAGTTGAAAGTTTAATTTGTCACCCTGCAACGATGACTCATGCTTCTGTTGATGACAAAACAAAAAATCTACTAGGGATAGATGATACTCTTGTAAGATTATCAATTGGATGTGAAGATACAAACGATTTAATCTCGGAAATTTTATTTGCTTTAAATAAATTCTGACAATTGAGAGATTTACTTAAAAAACCTATATGGAAAAATTTAGAGTTGGGATATGCAATTCCTGATAGTATTCATGCCGTTTCTGTAGCATTACCAACTTGGAATGATGTAATAAATTACGAGGAAAAAGATCAAGAATGCATAAATTTATTGAAGTCCATTTACCCACGATTCGGGCTAAACCCCATAGTGAAAAGATTATGCGAAAAAGTAAAAAAGCAAAAATACTACAACAATAAAAGTATCTGGCCATATCCGAATGAAAGCATAGCTTTTAAAGCTAAAAAATACATTGATAGAAATACTTCTGAACAATTCTCCTTTATAGAAAAAAGAGATAATTTAGCTTTCTTAATAACTGAAAAAGAAGGAAGTATTTATGCAAAATATTTTTGGCAACATACTGGTCTTGGTCTATCTTCAAGAGCTGCCGCTGTAGAACTAGGTCTTGAAGATTGCCCTCCAAAATCTTACGTAAATGAATGTTCACAAAGAATAAAAAATAGAATTTCTAAATCTACAAAAATTGACTCTAATGATATTCACTTAACTTCATCTGGAATGTCTGCATTGCATACATCATTAGAAATCATATATAAATTATTTCCAGCCAAACCAACACTCCAAGTTGGTTTTCCATATGTAGATGTACTTAAATTACCAATGAAAATCTTTCACGGAGCAAAGTTAATTACAGAAGAAAATTGCGCGGATATTGAATTAGAAATCAAAAGAATAAATCCATCAGCATTAATTATTGAACTTCCAAGTAATCCAATGCTCAAATGTGTAAACATTAAAAAAATTTCAAAAATTGCAAAAAAGCTAAATATTCCGTTAATTGTTGACGATACAATTGGTTCGAATTTAAATATAAATTCCATAGAACATGCAGATATAGTTTTTACTTCACTTACAAAAGTTTTTTCAGGTAGTGGAGATATTCTTGCCGGATCATTAATACTAAATCCAAAAAGCAAATGGATTGATCAGTTTAGAAATGCATTAAACGAGATTAATATTCCAATACTTTCCGATGGAGATATAGTTTATCTAGAGAAAGTTAGTAGAGATGTAAATCAAAGAGTTTTTGAACAAAATAAAGCATGTTTAGAATTAAAAAAAAGATTAGAGACTCATAGCGAGATTAAAAATATTTTCCATCCTGAAAATTGTCCAAATTTTAATTCTTTACTTAATTCTGATGGAGGATACGGCTGCTTATTATCGTTTGAATTAAAAGGAGGATTGAACAAAGCAAAAAAATTTTATGATTCTCTAAAAGTATCTAAAGGTCCTAGTTTAGGTACAAAATTTACTCTAGTTTGTCCTTATGTTTTACTAGCTCATTATGACGAGTTGGATTGGGCTGAAAGTTTTGGTATACCCTCGCACCTTATTAGAGTATCAGTTGGATTAGAAGACCAAGATCAATTATGGAAAACCTTTTCAGAAGCACTAAATAATTTCTAAATTCCTAGTATTTACCGTATAGAAACTTTTATACTCTTTTTCTAAATAATAGTTAGTATTAATATATATTTTCTAAATATATAAATGGCAAAAATTTATGAGGACAACAGTTTTGCTATTGGAAACACTCCATTAGTAAAATTAAAATCAGTTACTAAAAACGCGAAAGCTACAGTACTTGCAAAAATTGAAGGTAGAAACCCCGCTTATAGTGTCAAATGTAGGATTGGCGCAAACATGATCTGGGATGCAGAGAAAAGTGGAAAACTTACAAAAGACAAAACTATTGTTGAACCAACTTCTGGAAATACAGGAATTGCTCTAGCTTTTACTGCTTCAGCAAGAGGTTATAAACTCATCCTTACAATGCCAGAATCCATGTCTATTGAAAGAAGAAGGGTTATGGCAGTGTTAGGTGCTGAAATTGTTTTAACAGAAGCATCTAAAGGTATGCCTGGAGCAATAGCTAAAGCTAAAGAAATTGCAGAAAGTAATCCTTCTCAATATTTCATGCCAGGTCAATTTGATAATCCAGCAAATCCTGAAATTCATTTCAAAACCACTGGGCCAGAAATCTGGGATGATTGCGATGGTGAAATTGATGTCCTAGTTGCAGGGGTTGGAACTGGCGGCACAATTACAGGAGTTTCAAGATACATTAAGCAAGAGAAGGGCAAGAATATTACTTCTGTAGCTGTAGAACCATCACATAGTCCTGTTATTACACAGACAATGAATGGAGAAGAGGTTAAATCCGGACCACATAAAATCCAAGGAATTGGAGCAGGATTTATTCCTAAGAACCTTGACTTATCAATTGTTGACAAGGTTGAACAAGTAACAAATGACGAGTCTATAGAGATGGCTCTTAGACTAGCTAAAGAGGAAGGTCTATTAGTAGGAATATCTTGTGGAGCTGCTGCTGCTGCTGCCGTTAGATTAGCTGAACAAGATGATTATGCTGGGAAGACAATTGTAGTTGTTCTACCTGATTTAGCAGAGAGGTATTTATCATCAATTATGTTTACTGAAGTTCCAAGCGGAATCATTCAAGAACCAGTCAAAGCCTAAATCTGTTTTTTATCCAGTAGTGAATCTGGTGAAATATACATCGCATCGCCATAAGAGAAAAATCTAAATTTTTCTTTTATGGCTTTCTTATACAAATCTAATAATCTTTCTCTACCAATCATTGCACTTACTAGAAGTAATAATGAACTTTTAGGAAGATGAAAATTAGTTAATAATCCATCAACTACCTTAAATTTATAACCTGGCTTAATTACTAAATCTACGTATTTAGCTATGGGAACAAAGTCATTAATTTCGTGAGAATAACAACTTTCAAGAGCTCTCACGCTAGTTGTCCCAATAGCAATTATTCTTCTATCTGTTTTCTTTATTTTTTTTATTTCCTCCACTACTTTCTTATTAACACTTACCCATTCTTTATGAAGTTTTAAGTTACTTAAATCTTCTTGATCAATTGGTTTGAATGTTCCATAACCCACGTGCAAAGTTATCGGTAAGATTATTACTCCTTTTTTTTTTAGATTGGAAATAAGACTTTTGCTTAAGTGTAAACCAGCTGTCGGTGCAGCAACTGCCCCCGGATTAGTTGCATACTCAGTTTGATAACTTTTCTCATGAAAAGATTCTTCTTCGGAATTTTTTATATAAGGAGGGAGTGGGATTTCCCCGTATTTATCAAGAAGGTCATTCATTGAAGTGAGGCAAGTTATATTTTCCGGAAATTTAATAAATCTCCCTCCAGTTTCTTCATCAACCCCATCAACAATCAAATTAATATCTTGTGCTAAAGGAGATTTTAATTTTAATTTTCTATTTATTTTTAACTTTTTCGCTGGCTTTGCCAAACATAACCAAACACATTCATGGGATCTTTCTAAAACTAATAATTCTACTAATGTCTTATTTTCTAATTCAATCTTTAACCTAGCTTTCATTACTTTAGTATTGTTTACAACTACAAGATCGCCTTCTCTAAATTCATCTAAAAGATTCTTGGTATATTTATTAGTTAAGCAGTCTTCTTCTAAAACACTATTTCTAACTATCATTAATCTTGATTCATGCCTAATTGCAGAAGGTTTACTAGCA
The DNA here is from genome assembly GCA_902536555.1 of uncultured Prochlorococcus sp. Classification (GTDB taxonomy): domain Bacteria; phylum Cyanobacteriota; class Cyanobacteriia; order PCC-6307; family Cyanobiaceae; genus Prochlorococcus_A. The sequence goes on along the minus strand of CACAXR010000005.1, from coordinate 61,669 downwards.
ATTAATGAAGGATCAAGTAAATAATCATAAGATTCAAGCCTATAATCTCTTTCTTCTTTATTAATTTGATAAATCAATTAAATTTAAGATACAAGTGTCTCTGGCTCATTTTCAATCAGGTTAGCTAAGTCTTTCAAGAATGAAGCACCATCAGCTCCATAGATCACTCTGTGATCAGCTGTAAGATTTACTTGCATTATTTTTTTAACAGATATTGAACCATCACTATTAGCTACAACTGTTGGTTTCGATGACGCTATAGCTAAGATCGCACCGGTCCCTGGGGGTAGTATTGCGTCAAATCTATCAACACCAAACATTCCAAGGTTAGATAAGGTAAATGTTCCCGTTGAGTATTCATCTGGTTCTAATTGTTTTGATCTCGATCTTTTTACGAGATCTTTCCATTCCCTAGATAATTCAAATAAATCAGTATTGCATGGTTCTTTTAATACTGGAGTTATTAATCCCCCATCTTCCATTGCAACAGCAACAGCAATATTTATATTTTCTGGATAAGAAATTCCATTTTCTGAAAAGCTTGAGTTAACTTGAGGATGTTTCTTTAGTGTCTTTGCAACTGCCTTTACAAGTAAAGCAGTCATAGTAACTCCGTTCTGTTTTACCTTTTTGTAGAAATTATCTAATTTATCTGTATGGATAGAGTAACCCACCCTAAAACATGGAACATCTAAACTAGATTCCATATTTTTATTTACCGCTTTTTGAAGAGTATTAAATTGAACTGTTTCTCCAGGATTACCAAAACTATTTCCTGAAGTTTCTGGTTTACTTTCAACTCCCAAATTTGCACCATGAATACTTGCAGGAGAATCACCTTCTCCTATCCATGGTATAGAAACAGGTTGGCCATTAGCTTTTAAAATATCATCGGCTTGAATCCTTCCGTGAGGGCCAGATCCATGAACCTTTGCTAAATCAACACCCATTTGAGAGGCTAGTTTTTTAGCTCTTGGAGATGCAATTATCCTCGAAGAAACATTACTTGTTGCGGCATTAATTTGATCAACATTAAAAGATGGGACAGGCTTTTCACTCTTTAAGACAACTTCTTCAGCTTCTTTCTTGATATTTTCAGTCTGGACTACTGGTTTTTCTTCAGTTTTATTGCTTACCAGTTCAAGTTGGTCTGAAGTTGAGACTTCGGGTTGATTTCCTTTATTATGTTCTTGGACAGAAGCTATCTCATCCTCATTTTCGACAATGAGACCGATAGTTTCTCCAACAGGTGCAGTGCTGCCAGCTGGCATTAAAACAGCCGCAAGATATCCATCTTGAAAAGATTCAACATCCATATCTGCCTTATCAGATTCAACAACCAAGACAGATTCTCCTCTTTCAACCTTATCTCCCGGATTTTTCAACCATTCCACAATCTTGCCCTCCGTCATAGTAGAACTCAAGGCAGGCATGAATATTTCGTGAGACATAGTGCAGTAGTTATTGCAATGGATTTGATAGTGCTGTCTAACCAAGTGTCTAACTTTCTTGACGCTTGAACAGTAATTTCAACAGCAAATACCGATAGTCTTATTATACAAAATCATGTTCCGTTGGGAACTAATAAAAGATTAAGAAAGTAACAAAGAAAGGATCCAAAAAGTGGGTATCAATATCGATATTTTGTGTCTGTTGGATGCGTTGAAAAAATATTAATAAAAAAATGTTAATTAATAATTTTTTAAAGGCTACATTTTTATTGATTAACTTTCTTTTTTTTCTAACAAGAACTGAGCCCTCTAAATTGTCTCACTGGTATACAGACGATTGCTGACCGTCTCAAAACCCTTAAAGGTCGATCCGATGCAGCACTTATCCAAAATTTCTAATTTCAACATGACTACTACTGCTACTGAGACAAAAAAACTTCTTGCCTTCCCTATTCAAGAGAATCAAATAGACCTATGGGAAGCAAGTCTAAAGGAAACATTTCAAGACTATTACTTGGGTTTAAGCGAAGAAGATAAAGCAGATATTCTTACTGGCGAACATTGTGAAGTATGGGATGGCATCAAATGGGATGGTATCAGCAATTTCCTAGAGACAACTAATCACAATCATTTGAAAACTGAAGTGTGTGAAGACATCATCGACAACATTACTGATGAACTTGCTTACGATGTCTGTTCTCAAATCGGTTTCAAAAAATAGTATTCATTTCAATCATTTATCCAAAATTACCAATTTTTTTCAAATCCATGAACTTAAATCAATTCGCATCACTTACTGAACTTGTAAATGAGAGTGTAAATCTAGTTAAACCATTCAAAAAAATCGATGAAACATATAATCCTGAGTCTCTTTCCTTTCCGATAACTCAAGAACCATCTAAGTGGATTAGACAGTTAACCATCGCATTTCAGAATTACACCGATCTTCTTCTTAATGGCCACAATGACTATCTGATATCTGAGTTCATGGAATTTGAACCTCGTGACAGATTTGACAGAATCAAATGGAATGTCTTGAGTGACTTTTTAGATGCACAGGATCCAGATGATGAGGAAGAGATGAGTGATAACGATAGACAATTCATTGAGATGGTTACTTTCCGTCTCACTAGATATTCGTTGGAAAAAATATTTAATTATCAATCCAAGAAATAAGTTTAATTTCTAAGAATTTTTAGACGATTGCTGACCGTCTCTAAACCCTTAATGGCCTTGCCGATGCAGTAACAAACAATATTTGAATTTTGAATTATGACTTCAATTGCAAAAGAGTTTGCTCCTAGAGATTCCAGTTTTGGATCAGGGGGTTCTTACCGAAATCCGATGTATAGAAACATCGCTTGTGGAGGCCACTATTCACCAATGAGTGGTCGTGAGAAAACAAGACACATCAGAAAATCTAGAGGAGTAAAAATCTCTAAGAAAAGATATTTCTTCGACTTGTAAATCACATAAAGACGACAGTTGACCGTCTCTAAACCCTTAATGGTTTTACCGATGCAGCATTTTTTTAAATTATTGAATTATTCATTATGAAACATGATCATGAGTATTCCGTTCTAATACCTTTTACAGGTGAATTATGGTTCGGAGTCAAGGCCAAGAAAGGTCTAACAAACAAAGAAGTTAGAAGTATCATCAACTCTGATTTTTCAATTCTTGAGAAGTCAACTGCAATGTTTACTCCATCTGATTTCCAAAAGAATTGGGAAGATTTTGAAGATATTGCACTTATCAAAGATGGTGATGGAAATGAACTTCCTTTTATTCCTGATAAGGGAGAGATCGACTACAGAAAGAAGGTAGATGAATATCTTGATCGCACTAGAAGTGAGGAGGAAGAGTAATGCCATTTTCTTGGAAGGAAACTCGAATCTGCCCTAGATGTCGAAAAACCATCACTCGTATATGTAAGAAGATAGGCCACGATTATCAACAGTATTCAGTCGCCAGAAAATCAATTGTTGATTGGTGTAGATGTAACTGTGAACCTATCAAGGATGAATCATTAGTTGATGCAGAATCATTGATCTTAAAAGAGGAAGATCTCTTCACTCTTTTTGTTGATCCAGATGCTCTTGATAATGTGATTCCTCTTCATCAAGAAAGATTCTTATCTGTAATCGAAGAGAAAGATCTCAATCTTGAGGTGTCTCATGAAGTGTAAAAAAATCAATGAAGAAATCATCAAATTTTTGAAAAAAATAACTGATGATAATCATGTTGAGGTTATTCAATCTAGACACATCAAAGTAGTTGGAATGTTTGGAGGAGAGAAGAGAACTTGTGTTATTTCGCCTTCTCCAAAAAGTCGCAATTATGAAAAGAATGTGACTTCGTATGTAAGAAGATTTCTAAGATCTTTGAACATCGAATGTGATACATCCCCTTATTTCAAATAGGGGGTTTATCACAATGAACAATACATTTTTTATCACCTCAAAAAATGGGAAATTAGTTGTAAATGGTGAATTTGTAAAACCAGATTTATTCCAACCAACTAAACCATATGAGGAAGGAGATTTATCAACTGAATATCTCCATGAAAATATCCTTTCTGCCTGTGAATCAATATTGGAATTATTCATAAGGCCACAGGGAGTCAAATTAGATCAGGATAAGAAGTGGAGAGGATATATCACTATGGATGTTGTTAAAAAATTCTCTGATGGAACTCGCCCTCCTAAAAGATCAAAATCTAATTTAACAAGGGGTTGGTGTTATCTTGCTTCAGGTGTTTTACATCGATTATTTTTTAGAGATGTTGATCTTTATGCAGTCAAATGCCCACTCGCAATAAAGGGAGATAAAGATAAACATTGGTGGATAGAAAGTAAGTTTGCAAAAAACAAATATGTCATCGATCTAACTGAGGAACAGTATCTAATCGCAGGGATTAAGAATGTTCGTGATGGTGGAAAAAAATGTGGAGGTATGGGTCATTCATATGGAATGAAAACAAGGAACATGGCCTTTCTTGTTGCTTCTCATAGATATCCAAATGTTGTTGATTTGGATCTCATAAAACATACAGGTTATGTCAAAAAATATCCTGAACTTATTACCGCATTGAGAACTGAAGATGAGATACTTTCTCTTCAAGGTTTTATTGAAACTAAACATGCAAAAATTCGACAAATTAAGTTTTATGTTGGTAAACATTTGAGGAATGAAGATTATCATCTTGAAAAAGAATTAACTCATTATTGGAAGAATGTTCAAAGATTTGTTGAATTTGATCCAAAAGATTCACTCCTAAATCCGATCAAGTTAATTGAAAAAAAATCTGATGAAATGTTCAATAAATCTGATTATTTTGTCATTGAAAGATTAGTTCTTTCTAGTAGTCAAACTGATCTAAAAGAAACAACTGATGTTTTTATTAGAACTATCTCTCATCAGATAGGTCACGAACCTCTTGAGTTTAAATTTGATCAAACCATAAAAGTAAAAAATGGTATTCATCAAAAAAATTCCAGGAGTGATAGTGAAGTAATTTCTCACCTTGAAGTTATTGAAGATTGTTATGACGAAATAGATCTTTTATCAAAGAAACTTTCAGAAACTTTTGACAAATTAGATTCCAATATCAAGGAGAGAGTTGAACGCAATTTATTGAATCGTGTCAAACAAAAATTAAGACAAAAAAACAATTCAACATTTGCTGATTGGAAATATGCAACTGGTCAAGATGAAAGGGATCTTGCTACAGAAAAACTAAAAAAGGCACAAAGAATCAAGGATGAAATTGATGAAAAAAACTATGAAGAACTATATGGAAATTCTATGGAAACTCAGGAGGATATTATGAAATTTTTTGAAGAAAAACCTGATTCAAAATTTGACGATGAAGAATATAATCCTGATAAATTTCTATTTGGATAATTTATGAGGCCTTGATCTCTTCTAATAAGAGATCCAAGTTATCAGAGATCATTTCTTTCCTCTTTCGAGTGATCTCTTTTTGCTTAACAGGATCATTCCAACAAGTTGTATATTCTGTGCAAAATTCTTTATTTTTTAATCGCAAACAATAAATCAATTTTTGAGATTTTAGTAATTTATTATTGTGAGTTCTTCCTCTTGTATTTGTTTTTCCATATCCCTTAGTAAGGCCTACTAACTTCCAATTATCTGCTCGATAGCAAGCACCGTTTCTTGTCTTGCCATTCCATAATCTTTCTTCAACAACAAAGGTTTCAAAGGCTGCAACTTCGACTCCATATAACTTCTCCCAATCTTTAGCAATCTGTTTTCTCCACATTCCCAAAACAATGGTTGCAAGATTTCGTGCAGGGAAATCTAACTTGAAAATATTGTTGTTGATGATGCTATTCAGTTGTCGAGTTTTAATATCCTTTTCTGTAGATAGACCAAAATAATTATCTCTTTCTTCTGTCTTGAAAACTGCCGATGCTCCTCCAATTACTCCAACAACTTTCTCTCCATAGAAGATCAGATATTGCATTTGTTGGCCTACTACTCCTCGATTAGGGATATAGTGTTTTTTCCTAAATTCGACATATAGCGGATGACTTGTTTTTACTAACTCCAATCGAACTTTTGTCTTATCAGCGACTTCATCAACCATCTTCATTTCTTTGACCTCTAGGATCCCCTCTAACAGTCTTTGAAGAGATTTACCTCTACCAGTTCCATGTTCTCTTCCATACTCATCAAGCGAGTCTATGAGGGGTGCAGGGAGAGATACATTTATCTGTTTGCATGGTGGATTTATTCCTTCAGAAAATCGACCATTTTTACTCCTTGTTTCGTGTCTAGATTGTTGACTCAAATTCCGAATGGGTGGTTCGGTTTGAATATTACACTTTTTTGAATGTAATTTCTCTTTTTTGTTATTAATCAAGCATTAAAAAAAGGAGATAAAATTAATTATCTCCTCTTATAAGGTAGTCAGAAATTAAACACTAATTAGTGCAAAGAATGAAGTGAGGAACTGTTTAGTTCTCAATAAATCATGATATCAGCAATTCCATTAATTATTTATCAAATCCTATAGGTGGATCTAGGCCATGAAAAAAATTTTGAATCGAATGGTAACTCAAGGTCGAAAAAGACATACAGTGTAGGTTTAGTTGTTTCAAAAAACTTAAACACCAATTGCAATCTCGTCTAATTCTGTATTCGTGTTATTCCTAAATCTGAATCTATCCTTTTTTTTAAATTTTTGATTTTATTATCTATATTTTTAAACTCTGCATTTAAGCGTATCAGGCGACAATTTAGTTCAACTGTCTCGTGTAGTTCCCTAAGTGCTGCCCGATACCTTGATGATTGATGAATGGATCTGTTCATGCGTCATGCGTTAAATGGGAGTGAATTGTTCATACTCATCAATCTGTTTCTCATCAACTCAGGCATGATTGGAATATTAGGAGGAATTTCACCATAAACTGGATTACTTATCTGGCTCTGCAAATTACCTGTCATTGCGTTCCTAACTATTCTCACTGTCTTGTAATACCTTGAATCGTCACCACATTGAACTGCATATATTTTTCCGATTTGTGTAGTCATACCTATCTCTTTTTGGTGTTGTAAAGTTCTTGAATGATTTCTTCAATGCATTCATCTTCTTTCCTGATCCCTCTTTTCTTCATGATGCCTTTGAGCATCTCATAGTGAACTGCTGATATCTTGATTGTTTTCATAGCAATAGATCTTTATGTGTTTGTCTCTGATTCCATAGGTGTCTGACTCCTTTCTTCATAAGATCGCTGTAAGTAAGGCCATGCTCTTTCATGAGAGTTTCCTCTATTGGTGCATAGATATCTACCTCTCTCGTCTTGTAGCAGACATGCCTTTGCTTTCTTACTGGGGTTTGAATACTCATGTGTTAATAAGGTGCTTTTGAGGATATATGTAACTATTTAGCGAACTAACTTTTCCTTATGACTCATCCTCTTAGATACATTGGAGGCCTATATTTCTAAAGGGAATTAAAAATGTTTCTAGAGTCAAATGCTTCGCATTTGGATCACTTCGTGATCGGATTCTGGTGTTTTTAATCTTTATTCAATCTGAAAAGCACAAAAATATTTAGTATCTGGAACATTTACACATCCTCAAAACATCCTCAATTGTTATGAAATGCCTACATAACTAGGATACAGGGCGTTTTCTTTATACATAGATAAATCGTTAATTTACAATGAACTCCACAAATAGTGATTATCAAAATATTAATTTCTTAGTAAAATCCTTTACTGATACAACATGTGAAAAGGATTACACCTATGTAACCATCGATGGTTTCAAGGCCTTTCGTTTTGCTTGCCCGATATGTTCTCCTGATTCAAAGAAAAGGAATGCATCTATATTTCCTAAAAGAAAAGAAGATTGGAAAGGAGAATATCCAAAGAAGTGGTTTTATCTCTGTAAGGGTCAACCTACCTGTGCTTGTAAAGGTCTTCATCCTGTTGATCGATTTATCTCAACTTACTTTCAAACTCAAGAAAAGAACTCTGTAACTGCCCTTCATTAGGTTTGGGATCGTATTTGTCATAACCTTTCAATTTTTTCCATCTGGAGTAAAGATATCCAAGATAAATTCCTTGCATATATGATTTTGCTCCATTTTTTAATAATTTCGATGCAAATTTAGATTGATTAAATTCAAGACTTCCTAAAATTTCTTGTTTCCAGTTTGTGTCATCAAATTCTTTGGTCATGGCTACGAAATCTCCTCTTTTATCTTACTTTCTATGATGTTCAATGCGTTAGTGATATCAGTTGTAGGTAGATCATATTCTTCGCAGTAATTGAGGGATTTATAGAGTGCAGACATGACTTCTCTCTCATAGAGGGTAAATGGATTATTCATGCTTCTACCTTCTTGAGGAGTCTGTAAACAGATGTTCTATCAATACCCATCTTTTTCCCTATTGCAGTTGCTCCTAGACCTTCCTCTTTTAATTCTTTAATCCTTTCAATGTCTATAGTCTGCCCTCTTCCTTTGAACTTGTGAGCATTGGCCTTAATTCCACTCATCTGTCTCTCATGCCTGATGGAGGTCTCAAATTCTGAAAAAACTGAAAGCATATTAAGGAAGCATTTTCCTTCTGGTGTCTTGGTGTCTATTGATTGTTCTGTTGCTGCGAATGTGACTCCTTTACTTTCTAATTCTTTAACTATCAACTGAAGATCTAATACTGATCTGCTACAGCGATCAATCCTAGTTACGACTGCTTCATCATTCTCTCTTAAGAAATCAATCCATTCTCTTAAAACTTTCCTACCTTCTGCTTTAGTTCCTGATTGCTTTTCTTCAAATATTTTTTCACATCCATATTCTTTCAGAGCAATAATCTGTCTTTCAAGATTCTGGCCTACTGATGATACTCTTGCTAGACCGATTTTCATTATCTTAAAGTGTTGTTTATAGGTGGTTAAACTTATTATACCACAATATTGTTGTATTTGGCATCAAAAATACCTATAAACCACATATTTTCTTCATATTTTAGTGTTGCGTGTGAGTGTAGTTAAAAGCAACAACAAATAATCTTAAACAGGCCTTGCTGATCCGCATCTTGTTGCACTTGGCATCTCTGCATCGAAAATTGCATTTGCCTCATGTTGATATTTCGCTTCAACTCTTCTGAAAAAATACTTACCACCAATGGGTTGTAAGCGATACCTAATCTCCCAATTTCGCATGATGTAATACCCTCAAGTTAGATTTCATCGACCTTCTAGGTCATTGTGAGTGGATCAAATCCTGGAATTTATCCATAATCTGCCACTTCTACTTGTTTTATCCAATCTGTTGATTCTTGGTTGTTCATTTTATTAGTTCATCTTCTCCTTGACTTGGAACTTGAGTATCTTTGAAAAATCCCAATTCATCTATTGAGTATCGTGAACTCAATCTGTCATAGGTCATTTGGATCATGGCCATGCTTGTTCCGACATTCTTTGCCACTTTGTTAACGGATATTCCCTGAAGTAATTGATAAGAGATATGTGTTGACCTAAGTGAGTAAAGGGTATATCTATTCTTGAAATTACACTCTCCAATTAATAAGTTCCACCAATCACGAATATGGGAGTCATGATACATTCGCCTCGTATGATCGTTATTAGTTCCAGTAAGGAATGGATTCATAAGAACTAGATCATCCTTATCAGCATTATGAAGAGATTCATGTGGTTCTTTATATCCACGGTTATGAAAATCTACGACCCTATCACCTTTCAACAATTTCTCATTCATTAAACTGATTTGCTTATTACGAATCTTTATACCTTTGTTCAGATGAGATTTAACATTAAGGAAGGTATTTCCGTTCATAACTGCATCTCTCCTACCAGTTTTAGTATCAGCATCAATCTGAATAATGGCGACAGGTTTACCATCCTTTCTATTCTTACTAATTTCAACATCCCCGAACCTAATCTTTCTTGCTTCATGTGGTCTGAATCCACCTTGATACATGAACCTGACATAGTTGATCATCCACCTTCTTCGCCATGTCTCATATTCATTGTCATGGCCTTGATCAAACTTGTATAGAACATCCTTAAATGCTTTCCAGTCATCAGGAAGGAAGGCAGGGTTCGCTTCATCTCTAAACTTTGTTCTGTTCTTAATTCTCTGGATTACTGGTTTGTGAACTGGATCAAGATGATTATTGTTTACCATCCATGTGAACATCACATTCAGAGTGGATATATCGGTGTTTATGGTAGTGGGAGAGAGACCTTTGCATGCATTTGCCCATCTGCCTCTTTGTTTCTTATCTAATTGGAATCCAGCATATTCTTTAAAACTATCTTTCCGAATATCCTTGATATTACTGAGATTTTTATATTTCAGATAAGGGAGGTATCTTTGTTCAATTCTTTGACCATACAATTTTGCAGTTAAAGGTTTAGTCTGACCTCTTTCAACATCTCTATGCTTCTCTTCCATGAACTTCTCAAATATCCTTTGGATAGTCATGGTTGACTTACTAGAACGACGAGGTTGAGATACAACTTTTACATAGGCATCGATTGCATTCTTCTTGGCCTGTTCAATGTCATCGGTATTAAGCGAAATATGGGTATAGTTTTTACCATCTCTTTTAACTCTTAGGTTGAAATATTTTCTATCTTTGTATTTGCAAATGGATGCCCTTCCTTCAAGGATTGGTTCAAGGAAATCAAGGGTGGGCATGATTAAAAAATGTCTGAATCTCTGTCTAACTTAAGAACTAAGATCCATGATGGTTACTGATTACAATATAATCGATTTTTACTGTCTAACCACTGTCTAACCACCACTTCGCTGTCTGTCACTACACCATTGATACTTCGTGAGACATAGGAAATTAGTTATAGCAATGGTTTTCAAGGACTGTCTACCAAAGTGTCTACTATTTATGAGGTTAGACGCCTTTTAAACACTTGTTATTATTATACGAAATCATGTTCTCAGTGGAAACTCTTAAAACTTAAGAAAGTAATAATTTAGATCGATTAGAATTTAAAACTTTTCGCCAATTATGATTTACTTATTTTTATCAATAACTAAATCTTCTCTTTAATTATTATCTATAGATTGAATAACTCCATCTTTAACAATTATCGAGACTTGCATTTTTTCAATAAGATTGTCGCCAACAGTGACATCACAGAAACTATCCACTTGTCCTTGATCAACAATTTCGTCCATTTTTAATTCGCGAACTTGACTCTGTTGTTGAAGTAAATTTCTTTTTTGTTCTTCAATTTCATTTCGTTTTGCTGCGACTTGTTGTTGCACCTGACTAACCTGTTCTTGAACTCTTGGATCTAGAGGGTTAACCGATTGGGATCTAATATTATTTACTATTTGTTGCCCCTCCTGCTCAAGTTGAGATAATTGCTGATCAATATTTGAAATTGCTTTACTTAATTCTTTTTCAGCATCTTCCTTCCATGTTGGAGTGACTACAGCTTTAATAGCTATCGAACGCTTTATAGATATTGAGTTTTTTGTTTCCATAAAAAATTAAATTACCTTTACAATATAGAAAGAACAAATCAATTTTTCTTACTAAATTTCTGTTCATACATATTTTCTATTTGTAATGAATACGTTTTTTCTATTTCTTTTCTTTTTTGTTTAAGAGTTTGTGTTAACAACCCATTTTCTAAAGTAAAGGCATCAACAAAATAACAATCTAATATTTGTTCTTCTAATCTTGCTCCTAATCGACTTTTAAGCAAATTATTAATTTGTGATTTAAAAAATATACCAATATTCTTATCCAGGTTTAATTTTGATAGGTCTTCTTCCAAAAACTTGTTTTTAACTAATTCGACATTTGGCACTACAAGGGCAGTTAAACATTTCTTATCTTGTCCTACTATTTGAATCTGATTAATAAATTCGGAACTAAGGATTTCGGTCTCTAGCGGATTGGGTTCTATATTTTCACCACTTGATAACACTATCGTATCCTTGGCTCTTCCTGTTATAAAAAGGGAACCATTTGGTATTAAAAAACCTAAATCACCAGTATCAAACCAACCATCCTTGGATAAAACTTGTTTTGTAGCTAATTCATTATTAAGATAACCTTTCATTACTTGTGGTCCCTTAACAAGAATTTTTCCGACTTCTCTGAACTTCAGAATCTTTTTTTTATCATCATTCACTATTTTGATTTCGGTATATGCTAGAGGCTGACCGGATGATCCTCTAACATTTAATTCTCTTCTCCTACAAGTTAGTACTGGACTAGTTTCTGTGAGTCCATATCCCACCAAAACATCTACACCTAAAGATTCAAAAAAAAGATCCACATGTTCTGGCAATGCACCTCCGCCGTTAATAGGAAATTTCAGTTTTTCTCCGCATAATTGTCTAAGAATATTCGGCCATAAAAAAGTACTAGACAATTTATGCAAAGGATATCGGCCTAAAAGAGAACCTAGTAAGGGGACTTTTGATTTAAAAGTTATTTGGTTGATATCTAAATTTCTTATCTTTCTTAGATTTCTTTTGAAAACTGAACTATTACTTATCAGAAACTTAATAAGTCTTTGCTTTTTGGAAGGCATTTTTTTCAACGCCTGAAAAAAACCATCATGTATTGCCTCCCATAGTCTTGGAACAGTAGCCATGACAACAGGTTTTATTTGTGTAATATCATCTTTCAAGAATTTGGGAATTGTATAGTATTGAGAACAACCACATGAAAAAAAGAAGTATTCAGCACTCCTCTCATAAGAATGCCAGATAGGTAACACACTTAATACAGAGGTCCCAGGTTCTGGATCAGCAATATAGGCTAAATTGATTATTTGATGCAAAAAATTTGCATGAGTCAAAGGGACACCTTTAGGTTTTCCTGTCGTCCCAGAAGTGTAAAGGATAGTAGCAACATCATCAATTTTTGGATTAAATTTTTCAATATTATTAGTTTGTGAATTTTCTTTTTCTCCCTCACTTATAAATTGATCCCAACTTATTAAACTTTCAAATTGTTCATCTTCTAAATTGATTATAAATTTCAGTCTTTTTTTTAATTCTTCTTTGTTGTTTAACTTTTGCCAAATCTCCTTAGATTGAACTATTAGCCCTACTGAATTAGAGTGCTGAATAATATAGTCTAACTCTACTGAAGGAGAATTAATACCTCTCACTGCATTTATAGCTCCTAAACGCATTAAGCCTTGATCAACTACTAGCCATCTTGGAGAATTTTCAGATATTACAGTAACTACATCGCCCTTTACTAAACCATAATTTTTAAAAGAAAAAGAGACGTTTGTTATTAAATCAGCCAGCTCAGAATAAGAAAATTTTTCTTTGTATTTCCCTCTCAAATCGCAAACAGCTAAAGTATCACCACATTTAAATTTTAATTTTTCCCAAATTTGATCTATGTGATGAAGGCTCTTAATAAAATCTCTATTTTTAGCAAATTTATCTTTTTTAGAAAGAGGTTTGGCTGAAGGCCAGTATGCTAAATCACGCATATTAAATTGATTTTAAAATTTTAATTTCTATTTTGATACAAAATCAAAATTAAATTCTTCCTTAATGATTTTTTTAACAATTCTCTTAACTTCTTGAATATTTAAATTTTTATTGTAATCAATCATATTTGCCATAAGACAATTTTCTATTCCGCAAGGAACAATTTTATTAAAGTTTTCTAATTCGCAGTCAATATTAATTGAAAATCCATTTATTGTAATCCATCTTTTACAACCAATTCCAATTGAAGCAATTTTCTTATTTCCTATCCAAACACCAGTGAAGCCCTCTCTTAAATGACAATCTATGTTAAAAGTTCCAAGAATTTTTATAATAATTTCTTCAATTTTTCTTAAATACCAATTTAAATCTTTATTAAAATTTTTCAAATCTAACACCAAGTAAGTTACTAATTGTCCTGGCATATGACAAGTAACCTCACCGCCTCTATCAATCTTAAAAACATCATAATTATGATCATTCAAAGAAAATAATAAATTATCATAATTAGAACCTCTACCCAACGTATAACAGAGTTGATGCTCACCTATCCAAATAAAATCAGGGTTAGAGTTATCTACAATCAATGCATCCTGATATTCTTTTTGTAATTTGTAAACATCATTGAAAAAAGAAATATTATCAGGTTGTTTAATTATTGCTGTTCTATTAACCATATTTAAGTAGATTTAGAAAGTAAGTAAATATTTTTAGATTTGTTATGAAAATTCTAATCCATGGGAAAAATCTTGAGCTCACTGGAGCATTAAAAGAATATACTGAAGCAAAGATAGAAAAAGCAACACATCACTATAAGGATATCGTTAAAGAAGCCGACATACACCTTTCAATAGAAAAAAATCCAAGAGTCTCCTTCCAGACTGCAGAAGTTACTATTTTTGCAAATGGTACTGTAATTAGAGCCGAAGAGAAAACTGAAAATCTATACTCAAGCATTGATTTAGTTTCAAATAAACTTTGTAGAAAATTACGTAAATACAAAGAAAGAAACAATAAAACGATCCATAATAATCAATTTAAAAATAAAGAGTCTTTCCCAATTGAAAATACAGAATCAAGATTTTTAGATGAATCTTTACTTAAAGAAGGAATTGAAGCAAGTCTTCCTGAGCCATCTATAAAAAATAAATACTTTGAAATGAATCCAATTTCATCAGAAGAAGCAAGAAAACAATTAGATCTAATTGATCATGATTTTTATGTTTTTCGAAATCAAAAAAATAATGAACTTCAAGTTATTTACAAGAGGAATCATGGAGGTTATGGACTGATTCAATCCAAATAACTTTTAAATGCCTAATATTGAATATGAATTAAACGAAAAAATTCATGCAATCATTATTAACCCGTATTTAACTTGGGAAGATTTTTGCGCGAATTGCGATTTAATAAAAAAATATAATATCAAGAATATTTCTACTTCACTAAATTATTTAACTGATCTTAAAAACTGTTTGGGTAATTACAGTGCGAAGATAAACGCACTTATTTCTTACCCTTTAGCAGATTTGCCAGTTACATTTATTGAAGAATTGGTTAATTTTG
Source organism: uncultured Prochlorococcus sp. (assembly GCA_902536555.1). Lineage (GTDB taxonomy): Bacteria > Cyanobacteriota > Cyanobacteriia > PCC-6307 > Cyanobiaceae > Prochlorococcus_A. Next base: position 46,657 of record CACAXR010000005.1, on the reverse strand, counting down.
CAAAAGATAAAGGTGCAAACGGAATTGAATATATCCCAAACTTTATCAATTTATCCAAAAGAAACTTAGAAACTTTCGCTGCTGAAATTGAGCAAGTGAAGTTATCTGGATTACCAGTTTCAATAATCATAAATAAATCAAAACTACAAAAAGAAGTTTTGTACAATGCGATAGAAATATCTTTGGAATTAGGAATAAAAAATTTTCAATTCGGGGACGGGTTTGGGCCCCCTATTACATTAAATGATGTAGCGGAAATTTTAAAAATAACGGGCTCTCAAAATCACATCAAAGTTATAGGTGGTATAGAAAAACTGACGCAAGTTATTGATTTGCTTGATAATGGAATTAGTTGCGTAGGAACTTCAAATTTTTGTGAGATTTTTCAAGAATTAAAGGTTATTTAAATGTCTGGTTCTGGCGAGTGCAGACTAGAAGGTCTCTGCATTAAAGCTTCTCCATTAGGTGAGAATGATAGATTAATAACTATTCTTACTGATGAGCAAGGGATTATTCGACTAGCGGTACCTGGTGCTAGACGTCCTAAAAGTAGTCTTGCCGCAGCTACTCCATTAACATATTTAAGTCTGCAGATTTTTGGGAAAAGAAATCTTAAATCTGTACGTCAAATTAAAATATTAAAAAGCTATTCTGGTCTAGGGAAAAATATTGAATGTCTTGCAGCCGCGCAAGCAATAACTGAATTAACTTTTTTATTAGTAGGTAATAATGACAAGCAACAAAACTATTTATCTTGTGTTCTTGCACATCTAGATAGGATTTATTTGTATGAAGAATCCAAAGAAGAGGATATTAAAATGCTCTCAATGAGTATTCAATCTTTAATCCATCTATTAGCCATTGGAGGTATAAATTTACCTATTCATCATTGCTGTAAAACTGGAGAACCTATTATTCCGCCTTTAGGAAATTGGGAATGGAATTGTTATTATTTGCCAAGTGAAGGGTTTTCGTCCATGGAAGATCCTCAAAGTAATCTAAAAATAAATGCATCTGAAGTTGCCCTTTTACAGAGACTTCTTTTCCCCGAATTACCAATAAAATCTAATGGAGAGTTATTGGGACCCAAAAAAGTCTGGCTGAAAATATTATTTATTATTGAGACTTGGATCTCTGCTCAACTAGAGAAAGATCTTTCTTCACTAAAAATGTTGAGAGAAATATATAGTTAAGATTTTCATAAATCATTAATAAATTTAAAAATTATGATCATGGCGACTCTGACTGTTAACTTTATAAATAGCTAAATCAATTAATGTGGTTCATATTGCCTGGTTGGGTAAAAAATCCCCTTTTTGCGGAAATGTAACTTATGGTGATTCAACTACTAAGGAATTGAAGGCCAGGGGGCATAAAATCAGTTTTATTCATTTCGACAATCCCTCTAGTTCAAATGCATCAAAACCATTATTTCTTGCAAACGATCCTGACGTAAGTCTCCCATATTTAATTAAATCTCAAGTTTATACAATACCCTCGCCAAGGGCAGAAAAAGAGCTAAGACTATCATTGGAAAGATTAAAGCCTGACATAGTACATGCAAGCCTAACCTTATCTCCTTTAGACTTTAGACTTCCAGAGCTTTGTAATGAAATTAATGTTCCTCTTATAGGAACATTTCATCCACCATTTGATGCAAAAAATAGAAATCTAACTGCGAGCACTCAACAATTAACGTATCAACTTTATGCTCCATCTTTAGCAAAATTCGATAAAATAATTATCTTTTCTGAACCTCAAAAAAATGTTCTTGAGAAATTAGGAGTACCTAAAGAAAAACAAATAATTATTCCAAACGGCGTTGATGAAAATATTTGGAAACCTTTTTGCGAGAAAAGTAAAAAATATGATCAGGTAAAAAACAAACTTGGAAATGAAAGAATCTTTTTATATATGGGTAGGATTGCAAATGAGAAAAATATCGAGGCACTTTTACGTTCTTGGCGCCAAACAAAAACTCAAAATTGCAAATTAGTAATTGTTGGAGATGGACCAATGAAGCCAACACTTGAAAATAGTTTTTCTAACCTTGGTAATGAGAAATTAATTTGGTGGGGTGCTGAATTAGATTTAGAAACTAGGATAGCAATAATGCAAATATCAGAAGTGTTTTTCTTACCAAGCTTAGTAGAAGGTTTATCATTATCACTTTTAGAGGCAATGTCTGCTGGTACTGCTTGTGTAGCTACAGATGCCGGAGCTGATGGTGAAGTTTTAGATAACGGAGCAGGAATAGTAATTTCAACTGATAATGTAGCTACACAATTAAAAACTATAATCCCAATTCTTGTGCAGCACCCATCATTTACAAAAGATCTTGGGGAAAAAGCTAGAGAACGTATACTTGAGAGATACACAATTGCTAAAAATATAAATTCACTTGAAAAGGTCTATATGAACTTAAAAGATAATTGAAAACCTAACGAAACTCTTTACTTCGATTACTTGCAGAAACTATTGATTCAATTAATGCTGACCTTACACTCTTTTTTTCTAAAACCCTTAATGCAGAAATAGTTGTTCCACCTGGAGAGGTTACCAAATTTTTAAGCTCAGAAGTAGTAAGTTTATTTTCCTTTATTAGACAAATAGTCCCTAGTATCATTTCCATAACAAGTTCTTCTGAAATTATTTTTGGTAATCCCCCGCTTAATCCTCCATCACTTAATGCTTCAATAATTAAAGCAATAATTGCAGGTCCGGATGAAGTTAAAGCTAAAAATATATCAAGGTAATCTTCAGTAAATTCATAAATTTTACTAGTATTTTCAAATAATTTTTTTGTAAATTGTTTTTGATCTTCTGTAATTTCTTCTCCCCAAGAAATCCCTGTTAAACCTTTTCCAATAGTTATTGGAATATTTGTAACCACCCTCACACATTTATGATTAGGGAACTTTTGAATAAGTCTATTTATTGAAACCCCTGCAAGAATTGAAACTATTAAATTGTCCTTATTTTTTATATGATGGGCCTCACTTACATAACTTAATTGTTGGGGTTTTATCGAAAGAAGTTTATATTTACAATCCCAAATTATTTTTGACTCTTTAGAACCTGATTTATAAACGTTTATATTATGTTTATAATTTTTTTTTATGTTTTCTAAACTTTTTTCTGTATTTACAACACAAAAAACGTTCTCTGGCTGAATTAATTTGTTATCTAATAAAGGGGTAACAATAGCACTTGCAATATTTCCAAAACCAATAATCGCAATTTTATCTGTCACAGATTAATCATGAATAAGCACTTAATTTAGAATCCCCCCATGCTGGTTCAGGAGTAGTATTTTTGCCCAAACTATATTTTGGTGTGTTTTCTGTAGATACAGAAGAAGGAGAAGCTTCTTCTGGAGAGGAACTAGTTACATTTACACAACTTGGAGCAAATAGAAAAATACTTTCACCGACTCTTTCTTGATGTCCATCAATTGCATATGTGCCCCCAGCAATAAAATCAACCGCTCTTTGAGCTTGATCAGGATCCATCATAGTTAAATTGAGAATTACAGTTTTTCTCTCTCTTAATGCTTGTATAGCTTGAGGCATCTCATCAAAACTTCTTGGTTCCATTAAACTAACTTCTGAGGATGAATTTGAGATTCCAGGCATACCAACCACTTTAGATGATCTATTGTTATTCATAAAATCGAAGGGGTTTGAATTTGCAAGGGCATTTGCATTCTTTGGATTTTGTTTGAAATTATTAATATCATTTAATTCATCCTCTGAAGCATAATCCAACTCATCAAAATCATCATCGAGATACTCATCCCCTGCAACCACTGCCTTTAATCTAGAAATTAGTGACACCTTTTAAATCCTCTTGAAATTGATTACTAAGGTTTAAGAACCTTGAGTAATAGATTCATTTTTTAAATGAATAAACTACCTATACTTAAATAACGTTAGTTGAACTTTACTGCAAGTTAATAGATAAGATTTTTATAAAAAAATAACTAATTAGGATCTACCTCCAAAAATCAAGGATCCTAATCTTAACCAAGTTGATCCAGCGTCAATAGCTTCCTCCCAATCACCTGACATCCCCATGGAACAATCTGGTAGTTGCAGAGAATCAGCGAGATCACGACATTTTTTGAACAACCCTGAATTTTCTTTAGAGCTAAGTCCTTTAGGATTGATAGTCATCAAACCGGTTAATGAAATATTTTTCAACTCTTGAATTTCTCTCCATTTCAAAATTAAAAATTCGGGATTAAATCCTCCTTTAGTTGGGTCATCACTCAACTTAACCTGCAACATTATTAATGGATTTTTCTTCTCTTCACGTGAAATATTAGAAATCTTTTGCAACTTTTCAAATGAATCTACTGAATGAATATATTTAAAATTTTGAACTATCTTTCTAATTTTATTACTTTGTATTCTTCCAATAAAATGCCAATTTATTTGTTTAAGATCTTTTAAGGTTAATTGTTTTTCAAACGCCTCTTGAACCTTACTTTCACCAAAATCGTTCTGACCTATATTTTGAATAGTCTTGATTTCTTGACTTTTAAATCCTTTACTTACCGCAAGAATATTTACATTTGATGGTATTTTATTTTTTATTTTTAAATAATTTGCAGGGTTCACCTTTTATAAGAAAGTTTGCGTAAATAAATTCTCCCATTTAGATAGTTCTTCAGATCCTTTTCTCCTAGCTTTTTGAAGGTTTAATTCGGCCTGATTACGGGCATCTAAATAAGGTATAACTTCAAAAAAAACTTCTCTCTGTCGAACTTCTACCAAAAAAAACATTTTTTGAGCGTATAAAGTCGCATAAATATCTCTCCCATCATTTCCAGGAGAAACTTGGTATAACATGCCAAATGTTGGATGGTTTAAATAACGCTCAGAACTCAAACCTAAAATATTGTGTTATTTATAATGCACCATACAGTTTTCTTAGAAAAATTGCTATGCAAATAAAACAAATCGATAATGTATTAACAATTACATTGAGAGATTTTGAAGGATAAAGAGTTCTAAATCTGTTGGTTTTTATAATAATTTTTTTCTTTGAGAGTAGTGATTCTGCTCCATGATCAATTCTCAGAAATATATTTTGAAATAACCTTTCCACTAAGATTAATAAAACACTAAAGGATTTCTTTAGTCCTAAATTTCGAAAATTTATTGATCTAACTGACACTGATTTAATGATATTTTGAAGTTCTTCCTGTACAAGAGGAATAAAACGTAATGCAATTAACAACTGAAAAAGCCACTTACTAGTTGGCAATCCAATCTTTCTTAATGGATACATAAACCAACTTAATCCCCATACAATGTCTTCCTGCAATGTTGTTAAAAGCATCAAATTCACACTATGAATAACTGTAAATATCAAAGTTGAGGTTTTTATTCCTAGTTCAAAAGCTTTTCTTGATAAGTTGTAGGGACCAAAATTAATAAACCCTATCTTCTGCGAAGGAATTTGCAAAATATTCCATTCTTTTTGGCTTTCCAGTACTACTTGCAACTCATTGGGATTTCTTAAGTAGCCATCAAGAGATTGAATATCAGACGAGGCAAGTATTGATATACATCCAATTAATAGTGACAAACATGAGAGAAAAAATAATGATCGCCACCATACTCTAGATGGCAATAAACTTAAAAAAGTAATTAATAGTAAGAAACCAACTAAACTCAATCTCCATATTGGACCTGCCCAAATTGGAGTGATTAAAAATATCATTACGATAATTATTTTTAATCTACTATCTATAATTCTTAGCCAACTTCTATTACCATGAACGTATTGACCAATAGAAAATTTGGTTAGCAAATTCATTAATCTTTTTGAATTAACTCAATATTTTCTCTTTCGACTTCTTTATTTAAAGCTCTTTGCTGTTTTCCTCTCCAAAGTAAAATGAGGGGTGTGCCTTCAAAGCCTAAATTTACTCTAATTTGTCTCTCAATATATCTTCTATAAGTTATTCCGAATAATTTAGGTTCATTTACAAAAAGAGTAAAAGTGGGAGGTTTATTCTTTACTTGAGTACCGTAATAAAGCCTACCTTGTTTGCCGCTTCTCTTCGTTGGAGGACTTTTCCAACTTATTGATTCTTTAAGTACTTCATTAAATACAGATGTTGTAACTCTTCTTCTATGTTGATTTACAGCATTAAGAGCATGCTCAAAAATATTATCAACTCTTTGACCAGTTAAGGCAGATGTAAAAATCATTTTTGACCAGTGTAAAAAATAAAGTTTAGATCTAAGTTCTTTTTCTACTTGATAAATTGTTGAACTATTTTTTTCTACCAGATCCCATTTATTAACAGCAATTATGCAAGCTCTGCCTTGTTCTTCTATGCGCCCAGCCAGCTTCTGGTCTTGATCAGTTACTCCGTCAACCGCATCTATAACCAACACACAAACATCACTTCTATCTATAGATTTAAAAGCTCTATTAATACCAAAGAATTCAGTGCCATATTTAACATTTTTCTTTCTTCTAATCCCTGCAGTATCAATAATTTTCCAATTATTATCACCTTTTTTAATAAGCGTATCTATGGAATCAGTTGTCGTACCACTAATGTCACTAACTATTGCTCTTTTTTCTCCACAGATTGAATTTAACAAACTAGATTTACCAACATTAGGCCTACCAATAATTGACATCATTATCTTTTCTTCATCATCATGGATATTATTTTCAGGAAGTTCGCCAATAACGAGATCTAAAAGATCTCCAGTACCTGAACCATGTATAGCCGAAACAGGGTTAGGTTCCCCCAAACCTAATTTCCAGAACTCTGAAGCTAGAGATATTCCTAGAGTAGTCGATTCGCATTTGTTAACAGCAACAATTGTTTTACAGCTTGAGTTTCTTAACCATTTTGCTATTGATAAATCACCATCAGTAACGCCTTGATTCCCATCTACCACTAGTAACGCTAGTGAAGCCTCTTCTAGAGCCAAGAAAACTTGTGTCCTTATCTCTGGGAGAAATTCACTATCATCATCAAAAACTAAACCTCCAGTATCAACTATTTGAAATTCTTTACCTCCCCATGAAGCATTTTGATAAGTTCTATCTCTTGTAACACCGGGTTTATCAAATACTATTGCATCATTACTTTGGCAAAGACGATTAACTAAGGTAGATTTCCCAACGTTAGGTCTTCCGATAATTGCTATTGTAGGAAGAATCAATTCTTCTCTCCAAAGAAAGTAGTATTCATTACAACTATACCTTTAATAGAATCATTTACCTTATTCAAAAAAACTTATTTGATTTCTGGATCGCCAAAATGTCCTTTAACTGGATTAACAGGTGGTGAACTAGGACTTGGAATTAATCCATTATCTTTTGAAAAACAATCATTTTCAATCGCCCAATAAATCAACCAATTTACTGCCGTCGCTCTTCTAGTTCTTCTTGGATAGAGTTCATTAATCCTATAACCTTTAAAATTAAGAAAATTTTTCAATCCCTGCTTATAGTTTTTTGGAATTGATCGAGTCAAATGTACTGAGGCTGGTCGCTCTGAAATGATTTGAGGAGCTTTTTCATATTTTTCTGACCAATAAGAAGGAGTTAATGCGCTAAAGGTCCAATCATTTATAGATAGTTCTTTAGTATAAAAAAGTCTTTCCCACACTAATTCACAAACAAAAACATCACTAACCTTATCTTCAAGAATAAGAAATAATAGTTTTTTACATATTGGCCATGTAAATTGATTTTCGACAAATTTTTCTTTTTTATGCATTAATCGAACCTTATCAAAATCAAAGAAAAATATGGCATAACGTCCTTATTATATTGGGATGCATATTGAATAATTTGATCAGGCGTCCCAACATTCAAAGCAATTAATGATTTTTTGATAATATCCTCTTTTTTTAAAGTTTCCCTAACTAAATTCCATCTTTTCCCAATTTTCATAATAGCCAGGACCGTTTTATTATCTCTACTTTCCTTAATTAGGGATGTTAATTCTGAATTGGATGAGGGGCACTCTTTGATTATTAAAGTCTCGCCTTTTTTAACTAAATCAAAATCATTCAAAGCTGCTGCTGCTGAAAAAGAAGAAATACCAGGTATGGTTTTGGTAATAATTTCTGGATAATTATGCTTTATTATCCTCAAAATATTAGAAGAACTTGCAAATATTGAGGTATCTCCGAGACAAAGTAAAACAACTGATTCACCATTTTTTATAAATTTCACAATTTTTTCTACTGCTTTAGACCATATTTCATCAGGATCAAAATCCTTCCTAGCCATTGGGAAAATGATAGGTATATTTTTTTTAAATTTGGTGTATTTCTTGACTATTTCTGCAGCGAAACTCTTTTTATTATCATCTGATATTGGAAAAACTATAACTTTTGCTTTTTTTATTGCATCTGCAGCAGCAATTGTTAAAAGCGATGGATCTCCGGGGCCAACACCAACGATGGTGAATGTTGGTAAATCAGTTTTATATCGATTAAGTAAAATTAAGAACTTGTTTATTATCATTTTTATTTGATTAACTTTAGCTATGTACCCTTGGCATCATAAAAGTTTCAGCTAGTATTGCTGACTCAATTTCAGACAATTCCTTTAACCTTTTGAAAGTTTGATTTTTAGAGAATTTAGTTTGCGCTAGTTTCCAGTAAACGCCAAAATGTCTTGCCTCACTCTCAAGCAGAGACTCATAAAGGGATTTAAACGATTTATCTTCAGAATTCAGAGCAAGCAAGCTTAATCTTTCATGACTTCTTGCTTCAATAAGTCCTGCTATTAAGAAACTATCAAGCATTCTATTGGGCTCTTCCTTTCTTATATTTTTGGACAATTCAGCTCCATATGGAGGCGGTTTTAAGGTCTCAAGAGAATGTCCAAGATCCTTTAAAAAATAAAGTATTTTTTCAAAATGCTCTAATTCTTCTCTTGCTATTGGACTTAGAACTTCTGCCAGATTTGGTTCTGATGGATATCTGAACATCAATTGAATAGCTACTCCTGCTGCTTTTCTCTCACAATGAGCATGGTCAATAAGAATATCTATTGGATTAGATAATGCGAGTTTGATCCACTCCTCTGAGGTAAATGACGATAAATATTTAATATGAGAAGTGGGCCTTTTAAAATCGACTAGCATTTAATCTTTACTAATTAAATATCCAATGATTCCTTCAAGAGCTAAGGAATAACTTGATATGCCAAATCCACTAATAATTCCTATAGCTTTATCTGTAAGAAAAGATTCTTTACGAAAATCTTCTCTACTAAAAATATTTGAAATATGTAACTCCACAAAAGGAATTTTAGATCCAATTAAAGCATCACGAATAGCAATCGAGGTATGAGTAAAAGCGCCAGCATTTATAAGAATACCTTGGATACTTTTTACAGACTCCTGAATTTTATCTACTATTTCTCCTTCGTGATTACTTTGAAAACATTCAAGATTAATACTTTTTTCTTTAGCAATTTTAATTAAATCTTTTTCTATATCACTCAATGTTTTATTACCATATATTTCAGGTTCTCTAGTGCCCAAAAGATTTAGATTTGGTCCATTTATCAATAAAATATTCATCATCAATAAAGTCTTTTCTTTACAAATGCTATCTAGAAAGAAACAAAAAAACCAAAACAATTTCACACAAAGTGTCCATTAACTGATAAGTTCAAATAGTGGGGGTCGGTGCCCGAGTGGTTAAAGGGGGCGGACTGTAAATCCGCTGGCTCTGCCTACGTTGGTTCAAATCCAACCCGGCCCACTTTAAAATTGCCCTTGTAGCTCAGCGGTAGAGCACTCCCTTGGTAAGGGAGAGGTCTCGGGTTCAAGTCCCGACGAGGGCATGGCCAAAAGCATTGCTACGAGGAAAAAGGTAAGTAATAAAAAAGTATAAATATTGTTTATTTGATTCGAAAGGGGTCCTTCCAAAATTGATCAATATAAATGGGATCTCGCAGATCAGCATTTTATCAAAAATTCAGATATATTTGATAAAACTTGTATTCAGTAATGTCGCTATCGTCATATCGTATGCACAGAATTTATCTTGCAGCGACCATGCATTATGGTCTTGGTTCTAATAACCCCAAAGAATTGGCCTACTACAACAAAATCAGAAAAGAGATGGATGATATAAAAAAAACCTTTTAAAAGAGGGATACCTCTTAATTGGGATAACCCCGAAGAAATACATAAATGAATCTAAATACTTTTTTATTAATTGATGGAAGTCTTATGCTTATTAGTCTGCCTTTACTGATGATTTTTAAAGGGAAAAAATAATCTAAAAAACATACAAGATTTTAACCATATTCAAATTCAATTGTTGATCCTTTATCCGTATAAGGGAGTTCCTCAAACCGTACATATTTATTAGTCGAATAGCTTGCCTGACTAGTTAGAACTTAATTGTAATTGACATAAACAAATGTCTACCAAATCCACCCTAAAAGAAGATCATAAATCTGAGATTGAGGAAAGATCAGAAGAAGAACTTCTTGAGGAAGCAATCAGGAATCAGCAAACATTAGATAGCTTTGTTGAATCTGATAAGAACTGGAGCTGATCAAAACTTATTTATTAGGAGAAAGTTATGAACTTTAAAAGATCACCATTCTCAATCTTGAGTAAAGAGATTAGAGAAATTGACTATATCAAAGGAGTTTATAAGAGAAAAATTCAAGCTGAAATTGAATCTTTTAAAGATCCCGAAGATGAATATAAGAGAGATACAATCCAAGCTCAAGATATATTGATGCTTGATAGGATCTCAATTTAGCTATTCTTTTTTTTCTTCTTCTTATCCTTTTTTTTCTTCTTTACCTTTTCATAAACCTCATCAGCTTTCTGCTCAATATTATCTAGCTTATTTGAAAGTTCCTTTAAAATTTCTACTTTTCCTTCTTTAACTATGGTATTTTTTAGCTCAATAATTTTAACAGGCTCTTTTATGGCTAAAGTATCTTTTTTCTCTTCTTTTTTAATTCCAAACTTACCTTTTATAAAATTGGCTATAAAAATAAGAACAGGTATATGGGCTAGACCACCTATTACTATTCTTGTTTCTGAATAAGCCATTTAATAGTTAAAAGTTCTGAGATATTTAAGCATAAATTTAATTTTTAAATTCTTTTTATTAAGCCAATAAATATTAGTAATCATTTCTCGATTCGTATATCAAAAATCTTGCTATTAATTAAGTAGAGACTTTTTTATTAAATGCCATTAGACGTATTTCTAATGAACATGTGTGTTGTAGTTATAGCATTGCTTATCAGAAGAGAAATCAAACTTAAGAAGGCGAGATAAATTATGAAAACACAAATTTTAAAAGAGCATTACATTCCAAATATCCGTGCTATTACTATTTTACTAATGCTTCTTCTATGTCTATGGTTACCTCTAGCACTCAGATTCTTATTAATAATTTAGTCGAATTAATTAGTTAATACTCTTATCGTTTAATTTTAAAGACCTTTTTTTATGGGTACAACTTTTTAATAGTTTTTTTTTCGTTTTTTTTATTTCTGCAGCTCATATACGGGACAAGTATTCTGATTAAGTGATGAGAAAAAAGCACTTTTTTTAAAAAAATTTAAATATAGGAGTCTATAGTAAACTTCTCATTTTTTATATTTGCTAAATTGTTCAAACATTCTTATCTCCCTCTTTTTTCCAAAATTCCTCAGTTTTACTCCAACCATGAGAGATTAACCTTTCATAAATTTCTCTAGCTAAATCTATATCTACAGAAATTGTTGTTGTCATTAAAGGTGGTTCTTTTCCAAACAAACCAACTATTTTTCCAGTATCTACAAACATATACTCAAAAACACCATCTATGCTCTTATCGTTTTTTATAAACCTTTTTACTTCTGTTCTTTTTGGATTAATCAACCAATAAGATTTAGTCATTAATTAGAAGGTATAAGTAGTAAGCCTTTCATTAACAATATAGAGCTACTGTTTGATCTAAATCTGCACAAGGTTCAATAGTAAATTCCAATAATTCTCTCCAAGGACTCCACTGTTTCCAAATAGTTTCTAAAGAATCAGCTTCTACAACAGAGTACCCTTTGCCATGTTGAGGTAAGAAAATCCAAGATTGAACGTCATAACCCTCTGGTCTATTTTGTGGCCCTCCTTTGTCGTACCATTCTTTTAACATTTTTGATCCCTTATCTTGGGCGTTTGCATCAGTAAATTTATAGGAAATTAAAAAAAGCATAAATAAATAATAATCAAAACTTACTTTAAGAGTCTAAATTTAAAAGTAACTTGATATGGCAGTAGAATCATAAATATGACCTGCACTCTCAATTAATGGTTTAACTGCTGGATCTTCAAACATAGCTATTGATTTACCTTCTTCACCCTGTTCAATAAGAATTACAGACCTTGGATCTTCTTTCTTTACACCTTTATATAAGCAAACAATTCCACGTTCTTTATTCATTTGTATATTTTCTTGGCTGTCATAAACTGCAGCCCATTCCTCAAAGGGAACACTTATTTTGAATGTAAAAACAGTAGTTTCAAGAGACATAAAAAAAGGAGCTATTTGCTCCTTATTCTAGATCGACTGTCAATCAATTGAATTATCCCATTGCGGCAACAGCATCAGCGACTTGTTTGTTTCTTTGAATAACCTCATCATCATTTAAAACAGCAGTGATATTCCAATCAAGACCAAATTTCGCTCTCCACACTCCAAAATGTTGAGATATTGCTAAGTGATTATCAGCCTTGAAAGTTACAAAAACCTCTCCTGTTTCTGGCGCATGGAATCTACTTACCAATTCAAATCCATCAAAATTATCCATAGGTGCACCGGAAGCAATATATTGCTCAAACATCTTGTAACCTTCGGACTGTGAAATTCCGTCTGGAATAAGTCCATGAACGTGATAATAAGCCATAAATAAAAATCATGAATGTAATTTCAATTTAAAAACCATATTCTAAAAAGCATTTGAATTATCTTTAAATTTAGATTTTTAAGCCTTTTTCAATATGTATTCGCGCAAAAAAAATTTTTATTTGGTATCGCATGTACCGTTTATAAATTTTTTTTTAGCTATTAATTGGCTATGAGTTATTTTGCTGAACCTAACCATATTGAATATGATGCATGGTTCGATGAAAACATCGACCCAGTGGATCTTTTAAATTACTCAGATGAAAAGGAGTTCAGTGATTCGGTACACTTTAAGTTCCATAAGATGTCCACTAGAAATTTAACAATTGGTTCTTCTAACAATTTTCACTGGTAAGAAAAAGAATTTCACTCCATAGATATTTATCAAACTTACGCAGAATATGTTCCATCGCTTTCTCTTCTTGCCTTAGCTAATACAATTTCATCTACAACTTTTTCAATCATGTAAGCACTTTTTTTGCCAAAGCATTTTTCTTTTTTAATGCTCTTAAAATTATTTGAGATTAAATCATTATATTCACAACAATCGCATTTAATATCAATTTTCATACCTCTATAAACTTCCAAAGCCCTTGAAAAAATCCATTGCTGAACTGAAATACTTTCCCAACTATCAAAATTCGACCATTCATCAAAATCCCTATTAAGGATGCCTTTTAATCCATCAGCCTGATTTACATATACTAAGTATGAATCTTTTCTTGGCTCATCATTAATACCAATTGTTTTGACAGAATTTTGATTCATTAAATATAGATTTATTTAGTAGCCTTATAAATCTAGAGGATAATTTCAAAAATATAAACAAAAAATGCCTCAAATAAGATCATTAATTGCTTTATCTAATCTAGAAGTATGATTTGTATTTCTGAGTAATTCAAAATCCTTAAAATCAAATCCTGGGCCAACACAACAACTCACTAAAGTAAATTCTCCTGTACTTTTTGCAGCTTGCCAATATCCAGATGGGATCATTTCTACTAGATTATTGGAATCTAAAATTAAATTTCTTATTAAATTATTATCATTATCTAAGCACCATAAATTCAGAGGATCGCCCCTTAGATAAATCCAAATTTCATCAGCATTTTTTACTCTGTGCCAAGCACTTTTTGCATCTCTCTCCAAAAGATAATAAATTCCTGTAATAAAGTTTCTACTTTGGCCATCTTCCCTTATTAGAGAATTATCACTCCTTACTATCTCTCTAAACCATCCACCCTCAGGATGAGGAGATAAATTTAATTGTTTAATTATTTCTATATTTTTTTTATTAGGATTCACATCACAAAATTTTCTTTTAAATTTCTATTATATTTAAAAATTAACTGAAAATAAATTTAAAAACTATATTTTCTAAAAAATTAAGCACAAATAACTGACAAATCTACAAAATTTTTATTTTCATCTGCCAGTTCAGTAATGATTCTATTGAGCCATTCAGAGGTTGTTTCACAATAACCTACATTTAAAATAGTTTTTTGATTTGCTGTTTCTTCTTTATTCATAGTTAAAGTATTTTTATATAAATTAGTCTTTAATTAAATCTATGTGAATAAGTCTTAATTACTATCTATTTTAAAAAGTTGTATTTAATACATATTTAAGAAATGATAGTAAATAAATAAAATTAAATCGTTGACAAGAAAATGTATACAAGTAAGAGTAGAAAAAATTTATTTTTTAACCTATGAATAACATCAAGATTGAGGAATTGATGAAAGTAAGGTTCGATGGTATTGCCAATAGAATTGGGCAATTAAGCAAAAGGGAAAGTGAGTCTTTATTACTTGAGCATCTTGAGTGGTTGGAGGGAGGATGGGAGACTGAAGAAATCTTATTTTTAAAAAAGCCCTACAGAAAATGGTGGTTCTAACTCCACTTCTTTAAATAATTAATGATGCCCTAAGGGACCAGGGCCAGTTCCTATTTTATAAGAATTTTCTAAAGATTTCTCAACAAAAAATTTCGCTTTTTGTATGGAATCAAATAGATCAAAACCTAAAGCCTTGTAACCACAAATAGCAGCGCTCAAAGTACAGCCGCTACCGTGGGTATTTTTTGTATTTATAAAATTATTAAATAGCCACTCTTTTCTACCATTTAAGTCAAGAAAAAAATCCTTCCCTTTCATATCTTTTAAACCGCCACCTTTTATAAGTACCGATTTAGCTCCAAGACCAACAATTTTTCTTGCTGAATTTTCGATATCTTCTTTACTCCTTATTTCTAAACCAGAAAGTAGATTTGCTTCATAAATATTAGGAGTTACCAAATCAGCAATTGGTATTAAGAGTTTTTTATAAGCATTAATAGCAGAATCTTCCAATAATTTAGAACCAGTTCTTGTAACCATAACTGGGTCAATAATTTTGGTTATTTTGTATTTATTTAATTTTGAAGCAGTATCATTAATTATCCTTTCATTTAATAACATTCCAGTTTTTAAGGCATCAATACCAAAATCAGCAAATAAAGTATCTAACTGATTTAATAAAGTTTTCTTCTCTACTGGTTGAACGCATGTAACCTCTATACTATTTTGTGCGGTAATACAAGTAATAACAGAACATCCATGTACTTTAAGGGCCATGAAAGTTCTCAAGTCGGCCTGTATGCCTGCTCCACCACCGGAGTCACTTCCGCCTATTGAAAGTGCAATTTTAGAATACATAATTTTTTAACTCGTTTTTGAAAGCACTATAAGTAAATTTTAATTTAAATCAGAAATCTGAATATGCATTAAAAAAATCTAACTCCAATTCCATAGCTCTTCTGTATAAATATTTGGCCTGATTAATATCATATGTTTCTTTATTAGTCTCAATAAGATTTTCAAGTGAATCTGCTAGCTTTTCAAAGCTCTCATCAGAATAAGTAATTATCCATTCTTTATATTTAATGCCAAAATCCTCCTTATACAAACTTTTACCTATCCAAGAATAAAGTCGCATACATGGAGTCATGGCAAACATTATTTCAACAGAGCTAAGTCTTTTGGAAGTATCATCAAGGAAATCTGTATAATTTTTAGTAGCTTTTTTTATATAGTTTTTAGATAAATCAATATCCCATTCTTTTGCATAAGTTTCATGAAGTATTAACTCCTCCGAAACGCCCATTAAAAGTTCACTCAACTTCCTTATTGAGTATTTATCTTTTGATTTAGAAACTGCAAGACCATATGCCTTAGCGAAAGTCTCTAAAAAGAAATAATCTTGAGCTAAATATTCTTGAAATATCTTTTTTGGAAGATTTCCGTTCTTTAAACCTTGAACAAATTTTGTATTTAAACTTAGTAAAGCAACCTCATAATTATCCTCCCAAAGTTTTTTTGTTATTTTCATTTTTTTGATTTTTATTTATTCTAAAATTTTTTATATTTTTTACCTACAAACTTAATCTTATTTTTCTAGGATTGAAAGAAAAAATTATGAAAGAAATAAATATCTTATGGTTTAAGAAAGATTTAAGAATCTTTGATAACGAAGCTCTTTGTGAGGCTAAAAAAGATGATGATATTTTACCTATTTACATTATTGAGTTAGATATTTGGAGCCAAAATACTCATTCATATAGACAATGGCAATTTTGCAAAGAAAGTCTAATAGATTTAAGAAATGCACTTGCTGATATTGGACAACCACTAATTATTAGGACTGGAAATGTTATTAGTATTTTTGATGAAATTAGTTCAAAATTTAAAATCAAGGGCATATATAGCCATCAAGAAACAGGAGATTGGCTTACTTATAAAAGAGATCAAAAAGTAAGAGAATGGGCTTTAAGCAAAAATATTATTTGGAAGGAATTTCTACAATTTTCAGTTTTTAGAGAAAATTTTGATAGGAATAATTGGTCTAAAAAGTGGCAAAAAAATTCCGAAAAAAACTTTTTTAAGGCTCCTTTGAGAATTAATTCCATTAACTTTGATATTGGAGAAATACCCTCAGACATAATTTTTTCCTTTAAAAAAGAAATGTGTCCAGGAAGAATGCAAGGAGGAAGAAAGAAAGGTTTAGAAAGAATGCAATACTTCTTTAGTAATAAATTAGATTCTTATTCAAAAGATATTTCTAGCCCAGAAAAATCATTTGATAGTTGTACAAGACTATCTCCATATATTTGTTGGGGATGCATTTCATTGAAAGAAGTTTTTAATAAGGCAAATATATCAAAAAAAAATAATTCCAGGATGTTAAAAAGTAGATTAACTTGGCATTGTCATTTTATTCAGAAACTTGAAAGTGAACCAGAAATAGAGTTTAGGGAATTCCATCCTTTTTTTAAAAATATTAGAGAAAAAAATAATGAATTACTTTATTTATGGAGTGCAGGGAATACGGGCTTCCCTTTTTTAGATGCATGTATGCGCTCATTAAATTTCAATGGATGGATTAACTTCAGGATGCGAGCCATGTTAATATCGTTTGCTAGCTATAATTTATGGCTACCATGGCAAGATTCAGGTACAGAATTAGCAAATAAATTTGTAGATTATGAGCCTGGAATACACTGGAACCAATGCCAAATGCAATCTGGAACTACTTCTATCAATACCAATAGAATTTATAATCCTATTAAGCAGGGAAAAGATCATGATCCTCAAGGAAAATTTATAAAAAAATGGATACCAGAATTAAAGGATATATCACTTAATTTCATTCATGAACCATGGCTATTATCAAAATTTAATAAAGAAGAATATGAACAAGTTAATTACATAAAACCAATAATTGACATCTCAAATAGCACTAAAACTGCAAGGAAGAAAATTCAGGAAATCACTAAAAAGGATGGATATTGGGATATCTCAAAAGAAATTTATTTAAAACATGGTTCTAGAAAAAGGCTTAGAAAAAATATAAATAATAAAAAAATTGTTTCTAAGGAAAAGGAAGTACAATATGAACTGAAATTAGATTTCTAAATTTTATTGTCAGAAATTTCCAGATTCCTTTTTACTGCATAGAAAATTTACTGAATAGAAAAGTTTTTTAAATTTTGAACTTCAAAATATAAATTCACGATGAATTAATGCAAGCTTTAAAGTATTTATTAGATTTTATTAATTATGTCTGAAAGATTTGAATGGGACGATACCAATAGTTCAGGTATATGGTGGAGTACTAATGTAAGTATTAGAGACGAGTGCATTTTGCTTAAAGAAGATACTCAATGCGAAGATTCTGATATCGTCGAACTTCTTAGGAGTATTGCACAAAATATTGAAGATAATGGCCTTTAATTTTCAAAGAAATATTCTCTCTTTTAGAGATTTTGAATTCCTTTTACAGCTTTTATTAATTCGATACTAATACCTTTTTCACTCATTGAATGACCAGCGTCATTAACAATAATTAATTCAGAATTTTTTAATTTCTTATTTAGATCCCAAGCACTCCTAACAGGACATACAATGTCATACCTACCTTGAATTATTTTTGTCGGAATCGATTCTATTGTTTTAATATTTTTCAAAATAAAATCATCTTCTAAGAAAATATTATTAATAAAATAATGACATTCTATCCTTGCAAAGGCATCTGAAAAAGAATTAACTTGGGACTTATCAAAATCAAATTTTTTATTTATTAAATGACTAGTTGAGAGTTCCCATTTTGTCCAAGCTGCTGCTGCTTTTGATCTAAGATTCGCATCTGAAGATGTTAGATATTTATAAAAAGAACTTATCAAATCATTTCTTTCTTCTTTTGGTATTACAGAAATATATTCTTCAAATTTATCAGGGAATATCTCACTTGCACCATATTGATAGAACCATAATAATTCAAACTTTCTACATAAAAATATACCTCGCAAAGTTAAGCTCATAACTCTTAAGGGATATTTAATTGCATATATAAGTGAAAGTGTTGACCCCCAAGATCCTCCAAACAAATGCCAAGTATCTATTTTTAAAAGAATCCTTAATTTCTCAATATCATCAACTAAATGATTAGTCGTATTTTCTTTTAATTCGGAGAAAGGAGTTGAGGAACCGCATCCTCTTTGGTCAAATTGAATAATATCGAATTTATCTGGATCAAAGTATCTTCTATATCTTGGTTGACTTCCTCCGCCTGGACCTCCATGAATAACAAGTATTTTTTTTCCATTTGGATTTCCAGATCTTTCCCAATAAATAGAATGAATATCACTAACCTTTAAAAAACCCTTTTCACGCACTTCAATCTTCGGAAACAAAACTTGATCTTTCATTTTTAAATATTTTTAATCACTTTATAAATCTATATTATCCAAAAAGACTTCATAGTTTAGAAGAAATTTCTTAAACATTAAAAAAGGACTGTTTGAACAGTCCTTTTTAATATCTCATTTCCTTCTTAAAGGATATAAAATTACATACTTTTAAGTCTATTTACTCATAAACCTAAAATACGTGAATTCGGGGATTTATCTCGATAATTTTAGTCCCTATTGTCGCAAGTAATTATAAAGCGAAGTCTTATCAGACTAATTGATTGAACTTTAATTTTCGAATAATCCCATTCTCAGGAATACGCTTCCTATATTTTGGAATTTGCTAAATTTCAGGCGGACTATCAATCATTTAGATTGCCTCCGAACTCAACATTTATAAATTACTCCTTTTTACATTTTCAGTAAATCCGTAAATATGCTGATTTACTTTTTTCTTAATTTGTAAGAGGATTTTAATGATGTTTTGTTTTTTTTTAAGATAAATATAAAAATTAAAGCCTATAATTTTTGGTTATTAAGATTCATAGAGCAGAATTGATTCTATTATTCTTTTATCACTTTCAGAAAGTTTATAATCTTCCATTTTAGACTGAACAAATTTTACACAATCATCAATAGAAGGATTCTTATCACGGCACTAACGCCACTATCTAATCCACTCTGCCAAGGTAAAAGTTATTTTTGTTGTAAGCATATTTACCAATCAGGGTAATTAAAAGTCTCCGCCAATAGATTCTTCATAAAATTAACCTTCTTTTATGCCTTTATCATATTTTTCAATAATCTTTTTATAAGAAGCTATTAAAGGAACTAAATCTCCTAAATATATGGTTTCCATCGTAATTGTTATAATGACTATAATTCTTTATTATTTTATATAAGAATTTAATAAATAGATTATTAATATCCAAAATGGATTTCATCAAAAAGAACAAGATCTTAACATTGATGGCGTTAATTGCAGTTTTATCATTTGCATTAGAAAAAGTAGGAATAATACACCCTTAAATTAATTAAACTTATTTGATAAATACTTCCTAGTGAAATAAGTAAACAGATACTATTACTGCAAAAATAAGCAATGGAGATAATAATGTAAAAATTAAAGTTGAAAGATTAATAACCATAAATTTTTATAAATATATAAATTCAATAAACATCACTTTTAAGCATTTTCAATAGTTAAATTTTTAAGTATTACGAAAAAAAAACATTTTGAATAAATTTAGATATAAAAAGGGATAAGACTAATGTGGGTTAGTTCAAAAAAAGATAAAATATCAAAAGGAATTTCAAATAAAATCTTTCTTACAATATTTTACTTTTTTTCTTATTTCTTTTGCAGCTAATATTTGTTGTTTTCTTCTTATTTTATGATCACTGATGGGATTCTCATCGTTATATACATATAGAACATCCTTAACAAACTCTTGACGTGAGCCTGCCATTTCTAACATCGGGAACATTATTGCCAGATCCCAAGCAACAGAATAGTATTTTCTATTTTTATCTAATAAATCATTCTTATCAACAGATAACCACAAATCATGTCTAAAAGTTCTTAAATGGGAGGCGTACCAAAAATATTCTCTATATAAGTTAAATCTTCTTATTAAGCCTGGATATTTTTTACCTCGCACACCTTTTGAGCATAAATGCGAACCATATGTAATTAAACAATCTGTTTCTGCATACTTTTCGTTAAGAATATTTAAAACATCACCACTATATAAGTAATCATCTCCATCAATTAAAATATCAATGGTCCGAGATGGTTTTTCTATTTTTTTATTAAGCAAATTAAAAATATTATTTAATGCTCCTAATCTCCTGGAATTTTTAATTATCTCAAAATTCTTATGCTTTTTACATATTGAATAAGCGACTTCATAAGAAGAATCAGTAGAACAATCATCGACTATTTGAACATGAAATTTTTTATAAGATTGCTTAATAATAGAATTAAGGCACTTTTCTATATATTTCTCAGCATTGAATAAAGGGACTACTATATTAAATAAGTAAGATGAATTTTTTTTATAAATTGGATATTTTTTCAATTAGAATTTAAATAACATTAACTTAAAATTATATACTTAATATAAGTTTAGAACCATCTAAAGAATCTTTTTATTAACTTTATATTTTTTATTTAAAAAATGCTTTTTTCTAGAATGCTTGGAGGATTAGGTAATCAATTATTTCAAACCGCAGCATTTTTGAAATATCGTAATAAGAACGAAAAAGTAATAATTTCCTTCCTAGGAGATATTCACATCCCCAAAAGAGAAAATTGCCTCAATTATATTTTTGAAATTCCTGATTGGCTTTATTATGATAATTCCAGAAAAATAAATTTATTTACAAGATTTTTAGCAAGAAGTTCTGCAGCACTAAGATTTGGCAGTTATGTACCATACATAGGTGTAAATGATAGGAACTTTTATTTAAAAAATTCTTATTTTTTTAATAAAAAATTATTATTTTTTGATGGTTATTTCATCTACAACTGGAAGTATGAAGAAATAAATAATTTATTTAGTCAATTAAAATTAAGACCTATTTCCTTGAGTAGAGAGCATATTAAAATTTGTAATGAAAATGTAATTATCCATGTAAGGGGAGGTGACTTCCTTAAAATAAAACACCTTAATATTTGTGATAATTTATATTATAAAAAAGCAATTGCATATGCACTTAGAAAGGGATTTAATACTTTCAAGGTTATTTCTGAAGATCGAGAATATGGTAAAGAAATTATAAAAGAGATGAAAAAATATTTTATAGATTTAAAAATTTCAATTCTTAAATCAAATTCTATAAAAAATGATTTTAATATTATAAGATCTTCAAGTTTAGCTATACTGAGCAATAGTACATTTTCTTGGTGGGCATCTTTCTTGTCGAATTCTAAAAAAGAATTCTTAGTTCCTTCTAATTTCTCTTTAAAAGAAAAAAGAATTATTCTTCCAAATGAAACTTTAATAGTTTAATGAATATTTTTAAGTTAATATTCAAATAATCAAATGTTTAATAAAGTCAGATTATATTATCTTTTTAAGAAATTAACGAGAATTCGATTTTCATAATGAATATTATTTTTCAGAGAATTAGATGCATATATCTTAAAATTTTTATTTTAAGACCTAAAATAATTTCAACTATTATATTCATTCCTTTTCTATATTTTCTGGGTTGGATTTTAGCAACTCCTCTTATTTTTGTAGGAATTGAAAAAGAAAATATCTCTTTAATCGGCACGATTATAACTTTTTTAATTTTTGTTATTTCATTACCAAAATGGTTTGAAGTACGATGGAAATTAAAAAATGTTTGGAAATTAGTTGGAATAAAGAAAACAAATAGAAATATTAAGCTATGTTTTTATTTTTTAAAAGGTTTCCTTGGAGCAATCATTTTATTATCAGCAATTTTAATCCCTATAATTCTTTTTAAAGATGGTATTTGGTTAGGCGAAATATCAATAGATATTTTGATTAATAGCTTACTTTTGATCTTCGGAGTAGGATTTGCTGAAGAACTTATCTTTAGAGGCTGGCTTCTAGAAGAATTAAAAAATCAATTTGGTTTAAAAAAAGCCTTAATTTCTCAATCATTAATATTTAGCATTGTACATATTGGATTTAATTTGCCTCTTTGGCAAATGGTAAGCATACTATCTGGATTATTTTTACTCGGTATATTTTTAGCATTTGTGAGACTGAAAGATGATAACTCATTATGGGGTTGTATAGGTTTACATGGAGGACTTGTGGGAGGTTGGTTTTTAGTAAATAATGGTTTATTTAAAATATCAAAAGATGTCCCAATTTGGTTAAAAGGCCCAGGAAATATTAATTCAAATCCATTAGGTGGTTTTTGGGGTATTTCACTGTTATTTTTTTTATGTTTTTTATATTTTTTTATTCTGAAAAAAAAATCAAAAATTTAATTAAATAAGATATAGGTTCCTTAAAATTAGATATAAATACTGATTGATTTTTAATTAGTAATTGTCAGATTAAAATAAAGCTTAATTCTCATATGAACTTTGAGGCAGGAATAAGATTTATTGTCTTTTTAGTAATTTTTGGAGTTACAAACTATCTAATGATGTTAAGAAGATATGAAAACGACATCCAAAAAAAGAAATTATTACAACAGGAAAAAATTTACTGGCTATACCCTAAAGGTTCATTTATTTTCTGAAATGAAAAAAGTTTTTGTAGAATTTCCTCACCATTTTTTATTAGTTTTTTGCCAACCTTCATTTAACAATTTTTGCCACAATAATCTTGCTTCTTCTATAACAATTTTTTTTCTAGTTTTCATTAATGGAGGATTTTCTCCATGAATTCCCATAATAATTCCTTCTTCAATAAACATATAATCAATAGATTTATCAGAATGTTCTTTATCTTTGTAAAAACGCATCACCCCTACAAAATTGGAGTCAATTAACCAGAAATCATTAGTTGAATTCAATAAACCAAAATAAAATTTAATTTATCACATGTTTGATTACAATCTGCGAGGAAAATATTTATTTAGTTTATTCATATTTGATATATTTTTTCTTTTTGTCTACTTTTTTTCAATTCGCCACGTTTTTTCTTAACCTCAACTCTTTTCTTTTGTGATGCTTTAGTGGGTTGTGTAGATTTTCTTAATTTAAATGGTTTATTTAAAGCATTTTTTAGGATTGAACTTAATTTCATTAAAGCTAGCTGCCTATTTAATAATTGATTTCTGTGCTCTTGAACCGCTAAACATAAGGTATTATTCACTAGTTTGTTTTTCAAGTTTCTCTTAAGAATTTCTTTCTGATAATCATTTAATACTTTGGAATCTTCCAAATTAAAAATAATCTCTACTCTACTTTCAATTTTATTTACATTTTGTCCTCCAGGGCCTGAGGATCTGGAAAATCGCCACTTAATTTCATTGGACGGGATTACTAATGTTTTAGTAATTTTTATATCCATTTTTAGTTCTTTTTGATTTAGATCTTTAGAATCATCTCCTGTATACTTTAAAGCATACCTTAAAATTCGATCGGTAAATACTGGGCGGTTAAGTTAGGTAAACCGAAATTCGGTGTATTTGCCGTATCAATATCTTCGGTATTTATCCTTTCATATTTCAAAGAATTATCAGATATTGAATTTGTACTAATTCAAAGGTCACTTATGTATTCAATTTTTGATATTCTTTTTGAAACGCCTTCATATCGCCCAGTATATGTTATTTCTGATAGTGAAATGAAGGAGTTAAAGAAAAACCAACATCAAGAAGAGCTTGATGAAATTACAAAACAGAAAGTAAGACTTGAAGATGCTTTTAAAGCTCAACTAAAACATCTTGAAGAGAGAGAAAAAGAAGTAGAAAAAGAACTTAAAGTACTCTCAGCCTCAAAAGATAAATAATTTATTTTTAGAGAAATTACTTTTTCCAAAGACGGTTAAAAACCGTCTTTTTTAATTCTTTTAATCTTAAGGAATCCATTAAATCCACAGATTTTAAAAATATTTTCCATAATTAAAGAATGAACAAAAATAAAGAAAAAATAAGAATGTTCTTACCCTTTAGCTGGGTAATTTCTGCAGCAATATCTTTTGCATATATAAACTCACATTTAATAAATACCTAATATAGATGTCTTATCCCTCGAGAGACGAAATACTTGCATCTTCAAAAGGATGGGTAGCATCTTTTTTAAATTTTCTTCCTGGTTTAGGATCGGGTTACTTATATCAAAGAAGATGGAAACCCTACTTTCTTACCATCACTGTTAGTACTGCATGGTTCGCTTTAGGTTTTTTTTTACAAGGAGATTCAGAACCCTCTCAAAGTGAACAAATAATTGGAATTTCCGGTCTTTTTTTTATATCAATAGTTACAGTTATAGAAGCCAACTTGGCATTCAAAAAAGCAAGTAATAAAACAAAAGCTGAAAAAGAGAAAATAATCTCCTCTAAAAAAAAAGGATGGTTTAAATAATTCAAAAAATTAGATCTAAAAAAATATTTAATTAGTTCTCAGTTTCTTAATTTAAATAATCAATTGCCATAAATGATTTTTAGGATAATTAAAAAATTTTTTAGTTATAAAAAAATAAAATTTCCTTTTCTTTAAGACCTTCCCATCCTGATTCTATTAATAATTGATTCAATGTTTCTTTATCAAAATGCTTAGAACCCGTTTTGACACATCTATTTCTCATTGATTTTTTAACACCACTCCTTTGTCTTTTATTCTCCTCATCCATAATTCTGTTATATAGATCTAACATTTTTTGAGGGATTGGAGTACCGTCAAGATCTACTCCATTTTGAATAGCAAGATCAACAGCCTGCATTCCAATTTTTTTCATATATTAAAAATATATAAAACTATAATAAAACAAAACTCGTTAATCTAAAGTTCTTTAAATAATTTATTGATTTTGAATTTCCTTAAGTACTCTAATAGACTCTTTAATGTGTTCAGGACCATTCAATAAATCTCTAAAAATATGCCTAACTGTTCCTTTGCGATCAATAACGTAAGTTACCCTCCCATCCATAAAACCTAATACTTTAGGAACTTTAAAAGTTTTCCTAAGAGAGTCATTCGTATCGCAAAGTAGTGGATATTGTAATTTATTTTTATTGGCAAATGCTAAATGACTTGAGGTACTTCCATTACTCACTCCCCAAACTTGCGCACCTAATACTTTAAATAAGTCATATTTATCTCTAAATCCGCAAACTTCTATAGTGCAGCCCGGGGTATCATCTTTTGGATAAAAAAACAGAACGAGGGGATTTTTTAATCCCTTATTTGATCTTTTAATTCCATTTTGATCCAGTAAAGAAAATTCTGGAATTTTATCTCCAATCTTCACAATGATTCTTATAAAGTTCCATATTAGAGGTTAATATGTTTTTTTTGTGGCCATAAAGTAAAATAACTGATATTAAAGTCAGTTTTTTTGTCTTAAAAGATACTAAAAAATTATTGAAATAAACTAGGGTGAATCTATTGATTCAATAATATGGAATTAATAATTTATATTTTTTTATTTCTTATTCTTTTTTTGGGAGTTATTTTTAATTTAAAAATAACCAATTTTAAAAAAGTTAAAGGAATACGAAACAAAGCTAAAGATTATTCAAAAAAGAATAATTAAATATGTATTGCTAAAATTAAAATTCAATTTTTTCATTTGGAGTAAATACTGAACAATATTTTTTTACTAAGTCCTTTGGCTGACTAGTGGAAGAATTTATTAATTTTAATTTTAGTTTTTCTATAGTCTCAATATCATTAATCTCACCGAGCCTATATCTTGCACACGTATCCAATACTTTAAACATTTTTGTGGTAACGGCTTCAGCTGGATAAATTAGAAAAAAAAGGGGGAAAACAACAAATAAGTACTTCATTTTTTAAATAGTAAATATTCAGCGAATAGTTTCAATAATTTAGAAAAAAATTAATTTAGAAAAAGATTTAAATTTAATAGAAAAACTAACTTGAGTAGAATTTAGGATTTCTATTAAATAATAATAAAAGAAATTAAGATAAAATAAGTGATAGTAATAAATAATCTTGGTGAAAATGAGAAAATTAATAGATAAACATAAAACACTTATAAATTGGTACCAAAAAAAATTCAAATTGAGTGATTATCAATTACTTTGGTTAGTTTTCTTTAAAGGCGTATTAATAACAATAATATTTTTCAAAATTTTTTAATATTAAAAAAGCTGTCCCGAGAATGAAATTTTCTCATGATTTGACTATATTTAATAGTAGATTTCCTAATTAGTTAAATAGTTATCAGTTATGAATATTTTTGGTGTAGGTTTGCCTGAAGTTACTGTAATACTTATCTTAGCTCTTTTAATTTTTGGTCCAAAAAAGCTTCCAGAATTAGGAAAACAGCTTGGGAAAACTTTGAAAAGTCTTAAAAAAGCGTCTAATGAATTTCAAAATGAAATCGATCAAGTTATGAACGAAGAAGATAAAGATGAATCTCCTAAATCTATAAAAAGCAATCAAACCAATGAAATTAATCAAGAAAAAATAGATTCAGAAAACAGCAAAAAATAATATCTTGGATAGGCCCATAACCCCCATAGACGAATTTGAAAGAGCATTAGATAAAGCAGCTCTTACTAAAGAAGAATATGAATTGATAGACTATATCCGCTATACAAGTGTTTTTACACAACCAAGTCTTATTAAAGATTTAAAAAGGCCATCAAAACCTCCTCTTTTGTCAGTTTTATGTCAAATTTGCAGAAAAATTGGTTCGGAGATGCCAGATCATTTCAAAAAAGTAATTGAGTGGTCAATTGAAATAAGTGATCACGATACAAAATGGGATGCTCATTTAATTTGCGCAGAAGCATTGAATATAGACAAAATCCCATTAAGTCCTATTAATGGAACAACTTTATTTGATGTTCTTGTTGTACACAAAGAATTATTTCTTGGATTTGATTAAATTAATCATCTAAAGGCACAGAATCAGTATCTATAACTTCCGAATCATCATACTTATTTATTTTATTTTCAATCCAGTTATTTATATAACTAACTAAAGGCAATGACCCTCTAAAAATAAAAATAGAGGTAGGCAAAGCGCTTAATAAACCGACTACAGGACTTTTAAAAAGTAATCTTCCGGCTTTTAAGTTAAATAAAATAATAAGCGCTGAGGGAACTATAACTTTAATTACTGTTTTGAGAGCCTCAAGCCAACCAACACGATATATCCACCATATTAAAATCATGCCAACTATATAGAGGAATAAGTAAGTCATAAAAATAGTATAATGATTATCTATTTATCTTGTTCTTGCTAAGAAAAAGATTTTATAAATTTCTTTAACATCAATCAATCAAATTCTAGTAATGAGTTTTTCTGAAATAAGAAAATTTTTAATTAAGATGCAATCTGATGAAGAATTAAAAAAGCAGGTTATTACATCCTCTACAGCAGATGATGTAGCCCTTATAGGTCAACGCTTAGGTTATGACTTTTCAGGAGATGATCTCTTAAGATTTAATGGACAAAAAGTTGATAAAGTTACCGTAAGAAAGGTAGATCACCCTGGAGAATACCACTAAATTAAGACTTAACCCATATTGCAAGCCCTCCGCCCCTGCCTCGAGCACATAACCAATTATCTTTAGTGCTAATTCCTACAAGTGAGAAAAAAGGCATTTTTTTATCTTCTGGTTTTTTTAATTCCTTATTAAATATAGGAAAACTACTTATACTAATTTTCAATTCTTCAAAATAGAAAGCCAATAAAGGTCTAATCCCTTTTAATTCTGCGCTGCCTATAAAAGTAATATTTAATAATCCGAAATTAATTGAATTTTTTATTTCATAATTTATTTGATCCTCTTTATTTTTACTTTTCAATTCGAGTCTTGCCGACAAAACTTGGAGAATCGAACTGGGTATATTTTTGATTTCATCTGACTCCTTTCCCCATACATACTTAAACTTCCATATTCCTAACAATTCCTCATATAAAATTCCGCTACCATTTTTTTGGGAATTTTTTTCTAATAGTTTTATCTCATTAATATCAGGAAAGTATTTCATAATAGATTTTAAACTAAGAATCAAATACTAAGATAACTTCATAAAAAATGTTCTTAGTTAAAAAATCTCTCCAAAAAGATTTCTTTGTTTCAATATATTTCCAAAAAAATAATTTTTTGGCACACATAAGGAACAAGATCTCGTTAGTATGTTTACACAAAGTAACTAAGTTAATGGATTTTATCTCTAAAAGCCAAGGATACATACCTCTAAAAGCAGTCCCTTACATATTTTTCCTTGCTGTTGTTCTAAGTATTACAACTTCAACTAATACATTTGTCTAAAACGCATTAGTTTTACTAGAAGAGTAAAGTAAATAAATATTTAATGGACAAGTATGATGTTGTAATAATCGGTAGTGGAATAGGTGGATTATGCTGTGGTTCAATTTTAGCTTTATCAGGTAAAACAGTACTTATATGTGAAGCGCATACCCAGCCGGGAGGTGTTGCTCACGGTTTCAAAAGAAAAGGTTACACTTTCGAATCAGGCCCTTCATTATGGAGTGGAATAGGTAAATGGCCGACAATTAATCCCCTAGGGCAAATTCTTAAATTACTTGATGAAGAAGTTGAACTATTTCAATACAAAGGTTGGCAAGTAATTGTTCCAGAGGGCAATTTTAAACTTGATGTGGGGGAAGAACCATTTAAACAAACAATTAAAACTTTAAGAGGTGAGAAATCTGTTAAAGAATGGGAATCATTTATTTCCGGAATAAAACCTCTTAGCCAAATAATAAATGAAATACCTTTACTATCATTTTCTCCCGAATCAATAAATTTCTTAGATCTAATAAATTTAACCTCAAAATTTTTACCTAATATCAATCAAATGCCAAAAATTAATAAAGGCTTTGGGAATTTAGTAAATAATCATCTAGAGGATCCTTTTCTCAGGAATTGGGTTGATTTATTGAGCTTTTTGATAAGTGGTATGTCAATGCATGATACAAATACAGCTGCGATGGCTACTTTATTTAACGAATGGTTTGAACCAAATTCATACCTTGAATACCCAAAGGGAGGTAGTGAATCTATCGTAAAAGCCTTAATTAATGGATTTAAAAAAAATGGAGGAGAATTAATTCTTTCTTCCAGAGTAAAGACAATTAACTTCAATAAAAATTTAGCCACAGGTATAACTCTTAATAATGGTTCTAGTTATAGTTGTGAATCTGTTGTCGCGAATACTGATGTTTGGAATTTAAAGAAGTTAATTCCAAATGAAATTTCAAAAAAATGGAATACAAAAGTTTTAAATCCTAATAAATGTGATTCTTTCCTTCATATACATTTAGGTTTTGATGCTGATGGTCTTGAAAATTTGCCAATACATGCGATACATGTTGATGAGTGGGAAAAAGGTATAACCGCAGAAAGAAATATAGCTGTATTTTCAATCCCATCTGTTTTAGATAAAAATATGGCCCCTGAAGGGAAACATGTTCTTCATGGATATACTCCCGCAAATGAACCTTGGGAAATTTGGGAAAACCTAAATCCAAAGAAATTAGAATATAGAAATTTGAAAGAAGAAAGATGTTCAATATTCCTTAATGCAGTGCGAAAATTCATCCCTGATATAGATGAAAGAATTGATTTAAAGATGCTAGGAACCCCAATCACTCATGAAAAATTCACCAATACCTATTGCGGTAGTTACGGCCCTGCATTATCTGCAGCAAAAGGTCTTTTCCCAGGCTGCAAAACTCCAGTAAAAAATTTATTTACTTGCGGTGCAAGTACATTTCCAGGTATTGGAATTCCTGCTGTTTCAGCAAGTGGCGCTTACGCAGCTGAAAAAATTATTGGTAAAAAAGAATTTAAAACTCTTCTTAAGAAAATAAATTTATAAATCAAGTTCTTTTTTATAACTCTACAAATACTTAGTTAAGAAATAAGAATAAAGAAAGCAAAAACGTTCAATAATGATAATCTTTATCTGAACATAAACTTAACTTATAGCTCTTATATGTTTTTCTTATCAATTCCTCAAGCCTGGCATTTAGTTGGCACTTGGTCAGAACAACTTCCAAACGAGACAAATCTTATAGGAATGGGCCAAACAGAATTAATGATGACTTTACATTCAATATTCGTTCCTCTCTTACTTGTAATTTCATATTACCTATTAAATAGACTTAATAAAAACGAATCAAAGAAAATTAAAGGATGATTATTTAAGGTTTATTTAGCTGAACTTCTTCTAACTACTTTTCTGCCTGTAGAAGTATCAAATCCGCCTGAATCTTTATTTTGTGAATTAGTTTCAATATTATCAACATCACTCTTATCCATTTCTGCGCAGACGCCAACTACCATGGCAGCTTGCATTTGATCTGGCAAATCTCCAATAGTTAATAAGGCCTTTAAAACTAATTGAAGTCGAGTTTGTCGATCTATCTCAGGTCTTAGTTTTTTTACGGTATTCCAAAGTTCTTGGGTAACTTCTTTTAAAAGTTCTCGATCTACAGCCAAATTAAATCCTTCTTGTACTTCTACTAATCTAACAAAAAATTGGATCTCGTAAAATAATATTCAACAAAAAGATTGTTAGTTAATATTTTTTTCTATCCGAATAAAAGTTGCATTTGTTGATGCAATTCATTCTTCTCTTGCAAAAGTTCATCTTTTTCAATCTTTTTTAGAGTAAAAGTTCTATAAATTTTTTTTTGAATCTTTATTGGAGTATTTTCAAACTTTGCATTTTTGCTTATTAGAGAATTCCACTCTTTTGAATTAAAAGGGGCATAAGGAGAAGATGAAATCACTTTCATATCTTTAATAATACATCTGTACTAATATTAGTACAATTTTACTATATTGCAACAACCTCATCCACTTAACTTAATTTCAAGCTATGATTGATTGATTTTTTTTATCTAATTTATAGGACTTATAAGTTTAATAAATAAATAAACGTATTATCCGTAACTTATTGATTCCTTTTTTTAGTGTCTTAAGACTTTTCTTTCTTAAAAACCCCTTTAAATAGTTAATTTGTTGAAATTAACATTGACAAGATATTTTTGGTATTTCTTCCTATAAAAAAGAATAATGAATTAATCAAAAATGCTTCTAAGTAATGCAAAAAGACTAAAGATCCAAGGAATAATTAAAAGAATTGCTCAAGATAAAACAATTACATTAGAAGAAAGGATATATGTTGAGAAATTTGCACACCATAATTCAACGATTTCTCTTTGGCTGAAAAAAGCTAACAGCTTTAGAAGGAATGGTACAAAAAAAGATGGAGGGATTGATAACCTCTTACAATCATTTGGGATAGATGGACTAGATAAAGAAAATCATTTCAACCCAAATGAAGATGATATATCAGATTGGTTTGGCGGTGCTCCTGGTTGGCTAAGGAGAAGCTAGACTCATTAATCATTCAACTTACCCAGGCTATCTTACACAAATATATACACATAAAAGATATAAATACCCAAAAAACCCATGGTATAAATTTAATAGGAACTAAATATTTTTTTGAAAAGGTTTTCATATAGATTTTTCTTTTAGATTATTTCTTCCTTACCGTTTTTGAGAATAGGTTTAATTGCTCTATTTAAAAATTAAACAATATTCGAAACCTCAAAGATATTAAATCACATTAAGTAGATAAGCTTAATTAGCCTTAATAGTCACAATCTAAGCAACTTTATTTTCAATATTCCTTGAAAAATTTACTATTTTTGCCTCATCATGGTCTGAATCATTCCAAAATTTTATAAGTCTTTCTAATTCATCAATCCTCTTTTTGGCATTTGCAATTTTTTCAGTAGTTGTCATATAAAATTTTTATCTATCCAATTAATGCATGAAAAAAAAATATTTCAATGGAAGTAACAATTTTTTAGACTATAAATATTAATTTTTGGTTAATTATTTCAAAACATTATAGTCCTCGAGTGGCTGAGTAATTATACTTAAAGAAAAACTAAATTCATGAAGAAATTAAATTCTTTGATTTTGAATACTACAGTTAACTTCTTAGACTTCATATACTCTGGTAGATCTTTACAAAGATTTTGGGTTTTAGAAGTTATAGCTAGATCACCTTATTTTGCATTTCTTTCAGTTCTTCATTTTAAAGAATCCCTAGGAATTAAAAATGAGAAAACAATGATTTTAATGAAAGAACATTTTTATCAAGCTATTAACGAAACTGAGCATCTCAAAGAAATGGAGAAAAGAGGAGGAGATAGGTTCTGGATTGATAGATTTTTTGCGAGACACCTTGTCCTTGTCTATTACTGGATCATGGTTTTTTATTATTTCCTCTCTCCAGCTAATGCTTATGATGTCAACATAAAAATCGAAGAGCATGCATTTGAAACTTATTCCAAATATTTAATAGATAATCCAAATGATCAAAAAATAAAAGAAATTGCTCAAGATGAATTAAATCATGTCAAAGAACTTAACGAAGCTTTGTCATTGCTTACAACTGTTTAGATTAGTGCTGAGAAATCTGTTAGCAATATTGAGAGTATCACCGAAGAAGAAATTAATCCTAGGCTAATCATTAATGATACATAACCTTTTTTTCTAGGCAATTTATAAAAAGATATTCCAATAATTAATATCATTATTAATGAGAAAAAAATTATAATTTTTTCATTTAATAAATTGAGATGTATAACTAAATTTTTTTCTTCAAAAAATTTTAGAAATTCAGATAAAACTATTTCTTCTTCTATTTTCTTAAAATAGTCAAATGAGCTTATAAAAGCAGAACTTAATAAAGATAATGCAACCAGTGCAGTAACTGGTTTTGTTAGCCTGTTAAGTGTTCTGTTAAAACTTGCCAATAAAATAAGAATAAATAAAGAGGTTACTAAAGGTATTAAAGGTATAAGGGTTGTTGAATTTATGAAATTTCCCACGAAAATAATATGTATCTAACTTAAAATTTTATATTATTTCGACGCGTTATTTTATTAAATAAGATTTTTAAAAATCTAAAATGTAATTAGTACCTATTGCATTCTGTGTAAATTGATACCAAAATTAAACTTAGTATTGAAAAATAAAATGTTAGCCATTTCTGAAATTATTATTGCAAGTGCTATCTTTCTAGGAATTGTATATTGGGAAGTTAAATTTCTATACACTAAAACCACCGTAGCGAAATGAATTCACTCAAAGAAGGAAAATTAAAACGTAGAAAATTTAAATAAAATTTAAGAATTCAAGTTGACAAAAAAAGCTCTTAATATGAGAGAATAAACACAAATATTGAGGTTCCTCTAATGAGCGAAGTCCAAAATCCTAATAATAACTCAACTCAGCAGCAACAACAGCAGCAGCAGCAATCCTATTCGGACAGCAAAATTAATTCTGCTGAGAGCGAGAGACTTTATATTGAGATGAAAGAGGCTTGGCTTTAAACCTAATTTTTGTTTGAAATAATATTTCTTGAATTTTTTTTTTAATTTTGAATTAATCAATACCTTTTTATTTTCTATACCCCTTAAATTTTGTTTAACTACAAAATTAATCTTTTGAGAAAACTAAAGCAGTTAGAAAAAATTAACGGAAGACTCGCAATGGGAGGGTTGATATATTTAGTTTTTACAAAATTAGTTTCCAACCGTGCCGACATATTAGACCAGCTTAAATCTTATTTAATTTAACGGACGAATGGAAACACTATCCAGGAATATTCCTTTCTATATAAGCGTCAGTTAAAGCTAGAATTAACCCCAACATTGTTGACAATATAGCTATTTCAGTTGATTCCATTTTATTTCTGAATTATCCCTAGTTTGCTAAATAATTAAAAGTTAGACAACAAAACTAATAACTTATATAGTACGTATATACTATTAATTATTTATTGTGAGCCCAGTAACTCCTGAGTTTCTTTTCGTTAGACCTGGTGATTATGTCGCAATTAAAAAAGAGAATTACGAAAATACTAAGGAAGAGAATAAAAATTATTGGGTCGGTCAAGTTATCGACTGTATTGGAGGAGCTAGAAATCCAAATTCATGGACCTTGTTTCAAGTTGCCAATATTGATAATGGAGAGATCACTATAATCAACGCCGATATTGTAGAAAAAATTTTGAAACCTTTTGGAAGTTAATCTTAATCAAACAAACTTCTTTCAGTATTACAGAAACAAAAGGGGAAATGAACGCTTTAAAGGAAATCACCCCAGTTCCAAACAGGCAAGTCCGTATACTTGATTTATAGGGCAGTGAGGTTGAATGCCTTTATACATTCTGTAAGTTTTTGATATTTCCTCAAATCCCAAACTTGATAAAAGATAATTTGAATAAGGGTTCAGATTAGAGCAATCCAATAAGATTTGAGCATCTAAATCACCAACTAACTCCCTTATTAATAATTCAGCAAGTGGTGGAGTATCCGCTAAAAGAGGGCCAATTCTCCAGCCTTGCTCATTATCCTCCAATACACAAGGCCTTATCCTGCCAAATCCGTGGCACATCCCATTATTATCGACAATTGCACTGACATTACCATGAGAATTTTTCAACCAGTCATTTAGAAAATGTGGTCTGGGACTAGGTTCTCTTTGATCATCATAAATTAAGACTGCTTCAGAAGAAATTTTATTACCCGGGACAACTTTAAAAGAATGAAATTGATCTTTGTAGAAATTTCTCAATGGCAAATCTTGAGAACCATTTAATTTCCATCGATTTGTAATGGAAGATTTTCTAAACCCCCACTTTGCGTAATCATTTAATCTATCTGGGGCAGCCTCAAGACCAATACAATCAACATTTTTCAAATATTCGAGGGCATGTTTCCATAATCTCACTCCATATCCATTATTTCGGAATTCTTTTTTAACGATAAATAAACCTATAAAACCATACGAGGAATTATATTTTATACACGCAATAGAGCCTATAGGATTATTGTCTAGACAAGCTACCCATACCCCTTGTTTATCTGTATTTCTATAAATTGATAAATCATCCATTCCAGGAGAAAATCCTTCTAACCTTGCCCAGTTTGTGACTTCTGGTATTTCATTTATAGATATCAATCTAATTGAAAAATTTTCCCTCATAGAAATATACTAACCAAGAAAAATTTGAATTTTTAAAAGCAATATTAATAAATTTGATTATTTCTCGTAAATCATTCGCTTTGATTTAACTGCCTAAAAACCTTAGTTATTTAAAATTTATCCTCTGATATATTTAATACTATTCAAAGGTAAAAAATGAAAATTTCTGACAAATTTCATTTAGAAGACATTAATAAATTAAAAGATACAGTTCTCACTGGTAAAACTGAAGATATAAAATGGCGCATCCTTCATATCAATATAGTTTCTAAACTTTTGGATGAAAATAAAAAAGAGATTATTAAATCACTTTTTGTTGATCTCGGCAAATCTGAAATTGAAGGGCTTTCAGAAATCCTTTTAGTGAAAGAAGAAATTTCACTTATAAAAAAGAAACTCAAATCTTGGATGCGACCAAAAAAGATTGATACCCCTTTTTATCTATTTCCATCATCCTCCAAAGTTATTTACGAACCTCTTGGGTGTGTCTTAATTCTTGGTCCTTATAATTATCCATTACTTTATATTTTAAAGCCATTGGTAAATATTTTCTCAGCAGGAAATACTGCAGTTATAAAACCATCAGAGAAATGTCCTGCGACCTCAAAACTTATTAAAAAGCTTACTTCCAAATATTTCCGTAAAGATGTCCTAATAACAGTAGAGGGTGATAATAAACAATCCATAAAATTAATTGAACAAAATTTTGACCACATTTTTTTTACAGGAAGTACTGAAACTGGAAAATCTATAATGAAATTAGCTTCTAAAAACTTAACTCCATTAACTCTTGAGTTAAGCGGAACAAATCCTGTAATTGTTTTCAAGAATGCAAATTTAGAAGTGGCTGCAAAAAGAATTGTTTGGGGTAAATTTTTTAATTCTGGTCAATCCTGCATGGCTCCGAATCATATCTTTGTAGATAAAGAAATTGAAAATATTTTTATAGAAAAATTAAAGAAATACATAGTAAGTTTTTACGGAGATAATCCAATTATTTCAGAAAACCTATCAAAATTGGAGAAAAAACAATTTACATCAACTGTAGAAATTCTCAAACAATACGAAAAAGAAAAAAGAATTTTATTTGGGGGGACTTTTAGTAAAAAAAAGTTGAAAATATCTCCTACAATTTTGAGAACTAAATTAAATGAAACAGATATTTTGCAGAAAGAATTATTCAGTTCACTACTTCCAATAATTGGAATTGATGATAAGGAATCAGCTTTAAAGCAGATTAGTCAAACATCAAAGCCCTTAGCAATCTACTTATTTGGAGGCAATAAAAAAATCCATAAACACATTTCAAAAGTAACCAGCTCTGGAACAATTTGTATAAATGATGTGATGTTACCAGTCCTTATTCCAAATTTACCGTTTGGAGGCGTTGGGCAAAGTGGTATTGGTAAATTTCATGGAGAAGAAGGGTTTCGAAATTTTTCAAATCAAAAATCTATTACTTTTAAAGGTTTTTTATTTGATTTAAATCTGCGGTATCCTCCCTACGAAAGGGTAAAGAAATTTCTAAAGTTTATTTTTCAGGTTTAAATTACTTAAATTATTTTCAAAACCCTAGCGATTTTTTATTAAGGGACTATCTTTAAATAAACAGAGTTGTTAATGAAATTTGCATTTTTAATAATTGCCATATTTATTAATTTTTTTAATCACTCATTGATAAAGTCCGAAGAAAAAATAGATTCAGCAAAAAATAAAATTGAGAATATTGCTAGACAAGAATCAATTAATCAAGATAAAACTGAAATAAATAAAATTCATATTGTAAAAAGTGGAGATACAATAACAAGTATTTCAAAATTTTATTCAATAAATAAAGATTTAATTATTAAATTGAATAACTTAAAAGATGAAAATTATATCTTTATTGGCCAGAATCTTATTATCTTCGAATCTACTGAAAATCTTACAAAACAATCAGATTTAATAAATAATTACCATATCGTTCAAACTGGTGAAAATCTTACTGAGATATCAAACTTATATAATTTGAAAATAAATGATCTGATAGAGATTAATAATCTCAATAATCCTGATTCAATAAAAGTTGGTCAAAAGCTCAAAATAAGAAAACAGAACACAATGATTTCAGAAAATTATAAAGCAACTGAAAATAAAAAAAATGATGACTTACTTGAGTTAGATAAGAAATCTTATGGTCCTATAATTATCCAAAGTAAATCATACAAAGATATTAAAGGTAGAAAAGTTTTAAACGTACTTAATAAAGAAAATAAAAAACTGATTCTTTCAATCAATTGTGATACAAACGAATTAGATGTGAGAATACCTGGCAGGAAATGGATGGGAAATAAGCCAGCCAAAGAAGAATTCGAAAATAATTTAATAAATGATTTTTGTTAAAACTTTTAATTAATATGTGTGAATAATTTGTCTAAGATTATTAATGATGGGTTATTCTACAAAAAGTTAAATTAATAGTAATGGCAATTTCAAGAGGCGATTTAGTAAGAGTAAAAAGACCAGAATCATATTGGTACAATGAAATAGGTAAAGTTGCTTCAGTTGACACATCAGGGATTAAATATAACTGTGTAGTCAGATTCGATAAAGTAAATTATGCTGGGATAAGCGGAACTGATGGTGGAGCAAATACGAATAATTTCGCTGAAAGTGAATTAGAAAAAGCTTAAATAATTGCCTGAATTACCTGAAGTAGAAACTGTTCGCAGAGGTTTAGAGCAAAAACTTAATAACTTTATTATTAAAAAAGTAGAAGTATGTAGGGAATCAACTGTTGCATTCCCAAAGAACAAAGAAGAATTCATCAAAGGACTTAGGAACTCACTTATTTATAAATGGGATAGAAGAGGAAAATATTTAATAGCTCAACTAAAAGAAGTTCAAAATGAGAATACTCAATTTCCTCTAGAAAATTCACAAAATAACGGATTTCTTGTAGTTCATCTAAGAATGACTGGATATTTCAAATTTATCGAACACTCGAATCATCCTTGTAAACATACAAGAATAAGATTTTTTGATAAAAATAATAATGAGCTTAGGTACATTGACGTAAGAAGTTTTGGTCAAATGTGGTGGATTAATAAAGGCCTATCACTTAACAAAATAATTAAAGGATTAGGATCATTAGGACCAGAACCATTTTCTAAAGACTTTGATGCAAATTATCTTAAAAAAGTAATTTCAAAAAGAACAAAATCTATAAAAGCTATTTTATTAGATCAAACAATAGTGGCAGGCATAGGTAATATTTATGCTGATGAAAGTTTATACTCTGCTGGAATCTCACCTTTTAGAGAAGCTCGAACAATAAAGAAAAATGAGTTAATCAAGCTCAAGGAATCAATCGTATCTGTATTAAAAAAAAGTATAGGTTCTGGTGGGACTACATTTAGCGATTTTAGAGACCTAGAGGGAGAGAATGGAAATTTTGGTTTACAGACAAATGTCTATAGGAGAACTGGTAAAGAATGTCATAAATGTGGAAATTTAATTGAAAGACAAAAAATTACTGGAAGAAGTACACATTGGTGTCCCAAATGCCAAAAATAAAAAAGGGCTTACTCAAGAAGAATAAACCCTTTTAAATATTTTTACCTGGCATTGAGCTATTTTCTCAAGGGGCTACCCCCTAAATATTTTCGCCGCTGATGCGTTTCACAACCGAGTTCGAGATGGATCGGAGTGGTTCCACATCGCCATGAACACCAGGATAGTTTGAACCTTGAGAACTGCATAGAAAATTATATAAATTCAAGACAATAAATTAAGTTTATTTGGTCAAGCCCTCGGTCTATTAGTACTCCTCCGCTGCACTTGTTACCAAGCTTCCACGTAGAGCCTATCAACGGGTGTTCTTCCCGTGACCTTACTGGCTTAAGCCATGGCAATACTCATCTTGAGGTGGGCTTCCCACTTAGATGCTTTCAGCGGTTATCCACTCCGCACATGGCTACCCAGCGTTTACCGTTGGCACGATAACTGGCACACCAGAGGTGCGTTCCTCCCGGTCCTCTCGTACTAGGGAGAAATCCTCTCAATATTCCTGCGCATACACCGGATATGGACCGAACTGTCTCACGACGTTCTGAACCCAGCTCGCGTACCGCTTTAATGGGCGAACAGCCCAACCCTTGGGACCGACTTCAGCCCCAGGTTGCGATGAGCCGACATCGAGGTGCCAAACCTCCCCGTCGATGTGAACTCTTGGGGGAGATCAGCCTGTTATCCCTAGAGTAACTTTTATCCGTTGAGCGACGGCCCTTCCACGCAGAACCGTCGGATCACTAAAACCGACTTTCGTCCCTGTTCGACTTGTAGGTCTCACAGTCAAGCTCCCTTCTGCTTTTGCACTCAACGACTGATTTCCAACCAGCCTGAGGGAACCTTTGTGCGCCTCCGTTACCTTTTAGGAGGCGACCGCCCCAGTCAAACTGCCCATCAGATACTGTCCGCTTCCCGGATAACGGGTAAGCGTTAGAACCCTAGCTCTAAAAGAGTGGTATCTCACCGATGACTCAATAATACCCACAAGCACTATTTCAACGTCTCCCACCTATTCTGCGCATTCAGAGCCCGAGCACAATATCAAACTACAGTAAAGCTTCATAGGGTCTTTCTGTCCGGGTGTATGTAGTCCGCATCTTCACAGACAATTCTATTTCGCCGAGCCTCTCTCCGAGACAGCGCGCAAATCGTTACACCTTTCGTGCGGGTCGGAACTTACCCGACAAGGAATTTCGCTACCTTAGGACCGTTATAGTTACGGCCGCCGTTCACCGGGGCTTCAGTCGCCAGCTTCACTAAAAGCTAACCAGCTTCCTTAACCTTCCGGCACTGGGCAGGTGTCAGCCCCCATACATCGTCTTGCGACTTAGCGGAGACCTGTGTTTTTGGTAA
Source organism: uncultured Prochlorococcus sp. (assembly GCA_902536555.1). Classification (GTDB taxonomy): domain Bacteria; phylum Cyanobacteriota; class Cyanobacteriia; order PCC-6307; family Cyanobiaceae; genus Prochlorococcus_A. Next base: position 5,927 of record CACAXR010000005.1, on the reverse strand, counting down.
ACAGTCGCTTGCGCCTCTTCACTGCGACCAGCTCTCGCTGGCACCCCTTCTCCCGAAGTTACGGGGCCATTTTGCCGAGTTCCTTAGAGAGAGTTATCTCGCGCCCCTCGGTATTCTCTACCACCCCACCTGTGTCGGTTTCGGGTACTGGCATATGTGCCTTAACGAGTATAGGGCTTTTCTTGGAAGCATGACATCACCAACTTCGCTGCCGTAGCAGCTCGTACTCACGCCTTAGCTCAAGATGTTTTCTCCATCTCTCAAAGCCTCGAACGCTTGAACCAGTAACCAACATCTGGCCTGGCTAGCCTTCTCCGTCCCCCTTCTCAAAACACATCTGGTACAGGAATATTGACCTGTTATCCATCGACTACGCCTTTCGGCCTCGCCTTAGGTCCAGACTAACCCTCCGCGGACGAGCCTGCCGGAGGAACCCTTAGGGTTTCGGGGCATGGGATTCTCACCCATGTTTTCGCTACTCAAGCCGACATTCTCACTTCTATGCTGTCCACGTCCGCTTACGCTAACGCTTCACCCTACATAGAACGCTCCCCTACCATAAATAAATTTATCCGCAGCTTCGGTATAACGCTTAGCCCCGTTCATTTTCGGCGCAGGATCGCTCGACCAGTGAGCTATTACGCACTCCTTTGAGGATGGCTGCTTCTAGGCAAACCTCCTGGTTGTCTGGGCAATCCCACCTCCTTTATCACTTAGCGTTAATTTTGGGACCTTAGCTGGCGGTCTGGGCTGTTTCCCTCTTGACTATGGAGCTTATCCCCCACAGTCTGACTGCCTAGTTACACACAGGGTATTCAGAGTTCATATCGATTTGGTACCGCTTTCGCAGCCCGCACCGAAATGGTTGCTTTACCCCCCTGCTGGAGCACTAGACGCTACGCCTCAACGTATTTCGGGGAGAACCAGCTAGCTCCTGGTTCGATTGGCATTTCACCCCTAACCACAGCTCATCCGCTGAATTTTCAACTTCAGTCGGTTCGGACCTCCACTTGGTATCACCCAAGCTTCATCCTGGCCATGGTTAGATCACCAGGGTTCGGGTCTATAAACACTGACAAACGCCCTATTAAGACTCGCTTTCGCTGTGGCTCCACCATTTCCGGTTTAACCCGCCAGTGCCTATAAGTCGCCGGCTCATTCTTCAACAGGCACACGGTCACCCGATTAGTCGGGCTCCCATTGCTTGTAAGCTCACGGTTTCATGTTCTATTTCACTCCCCTCCCGGGGTTCTTTTCACCTTTCCCTCGCGGTACTGTTTCACTATCGGTCACACAGTAGTACTTAGCCTTACGAGGTGGTCCTCGCAGATTCACACGGAATTCCACGTGCTCCGTGCTACTCGGGATACAGCTAGGTCAACTTATCTTTCGATTACGGGGCTTTCACCCTCTGTGGCACGCCATTCAAACGTTTCTTCTAGACTTGCTGATCAATATTGCTGTCCCACAACCCCGATAGTCAAGACTATCGGTTTGGGCTATTCCCCGTTCGCTCGCCGCTACTGAGGGAGTCGTTATTTACTTTCTCTTCCTCCAGCTACTAAGATGTTTCAGTTCGCTGGGTTAGCTCGCACCAACCTATATATTCAGTTGGCCGTACATGGGGTTGCCCCATTCGGAAATTCCCGGATCAAAGTGTGCTTCCAACTCCCCGAGACTTATCGCAGGTAACCACGTCCTTCATCGCCTCTGTGTGCCTAGGTATCCTCCGTGAGCCCTTTGTAGCTTGACCAATAACTTCAAAAATTGAAGCATCAGCTTAATAGAATTGTTATTAATGCATTTGCACAAATAATAAATCTGCATCATTAAAGATGCTTATTGTCTTTAAAAATAATCTATGCAGTTGTCAAGGTTCTCTGAAAACAATGAATTAAATTCAATGAGTCCAGCATCTTAATAGTATTAATTAGGAAGCTAGATTCGTTCAGAATTTGATCAAAACTCAAAAACATTTCCCTTCTATAAATTATGGAAGAGGTGGTGATCAGTGGAGGTAAGCGGACTCGAACCGCTGACATCCTGCTTGCAAAGCAGGCGCTCTACCAACTGAGCTATACCCCCAACATAGAGATATGGGCCATCCTGGACTTGAACCAGGGACCTCACCCTTATCAGGGGTGCGCTCTAACCACCTGAGCTAATGGCCCAGGGAAAGTAATGGGTGTGACCTAGAAAAACTTAGGAAATGAAATTCTTAATAAATCAAGAATGTGAGATACCGATCGACCTAAGGTGACAAAATTAATATTTAACATTTTGTTGTCTCCCTGTTAGGAGGTGATCCAGCCGCACCTTCCGGTACGGCTACCTTGTTACGACTTCACCCCAGTCATTAGCCCCACCTTCGGCGTCCTCCTCCACAAGGGTTGGAGTAACGACTTCGGGCATGGCCAACTTCCATGGTGTGACGGGCGGTGTGTACAAGGCCCGGGAACGTATTCACCGCAGTATGCTGACCTGCGATTACTAGCGATTCCTACTTCACGTAGGCGAGTTGCAGCCTACGATCTGAACTGAGCCACGGTTTATGGGATTTGCTAGCTCTCGCGAGTTTGCTGCCCTTTGTCCGTAGCATTGTAGTACGTGTGTAGCCCAGGGTGTAAGGGGCATGATGACTTGACGTCATCCACACCTTCCTCCGGTTTATCACCGGCGGTCTTTCTAGAGTGCCCAACTTAATGCTGGCAACTAAAAACGTGGGTTGCGCTCGTTGCGGGACTTAACCCAACATCTCACGACACGAGCTGACGACAGCCATGCACCACCTGTCACTGCATTCCCGAAGGCACCCTCAAATTTCTAAGAGGTTCGCAGGATGTCAAACCCTGGTAAGGTTCTTCGCGTTGCATCGAATTAAACCACATACTCCACCGCTTGTGCGGGCCCCCGTCAATTCCTTTGAGTTTCACACTTGCGTGCGTACTCCCCAGGCGGAACACTTAACGCGTTAGCTACGACACCGAAGGGGTCGATTCCCCCGACACCTAGTGTTCATCGTTTACGGCCAGGACTACAGGGGTATCTAATCCCTTTCGCTCCCCTGGCTTTCGTCCATGAGCGTCAGTAATGGCCCAGCAGAGCGCCTTCGCCACTGGTGTTCTTCCCGATATCTACGCATTTCACCGCTACACCGGGAATTCCCTCTGCCCCTACCATACTCAAGCCTATCAGTTTCCACTGCAATAATGGAGTTAAGCTCCACGCTTTAACAGCAGACTTGATAGGCCGCCTGCGGACGCTTTACGCCCAATAATTCCGGATAACGCTTGCCACTCCCGTATTACCGCGGCTGCTGGCACGGAATTAGCCGTGGCTTATTCCTCAAGTACCGTCATATCTTCTTCCTTGAGAAAAGAGGTTTACAGCCCAGAGGCCTTCGTCCCTCACGCGGCGTTGCTCCGTCAGGCTTTCGCCCATTGCGGAAAATTCCCCACTGCTGCCTCCCGTAGGAGTCTGGGCCGTGTCTCAGTCCCAGTGTGGCTGATCATCCTCTCAGACCAGCTACTGATCGAAGCCTTTGTGAGCCATTACCTCACCAACTAGCTAATCAGACGCGAGCTCATCCTCAGGCGAAATTCATTTCACCAATAGGCATATGGGGTATTAGCGGTCGTTTCCAACCGTTATCCCCCTCCTGAGGGCAGATTCTCACGCGTTACTCACCCGTCCGCCACTAACCCGAAGGTTCGTTCGACTTGCATGTGTTAAGCACGCCGCCAGCGTTCATCCTGAGCCAGGATCAAACTCTCCGTTGTGTTCAAATCCTTTTGTAGATAAATCTACTCAATATGAATTGCATTCTCCAAATAAAAATAAGAATGTCTTAAGTTATTTAGGTTCAGCCTCCTTATGTAATTTAAGGATTACTTTGAGTGCACATTAAAACATTTTAAAGTGACTTTCCAAGATCTCAGATCCGTTGGTTTTCAAAAAACTAAAAGTTAGCAATTGAAAACAATTTATATATTCTTGACGGGACCTCACACCTTTATTGCAAATACATCTCAAAATTACCAAATATAAATTTGATAAAGTTTTGACGCAATAAAAGCATCAGTTCCTAAGTTTTAAATTTTCTAGGTGCAGAGTTAAACAACAAGTGATTAACCCATTTTGAAAGGAAAACCCTTCATCTGGCTGAATACATTGATGCAATCAAATCTTCAAAAAATTCATTTATTTACCAAAAATCAGATTTAAGGTAATTGCCTGAATAGCACAAAAAAAAAATTTTTTGCCCAGAAGAAAATACTAAACCATTTGACCGTAATTATGCAACCATTAATACATAATTTTTTTATTAATTTTTTTATTTGTTCAAAGTCTCTATAAACAACTAGGCTTAAATAAAGGGATATAAATGTAATGGCAGAAAGATTTAGTCAGAAAAATTTAAGAGTAAGGCCAAGTTCTGATGAAGAAAAAATTGTAACAAATGCAAAAAAACACTTCGAAAAGACTTTGGTTGAAATATCAGGCGAGCTAGTTGGCAGTGTTGCAGCACTTGAACACCCAACAAAAAATAAAAAATTAAATTATGGAGAAATATTTTTAAGAGATAACGTTCCCGTAATGATTTACCTCATTACGCAAAAACGGTACGAAATTGTCAAAAAGTTCCTAAGTGTATGTCTTGAATTACAAAGTGCTAATTACCAAACACGTGGCGTATTTCCTACTAGTTTCGTTGAAGAAAATGGAAAGCTCATTGGAGACTATGGTCAGAGGTCGATAGGGCGGATTACTTCAGCTGATGCAAGTTTATGGTGGCCCATTTTATGTTGGTATTACGTTAATAAAAGCGGCGATTATGCCTTCGGAAAAAGTCAAAGCGTTCAAAGAGGCATTCAACTTCTACTAGATTTAGTTCTACATCCAACATTTGAGGGTACTCCAGTACTTTTTGTTCCAGATTGCGCATTTATGATTGATAGACCTATGGATGTATGGGGAGCTCCTCTTGAAGTTGAAGTTTTACTTCATGGATGTTTAAAAAGTTGTATTAACTTAATGGAATTAAGTAGGGCAGATCACGTTAGTAGACTTTTAGACCAAAGACTTATTCTTACAAATCAATGGGTTAAGGATTTAGGAAGTTTTCTTCTAAAACACTATTGGGTTACCAGCCAAACAATGCAAATCTTAAGAAGAAGGCCAACTGAACAGTATGGAGATGATCAACACTTCAATGAATTTAATGTTCAACCTCAAGTAGTTCCTTCATGGCTACAAGATTGGTTAGAAAATAGAGGAGGTTACTTAATAGGAAATATTAGGACAGGAAGGCCTGACTTTAGATTTTACAGTTTAGGTAATTCTTTAGCATGTATCTTCGGTGTACTGCCTCCTGAAGAACAAAGAGCTTTATTTAGATTAGTTTTACATAACAGACAGCATTTAATGGCTCAAATGCCCATGAGAATCTGTCATCCTCATATGGATGTCGAAGAATGGCAAAATAAAACAGGATCCGATCCAAAGAATTGGCCTTGGAGTTACCATAACGGAGGTCATTGGCCAAGTTTACTTTGGTTTTTTGGTGCAGCCGTTTTATTGCATCAAAAAAATTATGGTTCTGATGATGTGATTCTCATGGAAGAAATGAAATCATTAATAGAGGAATCATATTGGTGTCAACTTAATCAATTGCCTAAGCAAGAATGGGCAGAATATTTTGATGGACCTACAGGTACTTGGGTTGGACAACAATCAAGAACATATCAAACCTGGACAATTGTTGGATTTTTATTAATGAATCATTTCCTAAGAAATCAGTATAACGATCTAGATATGTTTAAAATTTAAAACAGCCCTAGGGTTAATGATTTATCAATTGGCAAACATGCGCCAATACCAAGATAAATTGTTAGAAAAGTTCCGAATAAGAAAACAGACATTGCTAT